>MBAA01000187.1:9091-12138 GCA_001940655.1 Promethearchaeota archaeon CR_4
ATGTGACAAACTTGGAAACCTATGACTTCCTGAATGATGCATTGACTCACCTCCTCAAATTACTCGGGACAGGAAAAGATACGATAACCTCCCTCGCATGTGACCTGCATCCGGCATTCCACTCGAGTCGCCTCGCTAAGGAGTGGGCAAGTGAACTCGATCTTCCTCTCGTCCCGATTCAGCACCACCATGCTCACCATGCGGCAGTCCTTGCTGACAACCGAGTACAGTTGGATGAACCTGCAATTTCCATCACGATTGACGGTGTGGGTTATGGGTCAGACGGGATGCTGTGGGGAGGGGAAATTTTGGCGGGAGCTTATGATATTGTAGAGCGGAAGGGGCACCTCCAACCCATACCTATGCCGGGAGGAGACTTGGCCGTCAAATATCCTGCTCGGATGCTAATGAGCATATTTTCTACCTTCCTTTCCCCCGAGGAGATATGCGCCGTTCCTCTCGCTCGCCCCTTCCTGAAAATGCTCCCCAAACGAGAAACCGAGCTTGCAGTCATCTCTCGCCAGCTTAACCATCCAAAAAATATGCCGTACACCACTAGTCTGGGGCGAGTTTTAGACGCATTAGCTATCTCTTTCGGAGTTTGCATACGGCGTACCTACGATGGAGAACCAGCAATGCGGTTCGAATCATTCGCAAACAACGCTCCAATCGGTAATTATATCCCCCCATTTGAGATTCCCGTGAAGATTCACGATAACATTCAAGAACTTACCACGCCTGCCCTATTCCAGTGGTTAGTGGAGCAAAAAGCGTTTTCGGCCCGCCGCGCAACGAGGCAGGCATTTGCCTACGCCTGCCATGTATCAATTAGTCGGGCCCTTGCCAAGATGGCGCTCGCTACATCCGCTGCTACGGGAGTCAAAAAGATCGGATTGACGGGGGGGGTGACTCTCAACCATATCATCTCTTCTGAAATTAAACGAGTCGTGCGAAAGGAAGGTGTAGAGTTCCTCGAGCACATGCGGGTGCCACCGGGGGACGCGGGTATTAGTTTTGGGCAGTGTGCCGTGGCAGCATCACTTGCACTGCACGATAAATAGACCATCCTTGGCCTTCGTCATAAATTTTCAAGTACTGAGTGGTTTTGGCGAATCGCTTACAAGTCTTTTCGTCCGATAAGCCTTCATCGTCAGAACAAGGCAAATCAAGGAGGGGATAAACAGGATTAAGGCAACCGCTAAAATCTCAGGCAATGTTAACCAAAATGACAAAATACCCCCCGCTATCACGCCAATTGCACTCCCGAGGTTTCGTGCAATGGTCGAACTAGCAAGTCCCCGATTGCGGTTGCCTTCTGAGGTTGAATCTGCTATTATCTTATTCATTCCGATGAATTCCACGTAAATTGGGATCGCCCAGTAAATGGCCGCCGCGACAGGGTCCCGTTGGAGGAAAAGTCCTAAAAATACTACCACATAACCTGCCCATCCATAGATGAGAATGATGAGTGGGGACTTCTTGTCGGCTAAATTGCCAAACCAAAATCCCACGAGAGCTCCTAACAGGCACGCAATCCCTCCACTTATGCCGACAAATTCTTCTGGACCACTAAGCTCTTGCACGTAAAAGATACCAAAAAATTTGTAAAAGATTCCAATACCTAACGCGAGGAGAAAATCAAAAAGCAATCCGTACTTGAGAATTGGGTTCTCGAAGGGATGGAACCGTGATTCTCCCAGTGCAACTCCTTCCCCGGGTGAAGTAGAGATAACACAGGTTGGTCGTGGGGTTATAGGAAATGTTTTGGGTGTCTGAGGAAGGTAGCGGATTACAATGAATATGCCCACCCAGGGTAGAATTATCCCCACCCAAAAGATCGCCCCGATCCCGAACCAAGCGTATAAAAAACCTCCCCCGATTCCCCCGAGGAAATACCCTATGGACTGATACAGAATGAGAAACCCCATATACCGTCCTTTTTGCGCTGGGCGGATTAGCGAGACGTAGGCGGGGCCACTCATGTAGATGATGCCAAATAATATACTCACCGGAAAGAGGGTGCAGAGGAACACGAAGGGATTGCGGAAAAATACGTACACGAGGAGGAACGCGACATTTCCAATACCAAGCGCACCAAGACTCACCAAAAATAACGTCTTATGGTTACGTTGATTGTCCGCAGTCTTCCCAATCCAGAAAATGACGATGAAGTTCGCGATCAACGGGACGGATTCAACTGCAGACACCACGAACAAGTTCGTGCCACTGAAGTCGTAGAAAATGGCGAGGGAGATGTAGGAATAAAACGCACTTTGGACAACCATCGTGATGACCATGCTCGCGGCGAGCGGCCAGAAGGGGAGGAGGTGGGACGAGGTTGCCATAATAATTTTGTCTCGACGAAAAAATTCGGAATCAGGCGATGGCATGAGGGTATAAATATGAAAATTTCCAAACTCGTCAAGACTAATTCACTAGGCTAAGTTCTGCCACTGAAATTGAATTAGGAGCGTTACTTTTCCCATTAATTATAGTTTAATTCCTACAATAAAGAATATGATCAAATTACCGCATAAATATTATGCACGCCGGTCGTCCGTCCAGATATCTGCCGTGTCGCTGTACCCCCGCTGTTCCCAGTACCCCAGTTCTTTCTGGGCGGTGAAAGTAATGTGCGTGATATACATTGCAGACTTATACGCATATTTTTGGGGAACCACGAGTCGGAGCGGACCGCCATAATCTTGGTCGAGGAGCTCGCCATTTAGCTTGATCGCGAGGAAATTCTCGTCTGCTGCAAGTTCCTCCAGCGAAAGAGAGGTTGTGTATCCATCGGCGCATTCGAACCACGCGTACTTGGCGAGAGGTTTCGGTTGCACGATCTTCACGAGGTGGCTAAACGGGAGTCCTTCCCAACGTTGGGCCAGAACGCTCCACGTTTCAACGCAGTGAAAGTTACTAGTCGATTTTAGGAGTGGTAACTGTAGAAACTCCCCCCACGTGAAAGTTTTGGAGGTCTCAACGAGTCCGTCTACCGTTAACCGCCACGTGTCCCGGTTCACATCCGGAAGACGATCCACGATGCC
>MBAA01000187.1:12469-16967 GCA_001940655.1 Promethearchaeota archaeon CR_4
ATCAGGAGGTTGTTCACGTCATCTCCTTCCGTGAAAATGACACCCATCACGTCAAATATAATCCAATTGATCAATTCCCTTTTACCCCTGCTCATAACTTTTGGAGGAGACGCATTAAAGCCCGTGGAATTTCGGTATAATCCCGTACCTTCACGAGACTACCCCGTCCAGTGTGGGCTATCTCAGCGCACTTTTCCAGTCCTTTTGTATTCATTGGTTTTTCTGGGGGGATGTGGATCACGTGGAGGTGCCGAAACTTACTCGCGAGGTAGACGGGATCTTCCCCACGATTATATTCCCCGTCAGAAATGAGAATCCCAAATCGATTCTCAAATCGAATTTTGGCGAGTTCCTCAACACCTTTTAAGAGGGCGGCTTCGATGTTAGTGAATCCTACCGCTTCCGAATCTAGAATATCATTAACGATATCATCCGTGGCACGATAGTCGTTGAGACCCTTGAGCGCGAACGCCTTACTATTAAAGACTATGATAGAATAGGGATCAGTTTTTGCCATATGATAAGATAGTACAGCCGCGGTGAGCGCCGCGTTGAGCAAGAGACGTCCGTACATTGAACCACTCGTGTCTATCATCACCACTCCGACCTTTTTCTTCTTGCGACGCTCGATGCCCACGATGTCCCAGTATGCCAAGTGCTTTTTTTCAAAATACACCTGCAGAGATTGGTCGAGGTCGAATTCCAGCATTCCTGGCCGATAACGGACACGCCGTCGAACATCTCCCCGTAGGCCTTTCCCTGATATCCGGAGTGATGTCCGGAGAATCGCCCTGCGAGCCAACTGGCGGAAAAGTATCTTGTATTTTGGCGGGGCAGCATTCCGTAGCATGAAGTACAGCTGAGGAAAGAGAGAATTGTCCACCTCGTCCTTGGTCTTCTGTTGGAAAAATTTCGCGCCATAATCGCTAGAAAGGGTGCTCGAAACCGAGTACTGGTTGGTCTGAGCCAATCCAATCAAGGCCCCGACATTATCTCGATCCATAGCGGCTCTCGTCATCTGCTGGATCTCATCGAAATTTAACTCGTGCGACATTTTCTGGTAAAAATCAACTCGCTTAACGCCCTGATTGAGTTTTTCCTTTATCATGTCGAGGGCGGACACGCGGCCATGGAGACGCAATCGGGAAAATTTGCCTTGACCTTCATCGAATGCCGAAGCCTTCTCAGTTAGGCAAAAGGGGTATTTTGAAGGGCATTTAACACAATTTCTTTGATGATATTCTCCCGAGAATCCGTCACGCTATCCATCAGCTCAATCTTAGTCGATAGCGCCATGATGGCAACTTCCATCCAGATACTTTCTGTATCCTCAGGTTGCACAGGACCATTGGACTTAACAAGTGCGGCAATGTCGATGGCAGCCCGAACGGAAGCACCTCGGCGGATATCTTGGTGATTACGTGTCCCACGTGCAATTCTTACTGCAAGATGAGCAATTTCTCGCTGTCTCTTTCCAGACAGGTCAGCTTCTTGGATGACGATCAATTCTTCCTCCTCTGCAGGTTGATAATCAAGGTGAACCCACACGAAGCGATCCTTCAGAGCTTCACCTAACGCGGTCACGCCAACGTGTGCTTCGGGATTCTGAGTAGCGACAACGAAAAAGGAATCTTTTGCCTTTATAGTTTTTAATTTCGCCACCTCAACTATACCTTCATCGAATGCAGTCAAGAGAATATTTTGCGAAGATTCAGGGATACGATTTAACTCGTTGATGAAGAGGCACCCCCCTTCCAACATTGACCGCGCGAGGGGTCCATAGATGAACGTATCTTCAATGTATCCCTTCGCAATGACTCCAGGAGGATCAAAATATCCCACTAGGATGTATGAAAGAAGGTCTTCGGAACCATCAACGCGGAAGAAGGTGGTGCCCATATATTCTGCAAGCGCCTTAGCAATTCTGGTTTTTCCTACGCCCACCTCTCCTTCAATGAGAACGTGTTTCCTTGCTTTAACCGCGAGCACCATCTGGTGGAGTTCTTTGGTTCTCCCAATGATCTTAAACCTGTGTTGAATTTCGGTCACGATTTGATCGACATTTTGGGTGTTCACATACATTCACCTGTTGGTCAAAGAGCTTTAGTGATTAAAGCTTCGTCTGGATTTATTTTTTCCACGTGGGATTGCCGCGATTTCAGAGAAATTTTTTAATTCATTGGATTTTATAGAAGCTATAATTTCACAAAGCGAAGATTTTAGACTAATTCAGGTCAATTACATGGTTTCCTCGAATTCAGAACGTACCCAAGATTTACCAACGATACGCCAAAGAAATGGAAAACGCCCCCTGACGCAAGATGAAGAACATCAAAAACACATTGCATACAAAATTGCGTTATTTTTTGGTATACTCATTTTGACTTTCCTGTTCATTATAATGAGCATCTATAATTTTTATGATTGGGTAGCCACACTCGTCTTCTCATTACTCTGGATATGCCCGGGGTATTTTGCTAACGCGGGTATGTTTGCGGCAGGGCGGAAAGGTACCCGATGTGTTGATGGAGGGCGAACGTGTCGTGATGGGCGACCAATTTTTGGTCAGGGGAAAACATGGCGGGGACTACTCCTCGGTCCCTTGATGTACGGCGTCCCAATCTCACTTGGAATCTATCTAATCTTCTTCCTTGCGCATGATCCACTATTTGAATTTCTTACGACCGCGCAATCCCTATCTGTATATAAATTTTACACGAACATTGACAGGATGGCACCCTATTTCTGGGGATGTACAACGGGGTACAACATCTGGCTGGTGGGTTTTCCAATTTTGATGTTGCGGATATTTCTCGTTGCATATGGCGCTGCGCTTGGTGATCTTATTGCAGCCTTTTTCAAGCGGCGTCTCAACATAGGAAGAGGACAACCATTCTGGATTGTCGACCAATTAGACTTCCAACTCGGGGCGGTGCTCTTTGGATGTATCCCCTCACTCCTTTGGCCTGCAATAACACCTTTACATTTCTGGCCAGTGGTAGTCCATATGTTTTTAATCACAGCCGCCATCCACATTATCGCGAACGTAACCGTTTACAAGGTTGGTCTAAAAGCTGTTCCATGGTAAAACTCAATATGATGCCCGATGGATTTTTTTTTGCATATTCCTAAGTTGTTCATAACTAGTGCTATTGCAAGGTCTGGAAATATGCATACTCTCGTGATAGGGAAATATAGTTGTCAAATTCGCCCCGTTCGTCGCACGGATATCCTGAAAATATTTGAAATTGAAAAACGAGTATTTGGCGATGATAAATTTGACATTATCCTGTTACGGGATTTAGTTCAACAATCTATCCAGTTTGTCATTCTGGAAGAGGAGACTTCGGGTGAGATGCTTGGGTTTTGCATAACGATGCAAATTAACCCACAAGATTTGCGAGGTTCGAATCACCATTCAGCACCGCAACTTCCAACCACCCACATTGTGAATATCGCAATCGACATGCCCTATCAACACCATGGATTAGGTAAATTCCTTCTGCAATACTGCTTGGATGAGATGAAGAAACTGGGTTACCAAAAAGTCCAGCTGGAAGTTAACACGGCGAATTGGCAAGCGATTTCGCTCTATAAACAATTTGGTTTCCAGCAGGGTGAATTCTTGGCAAACTATTATCGGTCTGGTGCTAATGCATACCGCATGGAAAAATTGTTGCAGGAAAATTAATCGAGACATATTGCGTTACTAACATTTTTTTTACTGCAAAAAACTACCAATTTGAGTTGTCTGGGGAAAACATTTAAGGAAAATTTGGTCATACTATTAGTCACTGGGAATCACTTGACAAAAACCAGTAAGAAGGATGGATGTGATTGTATGTCGATGGATGAGAATCTCAAAAAAGAAATTCAAGCGTCAAGTCCTGAAAAATTGGCCAAAGTCACTGATGCTGAAAAGAAGAAGATTGAAGAGGAGAAGAAAAAACGAGCAGAGGAACTCGCGAAAATTAAAGCTGCCGCTGCAAAGCAAGGACTCAAGGTTGACGAAGAATAGGGTCCTTTTACACTTTTTTCTTTTCAATTGAATTTTACTTGCAATAATTTCAATTAGAACGAATTCTTCACTCACTTCGATGAAGATTATTAAATTCGACCGAAAAAAAGGAGAGCTAGTACTCCATACAGAGGCCCTGAACGATCTTTGGACCCTTTACAATGTTTTGTACCCGGGAGACAAACTCGAGGGGCGAACCACGCGTCGAGTGGTCGTCCGGGAGGGAGATAAGGGAGATCGTCGTCCGATGTTTTTGGGTATTAGAGTAGAATCGGTTGCATTTGATGAATTTGTTAACCGGTTACGTGTGAAGGGACAGATCTATCGGGGTCCGGATGATTTTGTCAGCATGGGAAGTTTTCACACGTTTAACCTGGAACCTGGTGATGAACTCAGCATCATCAAAGACGTGTGGTATGATCATCTCCTCCAACGACTAAAAAAGTCCGTGGATGCCACTAAAGGGTACCAAGTCCTTAT
>MBAA01000187.1:16979-20766 GCA_001940655.1 Promethearchaeota archaeon CR_4
TGCGGGCGATGGAATTATCGCACTCCTCTCCAACTATTCTCAAACCATCATAGCGAAAATTCATGAAAACATATCAGGAAAACGGTTTGGGAAAGCAGCATGGGAACAAGAATTGGATAATTTTTTCGTCCAGATGGCAAAAGTTGTCGAGGAAAATCTTGCAAAATACGAGATTCGATTAATCCTTGTTGTGGGACCTGGATTCACGAAAGAGAAATTCGCGGAATACCTCCAGAAATATGTCCCCGCTGCCAAGGACAAAGTGAAGCTCGAAACCGCCACCTCAGCGGAAGAGAGTGCTATATACGAGGCGTTACGTAAGGGCACTCTCCAAACAATCCTCCAAGACCAACGCGTTGTCTACGAGACTGACCTAATGGAAGAAGTGATGCGACGGATAGGCAAAGATCAACCAACCTTGACATTTGGAATCGCCGAGACCAAACAAGCGGTTCAGTTTGGGGCAATAGAGAAAATTCTCATTTCAGACGTTAAATTCCGGGAAAGTCAGGGTGATGACCGCCAAAATCTTGAAGAATTACTTCACAACATCGAAAAAGCGAATGGAAAGGTAGAAATTGTGAGTTCCCTCCACCCAGCTGGCGAGCAATTACTGAAAATGGGGGGATTTATTGGATTGCTCCGATTTCGGGTTGATAATAAATAAGATTAGTACGCGGCTGGTTTTAACTCTACATCTTGGAGGAGCTTTTCAATTATTTTATACGTTTTCCTAATACGGTGAAAATAATACCCCAATTTGTATCCTTTCTTACAATTCGAGAGCAGGATGAATTTACTCGAACCAACTGTCACGATGGAATATCCCTCCTCCCCTGCGATTACAATTTCGGTAAGGTCGCCTTGTTTTAATTCCTCAATTATTTTTGAAGATAGAGAGATGAGTGTGGCGGGTGAGACACTGAATTGGTCAGCATCCGTTTCGGCACTATCAGCACACGCCACCCGAAGACCCGTGCTCGAGATCACCGCGCACCCTTCCAAGTCCGTGCCACTCTCTAATGTTTCGAGAATCTGACTAATCTTCATCTGCAATGAGGGGTCTATTTCTACTTCTTTCACCATGCGCGTGCGCCCACAATGTCGATTTATCTCAACAATTATCTCAATAATTGTACAAATGCTATATATTTTTAGTGTATTGTTTTTAATTAATAATTAATTTCCCGGGGCTCTATTGCGTGGATTTCCTGCCCGATTTCAACACCTATACTGGCATCTTCGAGTTTGATAGTGACATTCCCTTTGGTCCCGAAAGTACCCACAATTTTACCTCGTGGATTCGTCACGAGGCGGTTGACTATTTTTTCCGCGCCATCTTTACTTTGAGCCAAGTCTTCCACTACGATTCCTTGGGAATGTTGGATACTTTTGACGTGCCCTGTTTTTAATTTCCGCCTATAAAGGGGAGGTTTTTCAGCAAGCTCTTCTTGGAACACCCCCGAACCCGCGATGCGAAGGGTCGTGGGGGGAAGGTCGAATCGGGACAGGAGAATTTTATCCCCACGTTTAACCACGATCGGATCCATTAGACTTAGAATGGCTTGAAAAGGTTTCTGGGTATTTACCTCTTCGATTTTGTACGATAAATCCCCCTCGACCTCGTATGGATATATCTGCCCACTTATGGTGAGCATCCCAGCGCTGACATGTACTTGCATGCCAAAACTTAGATTTTCCTTGTAAAAAGGGTTAATCTGGCAAAATGCCCGTAGGAGTTTACTAATTATGACGTGGCTTTTGTCTTTGACAAGAAGACATCCCCGGTAAAGTATTTTGGGGTCTAAATTGGTAACGGAAATGCCAACCCGCTGCCCCGCTTGAACTCTTGGAACATCTTGTTTCGCGAATTGGAGGGTTTTAACTTTCCCGGGCAAGTTCAACGGTTCGATAATAAACGAATCTCCCACTTTTAGAACACCCTCCAAGATCGTTCCCGTAAGAATGGTTCCATGACCTTTGAGTGGAAAGTGATGGTCAATTACTACCCTAAAGGGGGCGTTTATTTGTCGCAGGGGTTGGTGAAGACGATCCAAGAGCAGAGACTTCAATTGGTCGAATCCTTCGCCGGTTTTCGCGGATATGGGAATGATTGGGGTTTTATTTGCATATTTCGTGTTAGACATGATACTTTCCATTTTGTTGATCATCGACTGACGCTCTTCACCACTTAACAGGTCAACCTTGTTTATCACAATAAAGAGGTCTTTTATGCTAAAAGCATCGAGGATTACCAAATGTTCTCCAGTTTGGATTTGGGGCCCTTCTTTTCCATCCACAACGAGGATCGCCGCATCAATAATATCTGCGGAACTAACTACACTGCGGATCAAGTCTGCATGGCCTGGGGCATCCACGAGGGTCACGATGAAGTTCCCTAAAGTGAAAAAAGAAAAACCCAAATCTATCGTAATACCTCGCTTTTGACTCTGCGGGTGGGCATCTAATCCTGCAGTCGAGACGATCTCCGTCAATCTTCTCGCGATGGCAGTCTTGCCAGCATCGACATGACCTAGAATCCCCAAATTAATGGGTATTAAACCAACGGGCGAAGATTGGGTATTCGTCATATGACCGATCTTGTTTATGAAAAAAATTGGCCCCACATAAGATTTTATTGTTCCATAGCGATCATACAATTTATGCCATTTTGTGTGTATTGCGGCAGCGAGCTCCGAGACAATGACAAGTTCTGCATAGCGTGCGGTAAACCCCGCTTGGTGAAATCATCCCCTGCAGCAAAAGAGGACACGAGAAAAACCGCACCCTTTACCCAGAAAGAACCCCCAAAAGAACCTGAACAAGACACCGGGAAAATGTCAGAAAAAAAATCCGAGAAACCGGAAGAGAAATCTGAGAAGGCAGGGAAAAAGGGGGAAGAGGAGAAAGAATCTAAAGAAGGGGGCAAAGAGGTTTCTGAAATACTTGAACCTGATATTACAGAGTCCGCTGCTGGTGGTAATTATGAACTTCCCCCAAGTGTTCGGGAACAAATAGAGATCCGCATGGAAATCGAACTGCTTAAGGTGAAAAAGAAGAAAGTTGCCGACAAAATCGAAGATATTACTAAGTTGCTCGATGAACCGGATTACGAACTCGACATAAAATTCCGGGATGACGTCAACACCAAGATCAAAGCTATTCGCCAGATCAAGGCAGACCTCGAGGAAGAAGAGAAAAAATTGACCGGGCAACTTGATCCAAGTTTTCCCCTCGTTTCGCTGCCTACCCGCATTCGTGTGATGAAAGATCAAATCGACGAACTCAAAACCAATTACAAGTTCCACAAGGTCGAGAAGGATGTTTTCGAGCAATTAAACACCGAATACATTGACAAACTAAAGAAAGATATGAAGGAACACGCCAATTTGATAGTTGGTCTCAAGACGTGGCAAACTCGTTTGAAAGCGGAACGGCTCGAGATGGAAAGGGAAATCAAGCTTTCAAAAGCAAGATACAAGAGTAAGGAGATTTCCAAGGAGAGATTTGAAGAAAAGCGAGATGAATTTGAATATCAGATCAGCAAAATTGAAGGCAAGATCAAGGTAATGCAGCAATTTCTCTGAAATTTTTTTATAAAGAGCAATAGGACGTCAAGCGGACAATGAAAGATATTCTTGTTGAAAAGCTATCAAAAATGCTCTTAAAACCAGAACAAAAATCTCAGCTGTTAGTCGCGATCCAAAAAGCAACTGAAGAATTATCGCGTATGTAAATACCTTTTTCCTTTCTGCATTTTCTTCAAAATTTCCCACTTTTTTCGTTT
>MBAA01000118.1:0-4949 GCA_001940655.1 Promethearchaeota archaeon CR_4
GTTCAAAACTCGCTTCGTTAGAAAAATAGCGCATGTAACGGTCGCTCGAACTCATCGAGTATGACAAGTCTTGTAGTCGTTTTTCGTCCGTGATTTTTAAGGGTCGTATGAGCAATTTGGTACCATCATTGGTTGTGTTTGTAGTTTCATATTGCCTGGGATATGGCACCACCTCTCCCTGCAAATTAAAATGGAGCATTTGATCCTCGTACACCAATTTTTTCTCCTTTATTTCTTCAAGTAATTCTTGCCGGAAATGTGGATGCGCGATGTTAATCAATTCTAACGCCCGCTCCCGAATCGTTTTCCCGTGCAAATATGCAATCCCCCATTCAGTAACGACATAATACACGTCTACTGGAGAAATGAGGAGACTTGATCCGGCATCTAACTGGCTGACGATGTGACTTTTCGTCCCAGATTTGTTCGTGGACCGGAGCGCGATGATAGGTTTCCCACCTTGGGAAAATGCGGACCCCCGGAGAAAATCCAAGGTTTCCCCTATGCCAGTGAAAAATTGATACTCTTTATAGGAGGCATTTACTTGACCTGTCAAGTCGATGGAGACTGCCTGATTAATGGATACCATTCTATGATTCCGAGCAATCAAACCCGGGTTACATACCTGCGATGCAATATGGAATTCCACGTACGGGTTGTTGTGTACGAATTCGTACAATTTTTTAGTCCCAAATCCTATCGAAGCGACGACTCGCCCGGGATGGTAGGTTTTGCGCCGGCAGGTGACGATGTTCTTCTCAATTAAAGGGATGAGGTCGTCCGAGATAATGAAAGAGTGAACCCCGAGATCGTGCTTTGGTTCACTATTGGCTAGATATTTTTGAACGGCCTTGGAAATACTTCCGTAGCTGAAGTGCAAGCAAGACTTGTGGCGAATGAGCGTAGCAATATTTTCCGCAATCTTCATGTCGACGTCATCTGGTTCTGGAAGCTTGAATTCAAGAGGTGTGCGTTCGCTATACACAAAGTAATCTACATCTTTAATATGCACCATTCCATCGCCGTATGTACGAGGAACGTAGGGGTTTATCTCCGCGATAACCATATACGCCGCTTGGATAATTTCCTTGGCAAATCCTACCCCGAACCCAAGGGAGCAAAATCCAAATGCATCGGGAGGTGATAATTGGAGGAGGGCTACGTCAATATTTTTTCGCCCAGAGAGAAAGAGTTGGCTTACCTGACTTGCCATCATCGGCGTGTAATCTGCATTCCCTTCCTTGACTTGATCCCGGATTGGTCCTCCCACGAAAAAGGTATTATGGCGTAACATTGCGTTTTTCTTCTTGACAAAATAGTTCTCCGGAAAGAGGGTTAAATAATGAATGATTTCAACGTCCAAGAGTTTACTGGAATTTCCCAGGAGAGTTTTGACGAGCGTTTGCGGAGCAGCACACCCGGTGCCGATGAAGATGCGGTTTCCCGACACAATCTTACTGATGGCTACCTCCGGCGTGATTTCTTTAGCTGCCCACTTTGTTCGCCAAGTTATGTCCTCGCACAACATATACGTCAGTACCTGACCGTAAATTTCATTATGATTATATGATTCCTCTCACTCAATCAGAACTAATAAGATTGTCGCAAACGCATACTACTAAACTTTAAATTACCAATTCCTGAATGACCAGTCAAGGAGCCTCTCTACCGGAAAAGAGGGAATACACCAGATGTGGGAGAATTTGGTCACTTTTCTGGTGACAGAATTCAGGAGTAAGTTAGGAGGCAGGTTTACAATTGAAATGGATCTTCTCACCAAGAGAGAAAAACCCGCGAATTTTCACTTTGATCAGTGCCAGCATTGTATTTCTTTTGATTGGTCTTTTCGGGGCAGGTTTCCCCACCAAGAAAGTATCGAGTACCGACACTCAAACGAGCACCCAAATTAACCCACAGTTTCAGGAACTGAGAATCGCCGCGTCCGCGCCTCCCATCTTCATCGATGGGAGTAATCCATCCAAGGACTGGGACGATTGCATATGGGTCAACGGGTCTGGCACCTACGGCAACCCATACGTAATCCAAGACCTCATTATCGATGGAGGCGGAAGCGGGAGCTGCATCTATATCACTAACACATGGCTGTATTTCCGCATCGAAAATTGCACTGTCACAAACTCGGGAACTAATTTATATGATGCAGGCATTCGCGTGTCGAATTCGGCAAATGGAACCATTCGGAGCAACACCTGTGTCCAGAACGATGGAGATGGCATTTACATTGACTCAACAACCAACACAACGCTTAGCGAGAATAACTGCTTGTGGAATTTTATTGGTATATACCTTCTTTTTGCGAATAATATCACGCTCCAGGGGAACAATTGCACGGGGAATACATCTGGTTTTTACTTTCTTTATTCAAATGATAACACGCTCCAAGGGAATAACTGCACAGGGAATTCTGTTGGTATAGACATCTTCTTTTCCTCGAAGAACAACGTTGTTGGAGGTAACAACTGCACAGAGAATACCAATGGTATCTGCATTCGTGAAGCACAGAACAACACACTAAACGGAAACAACTGTAAGGGGAATACCAATGGCATCTTACTCATATCTGCACCTAATAATACACTTAATAGGAACAACTGCACAACGAATTCCCATTATGGTATCCAGCTCGAGGGAAGCAATTACACGCAGATTTTCCTGAATTCTGCGAAGAATAACGGGATTGATCCGTTTGTGGAAACGAATTGCGTTGGTAATAACATCCACCATAACTGGTTTTGGTTAATTCCCCAAGCATCATTCTCGACCAGCGATCCGACCTGCTGGGCTGAGACCTGGGTGGGATTCACGGATAACACCATCGGGGATGCCCCCTTCTCCTACCAGTGGAATTTCGGGGACGGCATGGGCAACGCCACGGTACAGAATCCTAGCCACTACTTCGTGTTGCCGGGCAACTACACGATAACCCTCACGGTCACGGATTTCGATGATGACGCGGCTGTTCACTCGCTTAATGTCAGTATACAGGTTAACCACCATCCTACCGCCCATTTTACAACAAAACTTTTGTCGTAGTCAATGGCCAATGGGTGTCCTTCAAAGACGACAGCACCAGCGGGGATGCCCCCTTCTCGTACCAGTGGAATTTCGGGGATGGCACTGATAATGCCACGATCCAAAACCCCACCCACCAGTATGCAGCGGTGGGAAATTATACCGTAACCCTGACCATCAGAGACGCCAGCGGGGATGTATCTGTATACCAGTCAGTAATTGTGGTAAAACAGGATTGGACTTGGATAGCGATAAGTATCATCGCTGTGTGCGTGGGCATCACAGGAATCATAGTTGTCATTCGGAAGTGGGGACGCCTTATAGCACGAAATATTATAAACAAAATCAAAAAAAGCTGGTCTATCGGAAGTTTAAGATTGAAAAAAATTGGTAAAATGAAACACGCATTATTTCTCACACTCGTGATTTGTGTTGGATTTGGCATCTTCTTCTCACTTGAGCCTGTGAATTATGCACTCGCAGACACTAGTACTGATATCACCCGTGCAGACGGAAAATTGGACTTTTCCCAAGGTATGAAGCAAATTGTGTTTGTCTCGGACACCCTACCTCAAAATGACACCACGTGGATGCTCGATGGACAGATAGAAATCGCGTCTGTTTCTAGTTCTTTTTTCATAGGTTTCTTCTTCACAATGACTTTTGGTGGTTGGAATATTTCCTATGGATACTATCTGATGTCGGATGATTACGAACCCCTGAATGGGTCATCAATAATTTCCATAAATTCTATTATCGCTTGGCGGAATGATCGAATCAGCTCGTACTTAATCGAGCAAACATACAGGTTTCACCTAAATTTAACTGAGATAATCTATTCTGTATGTCGGGACATAGTGCCATCAGACTATAGTGAAATGTGCTTAATCGGTAACTATATGGATCCACAGGTTGTTCAGGATCCAAGGAATGGATATTCCCCTATCTTTAAGGAGGTATGTTCAGGTAATTATGCCGTATTACGAATCGAAACAGGCTTTTCTGATGTTGTTGTTTTAGATTCCCTTTCTGTGACTTTTTCCAATTCCTTGCATAGCGTGAATTTTTCTCTCCTCTTTGGGATAACTATGGGGGGATTTTTGGGCGCGGTACTTGTGCAATATGGCATTTATTATAAGATCAAGCGGGTTCGGATTTCTGATTTAACCAGAACGAGAGACATCAAACCGGAAATTATCGAGATCCCCTTCGATGCTTCGGATGTTGCCCTCCGACCTCGGGGGAACGTTTGCACGTATTGCTGGCAACCCGTGGATGACTTAATCTGCCCCCATTGCGGTAAGGTCAATCATTCCAAGGAGAGGAGATGACTAGAAACACCTTCATCAACCTCATTCCCTTTTTCGAAATTCGAGCCCCAATTTTCAGTCACTCAATCTGACTTATCAGCGTTTAAGAAAAACGAGGTCCAATCCGTGATGAGTTTCGAGAGGCGCGTTAAGAGCAGTTGCTCTTCCTCGGGAAGATCTTGGAGGGTTATTTTGGAGGGTACTTTCGTAGCGAGTTTCAGCAGTTTCGACAGGCGCGTCTGTACGAGGTCGGCCAAGTAAGCATGGAAGCGCTTCACAGTGTCTTTCGGTTTGAGGTTGGATTTCGCCTGCGCATCGATCACGTCCTCCTCGCATCGGGCTGTCAAATAGAAGTGGTTTTGAAACCCGCCTAATTTCTGCGTGGTGGACTCGCGGGACACCTGTTTCTGGATGTCTGAACAGGAGAGCGGAGGAGTCTCCTCGAAATTGGTCAAGTTAAATTCCCGGAGGACGTTAGCCTGCCAGAGGGGGATTTGGTAACTGTTGCCTTTCCGGAAGGGACCTATTTTGCCCGACCCGAGGGGGATGGATTTTACGTCATGGAGCGCCTTGATTTTCACCGTTCTGGTATCCTCGTCAAAAGCC
>MBAA01000118.1:4958-9181 GCA_001940655.1 Promethearchaeota archaeon CR_4
AATTCCCGAGCAATATCATTTTCAGGTAACATTCCCATCAGATATCCTCTGAAAAGACTCTGCTAGTATAAGAATGGGTAAAAGAATAAACTCTTACAAAAATTAAACTCTTAATAAACTGGAACGATCAAAGATACAGAGTAAGCTTCGAAAGGTAGTGTTTGCGCGTGGTGTTTACTAGTTTTGACTGGATGATGGTGGCAGTGTATGCGGGAGTAGTCGTATTTGGATACGTGATCGCATCCAGGCAGATCAAACTGGTGAAGGGGAAAGAATTTTCGTTGAAAGACTACGTGAAGTCCCTTGCCTTCGGTTTGCTCTTCTCCGCGGGGGTTTCATTCATCATCGGGTTAATGATAGCGGTCGGGTCTCTGGGAGAAGCCCCGCTAGCAGAATTCCAACCATTCCTCCTCCTGATCATTCTCCTCTTTATCACGGTCTATCCCCTCGTGGATCTCTTGTACCTCGCTCACGGTGAAAAGAGCGAACGTCAAACTCCATACCATACAATGCTCGCGAACTTAATTTTTAAACGGGCTTCGCCTCCAAGGTCTTATATTATTGCGGTTTTTATGTATTTGATTCTATTTATTGCGCCCATTCTTGTTTTGATTATGATTACGGGTCTCCCACCCATTATTATTTGGATATCGTGGATTGTCGTAATCCCCATCATCGTCCTGAGCTATTATGCCACGCGGGGGTTTGTCTCGGGGATCATGAGGTTTTATTTCCACATCCCGGCCATTGGACGTTCCGCATTTCTCTCATTCGGAAATGGATCCCGGGTTATGTCGGATTTTAAGGAAAATCCAATGGCACGCATAGGATTCGGTTTCCTGCTCTTCACTTTTGTCTGGCAATTTATTTCTCTCTACCAGACGCTCGCATATATTATCGAAGGCAGGTTGGTTGTAAATCCCGCTTCCTACACGTTGATGGCGCTCTTAGTTCTCTTCTTCGGCATCTCAGGTTTTTTTAGCCGGTTTTGGGGAAGGAAAATCAAATTCCGGACTATGGATTTTCTGTTGAGCGGGTGGATGATGGCCACGATTGGCGCGAATGTGCTGATTAATTTCAGCATTGCTAATCAGGATGCCCTTTTTCGAACCTTTAGCAGCAATCCATTCTTCTTGCCCTTAGTCTCAGGACCGTCTCTTGAGAGTTTTAAGGCACTAATCTCCCCTCTTCTATTAGGTATTAATAGAAATTTGTCATACGCTGCTGCGATAGAAGAAATTGTGCTCATCATTGTCATCAGCTATTATTTCCGCAGCAAGAAAAATCCATTTACCCGAAATACCCTTAACGCGCGAATCACCCTCGCAAGGCAGGCTTTCGACCCTATTGTCCTATTTAACTGCATTCGAACAAGCTATTCCGAAACGAATAAACTCGCGGAACAAGCACTCGTGGAAGTATATGAACGCCTCCCCTTAAAGAAACCCCATGTATTCGCCGGGAAATATTATCTGCACCCCGTATTAGACGCGATGTGTGATCCCAACAGAAACGTGCGTCGAGTGGGGCAGAAAATCTTCGCGGATTTGGTGAAGGCTGCACCTGAGCAAATAATGCCATGGGTTATCCACGCGCTCCAGTCTCCAAATTACGACAAGAGGTTACCTGCTGCGGAATCTCTCTTAGGGATAGCAGACGAACATCTGGGTAAAATTCCCCCTCATTTAATTTCTGATCTTGTAAAGGATTCCAATTGGCAGGCACGGGAAATTGGGTACAAGATTTGTGCTCGTCTTGCGACCGTTAATCCAAAAATGCTCAATTTAACCCAGGTGGAAGTTGGTTTGGATGATGGGGACTATGGTGTCCAAGCTGGAGCGCTCCTCGTACTTGCTCAAAATGGGGTAATTGGAGAGAGTAATCTTGTATTACCCAAATTATCCCACCCGAGCGATACAGTCCGCCGTGCTGCAGCCCTCGCTGTTGGAAAAATAGGTCTCGACAAAGTTGATGCTAAAGCAGCCCCTATTCTCATCGAAATGATGCAGAGTTCATCGGGAGGGTCACGGATTGCTGCGTTTGAAGCAATACAGAAAATAGGTAAGATCTCAGAGTTTCACATCCCAATCGAACCCATCGTCAAGGGATTATTTGATAGCGATGCAAACGTGCAGATTGCTGCCACGAAAGCTTTAATGGTTGTGTGTGACACCGAACCGTATAAGGTCAATGTAAATTACTTAATATCCCAATATAACTCGGGTTCATCTCGTGAAAAGCTCGCCATCCTCCCAATTTTAGGGAAATTGTGGAAAGATTTTCCTAACAAAATCCTTCCCATCATATTTGCGAGCATACCCGAGAGCGAAGTTGAAATTAAAAACCTTGGCATGTCAATTGCACGCGAAATTGGGAAGTTTGAACCCGCTCAAGTTGTGCAGCAGCTTATCAGGATACCAGATAAAGGGGGTTTGGTCATGAAGAGCGTGGTCTCACGCACTCTGATTGATGTAGGGAAGGGAAATCCGAACATCGTCATCCCCTTGTTGAATGCAGGAATGCTGTCAGAAGATCCTGCCCAACGCTATAATTCTGCCAGTGTATTGGAAGTAATAGGCCCCGAATTTCCAGATTTAGTAGACTTTAGTATGCTCTCTGCGGCATATATCCGGAGTGGGGACGCCAAGGAGAAGAAGCAAATCGCCAAGATTCTTTCGGAGGTCATCCAGAAAAACCCGAGGAAAGCTGAACAAGGGATTCAAGTTCTGGTTGAAGGATTAAAGGATAAAGACCAAAGTGTACGCATTTCGATGGCGAAGACCCTCCAAAGAGTATCGGAGACTGCGCCAGAAATTGTGCCCGTGCAGGTCGTAAAAGATCATTTGAAGGATCCAGACCCATTGGTCCGGGAAGCAATGCTCAGAATTCTTGGGGATATTGGAAAGCGGTTACCAGACCAAGCGATTATTATTTTACTTGATGCCCTTGGGGCGGAGGATTGGATTTTCAGAAACGCGGCGGCCGATGGATTGATAAGTCTGGCGAAGGTAGGAGCATCTCAAAAAATTGTCATTGATAATTTAGTTAGGCGACTCAACGACCCGGACAAATGGGTTCGTTATAAGATCCTCCTCGCGATCAGCGGAATGCTCGAGAAAAACCCTGACGCTATGTCGATGGATGTCCTTGTCAAGCTCCTGTCTGATCCAGATGAGAAAGTTCGTGAAACTGCGATCAAAGCAATTGGAAAAGTAGGTGCAAGCAGATTTGCAGAAACTCACACAAATTTGAGACCATTCATGAGGGATGCCTCCCAGAATATCCGGGACGCTACCGTTAGCGCATACTTCGATCTCTCCTCCAAGGTGGACATTTCAACTATGCTAGATAAGCTCCTCCAATTACTCGGCGATGAAGTAGACCTTTCCACGCAACGAACCGTTGCCTTGATTTTACGACGCGTGGCAAAATATGAAAAAACCGAAATTAGAACCCGGATCATTAAGCTACTGCGCATCCGATGCGAGATGAGTCAGGATGATACCATTTGCCGCGTGCTCAGTGAATTCGAGCACGGGTAGAGAAGGTTTATTCTCATGAATTTCGCGGAATATGCGGGGGAGCAGAATCTAAAAGACGCTTTCCTCACGCAGCTTTCAGATGCTTGTCAGGTGATAATCCGCTCGCGACACCGAATTCTGATTCAAATTGCGTCCAGTCAAGGGTACCCGATCAAGCTCGTTACTGCCATTTTCCGGGAATATGGGAAACATACCAAGCGGAGCATCTTATTTGGCAGTATTACTGGGGCGGAACCGCTCACGAACCAAGAAGGAGTTCGAGCCTCGGGGTTAGAATTTGGCCTGCAATTAAGAAACCGGTTGCCATTTCTTAAGTTCCAGTATGTGCCCTATTGGGACGCTCACAAAATCCTTGGAACAACCCAAGATTTCGCGATTCTCGACCTGACTACCCAGTTCAATCCTGACGATGTAGCAACGGTTGTGGAATCCGTGGCAGGACCTGGACTCGTGATCCTCTATACACCCCCGTTAGAAGAATGGCAAACCAAGGTGACCCGTTTCGTTGATCAAATGAATATTTACGATGAACCTATCCCACCATCTCATTTTCTCGCGCATTTCATTAAAATGGTAAAAACTAGTGAGAATGTCATTGTTGTGGAAGACGACGAAAATAAAATCGGGTGGACATCGTGCGTGCAAGGTGATGCGAAAAATGTATCTAAAATGCTCATTCCA
>MBAA01000118.1:9200-9719 GCA_001940655.1 Promethearchaeota archaeon CR_4
ATTACAAGTCCAAATTTATTGCACGTCCAACCAGCCTTCCAAGCATTGCAAAACGCATTATTGAGCACGAGTGTGAAATTCCAATTAAAAAACACGGGAGAATTACTTTCGGAAGTTTCATGTGCTGGGGGTACCCTATTTTATGCGTTACCAAGCAAAGTCACGAATCTAAAACGCGTGGACGCCATCATAATTGACGAAGCAGGAAGCATCCCTCTTCCGCTCCTCGAAAAGATGGCTGATATAGGGCTCCCGTGCGTGTGGAGTACCACCACCTATGGATATGAGGGCGTTGGACGGGGTTTCGCGTTAAAATTTCTCCCCTGGCTCGTAGAAAAATGGCATCGTGTTGAAGAGTTCACAATGACCACTCCGATCCGGTACGCGCTTGGGGATCCGATCGAAAAATTGCTCTTTGATGGTTTCTATTTGGATGCAGATCTCCCTGAGATCTCCCCTGACATGACCCTTCCTAGCAAAGTTGCACTTGTCAGACAATTGAATACCGCAAGTATGTCG
>MBAA01000118.1:9780-10545 GCA_001940655.1 Promethearchaeota archaeon CR_4
CAGATTTCGTACCCATACTGGACATTCCCAGCTGGCAACTCTGGGTTCACCAAACGGAACAAAAAACCCCCGTGGGAGCAATTCTTGCCACTCCAGAGGGAAACCTCCTAGAAGAGTCAGCGAATCAGCTTGCGAATGCACGAAAAGAACGACAAGGGCTACTTGTATCGTGGGTGATTGCATTGCACCACCAAGCGCCCCATTTCGTCCAACAATTTCGAGGCCTACGGATTGCTCGCATTGCAGTCCATCCTCTATTGCAAAGGAAAGGTCTGGGAACGGAAATGCTCGCACAGTTAGAACTTGTCCAAAAAAATGCGGGGATCAAATTTCTTGCTACCTCATTCGGTGGAACAGCTTCGTTGATACGATTCTGGTTGAAAGCAGGATACGTTCCCATTCACATAGGGTTAAAAAAATCTCCTGAAACTGGCGAGTATTCAGTAGTGATGATGAAATCGTTGCACGGTGATTCTCAAGCAGACATTTCGAGGTTTGGCGCGGATTTCAAAATAAAGTTAGTCGATTGGATTCGCGACGTGCTCTTCGATGCCGAACCAAATACCATCCTTCCACTGGTATTCCATCAAGATCCTGATTTTGAAAGCAATCTCCTCAAAGTCACATTCACGCCATCAGAAACTCGCCGCCTGGTTGCTTACGTTCAAGATGTGTTAAAATTCAAAGCTGCATCGGATGTTATTCGCAAGTTAATCCTACGCTATGTATTCGACATGTACCCCGATCGCCCGCAGCTCGATGGTA
>MBAA01000118.1:10575-10697 GCA_001940655.1 Promethearchaeota archaeon CR_4
AATCTCGTTCGTGGAAAACCATCCAAACTATCATTCATGTCCCTGCTCCACGAGCGTACGGCATACTTCGTGAGGCCCTGAAACGACTAGCGATGCATTACCAAATTTCATAATATCGTTCC
>MBAA01000084.1:0-133 GCA_001940655.1 Promethearchaeota archaeon CR_4
AAAGTTATTGAATTAAGGGGTATCAACCTTTCCTTGTAAAGTCAAGAAATGAAAAATGAACAGGTCGTTTATCAGGGGGCAAGCTTGCTTCTGTTTTTCAAAGGCTATTTCATCTTTGGCGTAAAGGATTTGA
>MBAA01000084.1:191-3525 GCA_001940655.1 Promethearchaeota archaeon CR_4
AGGGGAGACCTTTCAACAATGTGCAATCCGGGAATCTATGGAAGAAATAGGATCAACACCGAAAATATTGTCCACCCCGAAAACTTTCATCTTGAAAAATATGGATATCACCGAGGTTGATGCTTTTCCTGAAAACCCCCTGTTTGTAGTAGAGCGAATTGCGCCCCAAAGTTCGATAAAGTTGATTGTATATGTGTTCGCGGCCTTATTGGAACAAGATCCAGTTTTTATCGAAGATGAATTTGACGATCTCATTCTGTTTCCACCAAAATGTTTGATTGGAATTCATGAAAAAGACCTTACATTAAATGAGTCGATCACAAAAGGAACTAAACGCTTAACCCGAAACAAGAAAATGAATTTGGAGAATCGTTTTATTCGCTTTACTGATTCTCCCGAAGTTTACATTAAACATTGGGAATGGTTTCTCCACCATCCTTATTTCGATAATTTATTTTATGCTAGATAGACGATACAGGTAGAATGCTTCTGGATGGAAATCTTCATTATAGCCTTCTCCGAACATTCTTGTCATGAGTCGGAAATCCCTCTCTTCCAAGGCTAAAAAACAATTCCTCGTCATTGTGTTGTTTGCGGGAATATTCCTCGCGGGTATAATCGTGTTTCATTTTGTCCCCGTTGAGGTAAAGCGCACGTATAACCAGTTCACAACGACCACGGATGGGGTCTCGATTTGTTATGACGTTTTCGAGCCAGTGAATAATCTTTCCACTAATAAACCCGCTGTAATTCTCGGACATGGCATTATGGTAAACAAGGAAATAATGCGCCTGATTGCCATCGATCTCGCGAAAGTTGGGTTTGTAGCGGTACCGTTTGATTTTCGCGGCCATGGTCTCAGTAGTGGCAAATTAGCGTTTAGCTACCCTATTGAAGCTTCAACCACGTGCGAAGAATCTCCATTGGAGTATGACATCCTTGCTATCAAAGCATATCTCAATTCTCGTGGGGACGTTGATATGAAAAATTTGGGATACGTTGGGTACTCGATGGGAGGTGGGGCCGGTTTTGCTCTCTTATCTCACGACAACGACTTCAACGCGATGGTGGGACTTGCGCCTCTCCCAAGTTATTCGTGTACGAATCTTACTAATCCTCGCAACCTTTTCCTGATAGTTGGTCAATGGGATGAAGCGATAGATATGGATGCACTCTGGAAAGTGATGGAGAATAAAACTGGACAACCTAAGAATGCACTCCAGTTGAATACGACGTACGGAAACTTTGCATCTGGCACCGCCGCGAGACTCTATATTGATGATAATTCGGATCACTTCACGGCGCCATATGACGAAACATTCGTGGTCGAAATCCGGAATTGGATGTTACAGGCTCTTAAAGGAACCACCGAGTTTCCTGCAAGTTTATCTTATTATACCCTTCTTGCAGCATTGTTTATTCAGGTCATTGGTGGTCTTGCCTTCTTTGTGACTGCGTCCGTGCCTATTCTTCAAAAATTCTCGCGTAAACGAGAAGTACCATCTATCTCGCAACCCCTTTTGACCGAGAACTCTCTTAAAGGACTTGTTGGGCGGTACTTCATTTACATCCTTCCTCTCTCTTTCATGTTTCTACCCGTTGGCATTCCTCTTGCCTTTACCCCACTTCTATTTTCAGGGATATTTTTCGCGCTCATTGAAGGGTTGTCAGTCGCTACTCTCTTCTTCTTGTGGCGAAGGTTCAAGAGCGTGAACATCTCTATCTTGCAGGTCTACCGGAAGACTATCACAAATACCTCGAGGAGAAATGTCGGTGTGGGGTTGGGAATGGGGGTACTCCTCTACGGGATTCTGTACTTATCGTTTGGTAACGTGTTAGGGATTGTACCCGGTTTGTCACGCTTAGTATGGTTACCGCTATTTTATGGAGTTGCGTTCTTCGCTTTCGTGAACATGTACCTCTTCGCACTTCCTGTCATACAAGAAAAAATCGGGCGTGCCCGCAAGTGGGGGGTACTCTACGCTATATTATTGAATTACACTTTAGTAATGGCGAGCTTTACCATTGTTCTGGTAATTATTTGTATATTTATGGGCAGTTTCTTCCTCTTCCTCGCCTTCCTCCCTGCCTTAATTTTGATCTTCCTCATAAATGCGGTCGGCGGGATTTATTATGCTGATTCGAACGATGTAATTTTGCCGGCCATTATTTCCGCGATTTTTCAAACATTAGTTGTGTGCACGTTGACGCCCTTCGTGGGCTAACATTTTTCTTTCTCTTTCTCTATTCTTAACCAATATTGGGCACGGTTAAATTTATAACTGTCACGACAAATTCAGACGTTACATAGGTCGATGCACTTTGCAGTTGAAAGATGTAAAGCAGGTTGCCGTTATCGGCGGTGGTGAAATGGGCCATGGTATTGCCGAGATTGCAGCAATTGCCGGATATAAAGTCGCATTGCGGGATCTCAAGCAGGAATTTCTGGACAAGGCAATGAAGCGCATCAAGGAAAGTCTCGAAATGCTCGCCCGCAAGAGGAAAGTGAGGGAAGAGGACGTGCGGTCCATTATGGGGCGAATTAAGGCTTATATTGAAATTAAACTGGCCGCTCAAGGAGCTCAGTTAGTGATTGTCGCAGTGCCCGAGATCTTGGCATTGAAACAGTCCGTCTTCAGGGAACTCGAGGTTGTGCTGCCGAAGAGTGCCATCATTGCCACAAACATGTCCCAGACGAGCATTACCAGTGTTGCAAGCGCGTGTGCCCGCCCCACCCTCGTTGCTGGCCTGCACTTTTTCAACCCAGTCATCCTCATGAAAGCTGTCGAGATCATCCCAGCGAAAGACTCGAGCAAGGAAACCCTGCAACTCCTCTTTGATTTCGTGAAGTCTCTCGGCAAGATTCCGATTATAGTCAAAAAGGATTCGCCGGGATATATCATTGACCGTATCCAAGTTCCCTCATATGCCCTCCTGTGTAGGGCGGTGGAAAAGCAGCTCGTTACGCCCGCCCAGGTGGACGCCGCGGCGCTGAAAATGGGCATACCCATGGGGCCGTTCGAGATGTTTGATAACCTGGGATTGGATGTGGTATATCAGAGTATGATTTATTTCACACAAAATCTAAACCAAGATTACACCCCTGCCTCATGGTTTAAAAAGCTCGTTGACGGGAAGTTACTCGGGAAGAAAACTAATAAAGGTATCTTCGACTGGTCGGATGGAAATCGCCCCAAGATCAACCTTGAGGACGCAACGGACAAAATCTTGTGGGAGGATCTTCTGTGTGTCCAGGCCAACGAGGCCACGAAACTGCTCGAGGAAGGGGTAGTCGAGAACCCAGACTTGATTGACTTGGCAATCACGAATGGCA
>MBAA01000084.1:3538-4339 GCA_001940655.1 Promethearchaeota archaeon CR_4
AGGCGTTATGTCGGTATTGAAGAGCTTGGGGAAGGAGAAAGTCATCGCCACGTGCGAGCGCTTCGCGAATGAACTCGAAATGAAGGTTCTCGAACCGACTAAGACCTTACGCAATTGGAAATAGAAAACAAAAGAGAGTGAACTTGTAGGATACTCCTTAGTTGATTTCTTTCCCAACCCCAAAATATACCAGAATACCACCTGGAATCATACATAATCCAAGCACGAGGAGGACGATACCGGTGGCAAATTGACCGTTGCGGAGGACGGTCGAAATAATGACCATTTCAAACATAATCAGGCCGAGTAAAAACATCCAGAATCGCTTTCTGATCAACTGGTTCTTCATATTCGGAATAGTAATCAACCCCAAACCCATCGCGATGAAAAACAATGTTTGGGTAAGGAGCAGACAAAAAACCACCATTTCGAGGTGCCAGATGGGAGAAAAGTCTTCCGGCTTGAAATCAATTGGTAAAAAATAGTAAATCACCGCTATAGCTGCCAACATGATTTCCCATATCAAAGACTTTGTCGGGGTGAATTCTTTGGAGGAGTGACGCAGGCTGTACGAGAAAAATACTAGATTTACGATCCCCATCGTGGTTAGGAAGATGACACTCTTATTTCCCAATTCTTGAATCATGCGGTTGTTGATAGGGGCGTATAACACGTTGATGATCAACCCGAATGCCACGTAGAGGAAAAATTTAATGATGAACGTTTTCTGCTGGGTCTTTTATTTGCGGCGGTATAACTTCACTACAAAAATTAGGAATAGCACACTAATTGCGGAATAAA
>MBAA01000084.1:4347-4646 GCA_001940655.1 Promethearchaeota archaeon CR_4
ACGGTAATTATGCGTTCTATTCCCAATTGAAGGAATTCTTGGTACACCATATGAATCATCTCGTTTTTTGTGGAATATTCCTTTTTGACTACATATTAGTTATTTCTCCTAAAAACTGCTTTCCTATCGTTACCCTCACGATTATCTTTTAATGTATACGGGCAAGCAAAAAGCGACATCTCTGCTACTGGAGGATGTTCAGCGAATTATTGCCATCGATATTGGTAATTTGGGTCATAGTTTTGCCGAAACTGTCGTGATCGCAGAGTTTGAAGTGGTGTTGCGTGTTATTAAGATCA
>MBAA01000084.1:4704-7178 GCA_001940655.1 Promethearchaeota archaeon CR_4
ATCGCACAATAATTATATAGGAGAAAAGAGAAAGAGGGTTACTGGTAACTATGGTAGAAGAAAACCCCCCAGACGCCGCGGCACCGGCCCCACCTTCTTCGAAAGCCACGGACCTGATAGAAGTCCCCGGTTCGTCAGAGCGACGCCAGTGCCCTAAGTGTCACGAAGTCAACCCTTACATGATTAAGGAACTCACGGACAAGACGAAAATTTTGAACAATTATCCGACAATATACGGCAAAAAATACAAGTGTGGAAAATGCGGTTCAGAGTGGCGGTATAGCGTATAAGCTTCCACTTCTCAGAGATCTCGCAATATATCCTCCAGATCATTTTTTCTTCCTCTCTTTCTTCATTTTTAACATCTTGAATTGGGTATAGTTGAAGAATACTTATTGAATTCCTCGTAAATGTCGGAATAAATCACAAAACATTTATTTTTTCGAGTCGAAACCTGTTTTCATATGCAAACATCTCTCCCCGTCCGTGAAATCACTGCAGTGGATTTTCCCGTCATCGAGAGATTATTCGGCCCGAACGGCGCTTGTGCGGGTTGCTGGTGCATGTTCTGGCGGATGCGCGCGAGCGAATGGCGGTTGAGCGGTCGTAATGAGGATCACCGTTTGGGATTCAAGGCACTCCTAGAAAGTTCAAAAGTATATGCCGCGATGGCGTTCAAGAGCAATGAACCCGTGGGATGGGTGACCTATGGCCCTCGGGAAAGCTTTCCGAGAGTGGAGAACAGTCGAGTGTTGAAGCGTGCGGCACCTCTCGGAACGTGGTCTATCGTGTGTTTTTACATTCCGCGGCAATGGCGGGGGAAGGGTATCGCCAACCGACTGCTTGACGCGGCAGTAGGGTATTGCAAGGCCCACGGGGCCACCGAAATCGAAGCATTTCCCGTTGAATTAAAAGATCCATCCCACCAGAAACCTGCAACTGACATTTACACGGGTGTGGCAACCCAGTTCGTGAGGATCGGCTTCGTCCCAGTGCCACGACCAAAAAATATGCGACCTATTTACGTGAAAAAACAGTAAATATGTTGCTTCTTTGATTCTTCGTATCTTCTTTTTCGTTTTTCAGAAAGACTCTTTAAGGTATCGCCCTGAACTTTGTACAGGTACCAAGCAGGTGTATGTATGTTCGATGTTTCCGAGTTACTGAAAGAACTCCAAGAAGCCATTCAGATCAAGGACGATCCGAATACGCTGAATCTGAAAGTTCTCGTGAAAGCGCCCCCGGGAGTAGACATTAGCGATGCAATTGCCCAGATCGCGGCATTGAAAGACAAGGATAGCGTGAAGCAGTTAATGCAGATGGCCGGGATGGAGAACGTTGAGGTCAATTTTGATATCGAGCAAATCGAGGGGGGCGCGATTCTAAAGTGCAAGACGCAGGAAGACAAGGACGCATTGAAGTCCTTGCTCGACAAGTTATTCCACGGGGAACTTTTAAAGAAACTGCTCGAGCAAGTATCTGCAATCTTCGGCAAAATGGGTGATTTTATGGGTATGTCTGAGAAAAAAGAGGAATAAGTTAACCGGTTGGAATGGCGCATATCTTTTTTTACTTGTGTTTTTATTCCCAATTCACTTAAAAACTATGTCTTGCCCCCTCACTCGTTTCCTGCATTAAACCTCAAGAGATGGTCGTGGGGAATCGGTTTTTCGTGCAAAAAAGACCCGCACTTTTTCCAACAAAGCGAACCAGTCCACCTTGACCATCAAGTACATGATAATAACTAAGACGAATAGTAAGAGCATCGAGAGCCACCAGCTTTCTGGTTCTGGATCTAATTTGAACCAGAGGTGGGCGATGATTAAACTCATCCCTAGTTTTCCCAACCAGCAGAAAAATAGGGTCTTCCGCGCGGAATATTTGATAAATCCAAGGGGCATAATCAAGAGGTCATCATTCAAGGGCGTTAGACCAAAAAGGAATATAATTAGAGGAGCAAGGCGGGGGTGGCGCGCTAAGAGAGCTTGGAGCTGTTGAACCGTGCGGAATTCGATTCCCTTGCTAATTTTAGCGACTCCTCGCCCGAGTAAGTAACTTGCCACTTCTCCGAGAAAACATCCAACCGATGCAACAATAGCCACGAGGGTGGGGAAAAAAATATTTTGTTTGATTAGATTATACCCAGCACTCCACACCACGAATACGTAAGGTGTTGGGATAGGTAAGAGGTTAGCGAGGAAGCATACAACGAAACAGATCCCAAGCGCTGGGATAAGCTCCCCCAACTCGTTGTAATTCCAAAATTGAATGATGGTGGCCTGATCAGGGTGAAAAACAAAGTATATGGTAAGTAGCGTAAGGCTTGCGAGGATCACTATCAGGGCCCCTTCCGCCTTGCCAAATCGCCGAGTCATATATTATGCGTCCCCGGCGGTCTTTAATAAGTTCCTTTTTTGAGGGGGAAACTATGAACGACTATCTTGGAGAAAACCCAGTAGGTACTCGGATGTTGG
>MBAA01000084.1:7189-8648 GCA_001940655.1 Promethearchaeota archaeon CR_4
TTCTTAAACCGAAAGTCACATCGGTCATATCCTTCCGCGAGGGTGATTGTTCGCTGAAGTCCCCAGTGGAAGAGATCGCTATAAAGAATGTCAACGGGGCAAATATATTTGGCGAGTTCGAACGCGCCTTGCTGCTGGAGGAACTTACAGGACGCACACTCGCGATAATCTATTCCATAATCAAACGTGTGTCCGTCTCCTTCAACGAAGTTAAACACATATCCCATGGGATAGGGTTTCTTTTGGGACTCCAACGCCTCATTACGGAGTCGCCGGAGGTACCGAGGGGAAAAAGTAATCCTGCCGAGGAGACCAAGTGCAAAGCGGGGATAAGATGCCAAGTACGCTTTAGAAATGGAGTACATGAGTTTCCCGACCTCCTCAAGCTGGACTCCATTCCGGAGAAGAATGCGGTAGAGCACGAGGAATTGAGCAGTGGCGGTGACAAATTGTATAAAAATGCGACTCTTTCCAACATAAGGGAGTGACGGGATTAAAACTTCATATTCTATTAAGGCGTTGGTTTCCAAATCCTGAAGAATTTTCTCATCGCAACGCGTTGATAGAACGGGGCGCACGAATTTTATGATCTTACGAAATTTTTTGAGTAGACTTTTTTTCTGTGCAATATAACTCGGGGATGCGTCTGCTGTTGACATACCTATATGATCATTGTTTCGTGGTTTAAGGATTGCCCTGTTCGCCGATTTAGGCAGGCCGAATTTGCAGGATCAATATTGAGTCTTTTTTGTCTCAATAAGCGAAGAAAATCCAGACAATTACCCAGGCACTATAAGTCAATGAGAATGGCATAACAAAATTACGAGGGCTCTTTCTTACGAACTCACTCTTATCCTGTGGGATCACAATCTCGCGATCACATTCACGAGGAAAACGATGAAGATCAAGAATGCAACGAAACCGCCGAAGTGCTGGAGAGTAATCTCCTGTGTTCCCACTTGCTCATTTCGAGTGGCAAGATCATTCTCCGCCTCTACTCTATATTTGATCACCTCCGGCAATCTGCGTCCTATTTCATTTGATTTCGGCGTATTTCTCGCTAATGCCCTCACTTTCACAGCCAAAGATTTAACCAGGATGGTTCCTCCATAACTTAAATCCTCATTCTCAGAATCCATTACAATCCACTCAATTTAGGAAACAATTTTGGTCACAAAATCTTGCGAGGAGAGAAGGGACGCATTTACTTTTATACTTGATGCCTTACCAGTTCCCTCATGCGAAAGGGAACGCATAATCCTCTGAAATTGCTTATTCCCCAGTCATTTTTAATGTTCAACGCTAAATTCAATGGAATAGTTAGATTTTTAATAAAAACCCTAACGCTCCTGTCGACTATTTGACGCATTAAATGCACTACGATATTGAATAATGAAAAAGTACCAATTGTCGCGGCGATTGTGGTATCTGACTTTCCTCGGCAGGAAACAAAATTTTT
>MBAA01000084.1:8658-8945 GCA_001940655.1 Promethearchaeota archaeon CR_4
GAACTTTCTACTCAAGCAATCAAGGCTCTGTAGCTTAAGCCGACTGGTTTAATCCAATTGGCGGCGAAGCCTGGTAGAGCGTTGCCTTGGTAAGGCAAAGGCCGCGGGTTCTAATCCCGCCAGAGCCTCCCTTTCTCCCCATTTTGTCTACGGGGGGAAAAATGACGCTAATTTCAACAATCGTGCCGGCGTAGCTCAGCCTGGTTAGAGCACAGGACTCATAATCGCGAGTGAATCGGGTCAGTCGCAAGTACCGCGTCCTGCGGTGGTTTCCTGGGGTCAGGGGC
>MBAA01000001.1:0-4703 GCA_001940655.1 Promethearchaeota archaeon CR_4
GGGGTCTGGGGGGTCTATTTCCTTGTGGATCACGTGCAAGCGAGCGTGGAACCGCGTGAACAGGTCCACCAATTCCGGCGCTTCTCCCATCATCGGCCAGAACACGATTCTTGCTCCACTTAATTTTTCGAGGGGAAGGATTTTTTCAATCAGCTGGGTGATATAACGGTTATTTTGGGAGTTAATGTTCCTGGTTTCGATCGCAAATTGCTTCGCGAGGGGAACCTCCCGGAGGTCGAGAGCGGTTCGGGAAATCGCCTTCATGATGTCTCCTGCGATAGGAATGGGTCGCTGAAAGTAGATTTTCACGCCATTCCAAATGATGGCATTATGGGAGGCAGTCAGGACTATGACCACATCGATGTCGGTATTAAGGGCAAGCGCCGCGCTCGCGTACGGCGTAGACAACCGCGAGGTGCCCCCTCGGCCAATCTGGTAAATGATACGGTGCCCATCATTCGCGAAAACTTTCGTGGCAATGTCGGTTATCCACGAGCAGGATGGACGGTCGTCAGACACGATCAATACCCGAAATTTGCGTCCTAACCGTTTCTCGCACACCAAAGATGTTGCTTTTAAGATCCGGAGAAACATCCCGTAGTACCGCTTTGTAATCACATACTGGTTTGGAGCTTTTTGATCCATTACCCGCAAGCGAATGCCAGAGGTAGGGGGGACTTGGGGGTCAATTTCCTCTCGTTCCTCCTCCGAAAGCGAAGGTAGGGATAAAATCTTTGCCTCTCCCTCATCCCGGGAGGGTAATTCTTCTATTTCCAAGTTCATGTTTATTTCTTGGCCCCCTCTTTCTGGTTAATTTTATTGATTTCTTTTCGCAATGCCTCGTGGATGGTGGCACGATATTCCCGATTGATGCTAATCATACCCACCGTGGGGAGTCCGAGTAGTTTCTCGACTAGTTCCGGTGAGAGGCGATTCTGCAGATCCTGTTTGTTCGCGATAACCAAAACCGGGACATTTTCATAATATTTCTTGACCAAGTCCGTGATGATTTTCTTGGACTCTGTCACGTTCTGGTACGTAGAATCCGTCACGAGGAGGGCTAATTTCGTGCCTTTCAACAAGGACTGCCACAACATGCTAAATTGCAATTGCCCCGCAAAGTCCCAAAAAACTACCGACCGTGTGGCATCCTTAGGATCGAGGAAGTTGTTATAATTGGCGATGTCGGCGGTAATGGTGGGAATGTATTCGAGGTTAACTTCCTTCCCGCAAATGAGTTTGAGTAAGCTGGTTTTACCTACCCCTCCATACCCGATGATGGACACCTTGATGGGACCCAAGATCACGTCATCAATGACTTTGGCGAACTCGTGAAAGATCGAGCGTTCGCCATTCCAACCCTCCTTCAGCACGTTTCCGTAGGCGTCCGCGAATTTTCGCGAAACAATGTCTACTTTCTCTTTGATTTCCTCCGGCACGTCCGTGAGCCCCGCGCAAATCACGACAATGACATTTTGGTACAACGTATAAAAAAACTGGTTAGCCTCCGTTTGGGTAGATTTAATCTCCGCGAGCGATAACTCCTTCATGAACCCCGAGAACGCACTCAAGAATCCCGCTAGCAGGTCTTGGTCGATCTCGGCATCGCCGTACTCGCGGAACACGAGACTTTTCCCTTCGACTGTCAAGATGTTCACGTATTCAATCATAGGGGTTATCTTCTCGGGAAACGGATGGGATTGATTGAACCCGGATCGACAATTAGGCTCAAATGAATACTTTATTTTTAGATTCATTAAATTTATTATCATCTCTCGTGAACTACATCCTTGTTACACTAAACACGATTGCTTCCGGTGGGATGATCAACGAGCGCACAACCTTCAGCCAGTGACATTTCCGACATTCGGGAGAAAGTCAATGCCATCACGAAAGCGCTCGAGAAATTCGGGTTAGACGTGATCCAGAATCTCGGCCAGCTCAAGCGAACGTTGACGATGAATACCAGTCAAGTCGAGGAACTTGCCAAGGCGGTGATTGAAGTGAAGGCTTTGGGTAATCGACTCAGTGAAGTGCTCAAGATGCGCGAAGAATTGGGCGGAGAAATTGCCGACTTGAAGATTCTGACAAGAGCGCTCGCCCAAAAAATCTCAGGTACTCGCCCCACGCCTGAAATCAGTTCCCCCAGTATGACTAAAAGTCTCGCATCGGCGACCACCCCCCAAGACGTCATGCAATACCTCCAAAATGTGCTCGCGAAAGAGACGCGAGGAGACCAGATCTTCGAGGAATTTCAAAAAGCCAAGGAGGAAATCTTCAAAATGACGGGAGGTCACCGCATCCTCCGCGAGATCGCCGATGCAGCCCGAACGTTGAAGGGGAAGGAGGAAATCACGGATATAGAGAAAATTAACCTGCGGGACAAAGTCAAAGGATGGTCTAGTAGTCTTTAAGTTCTTAATGGGACTTTTTCGGTAAAAACTCTCTTAGTCTATCTGCTTTTACATACAGTTAAGGTGACTGAGTTTAAATGTTACTTGTGAGATTCTTTATGTTATAAGATTTATAATTCAAGTACAAGGAGTGACTCGGGAAAAAGTGATATTATGATCCAAACTCTTCATATCTAAAATTTCAAGTCCATAAAAGATTTAAAAATTCTGCGAGTTTTGGTATGAAAAAAGGGGTCATCTTAGATGTCGCCAATTACGATGAAAATGGCGTGCGAATCTAATGCCAATCCATCAAGTCATTGACTCTAACGTGTTCATTTATTCATTACTTAAAAATCATCCCGCATATTCTGAATGCAGTTCTTACCTAGCATGGTTGGACGAACCCGATGCGATATTTACCACTATTGAATCATTACGCGAACTAGGTAAGTATCAGATAATGATTCGAGAAATAATCGCTAGGCGGGTTCGAAGCGCGAGTGATGGGATAATTTGGGCCAAAATTAGCTAGGTCATTCTTCTATAAGAGGAATGTATTCGATCGTTATAAATGGAATTTTGACGTATAGCGTCTATATTCATTTCCTCAGTTCCAGAACTTGCGCAAAGAGGACACTATCAATGTTATTCTCCTTGTTTGCCCAACTCGTGCGTGCTATAATGCCTTGCAATTCGGCTTTTGTGTAAGCTGCCAACAAGGAACCGAGGGGTTCCCCCACATTGCGAAGTGCTTTCGGCACCACTACCCGAGTGGCAAATCGAAGCAACCAGTGCCAACTCCGGCGGCAATCTCGGCGCATGTCAAAGAGGACGAAGAACCCGTTTGGGCGCAACACGCGAAAGATCTCATTGAAAACACTAACGGGGTCGGTCCAATGATGGAGGGATAACGAGCTGACCACCACATCCATCGACTCGTTCAGATAAGGCATATTTGCCCCGTCTCCTTCCCGAACGTCAATGTTTGTGTGGCCCGCCTTTGCTAAGGTTTCCCGGCAGAACCGAACCGATTCCGAACCCAAATCAATGCCATTTAAATTCAAATCTACCAATTTCTTGGTAGCGATAGTGTCTTTAAGTGCCTTCAAGAGATGACCCGTCCCACAACCAAGATCCAGCAAAGTAGCTCCCGCGGAAAGACCATCGCCTAATTTCGGGCGAGCGATGTGCTTTACGATGATTTTCCGGAGCAATTTGAATTGCGGGAGGTTTTGTAGCGCGTTGAAGGCTTTCCCGACCGCTTCGCTGTCAATTCCTTCCGCAAAGCCTACTTTTCTTTGCGCTTGACTCCGGGACAACCCAAATATGATGACGATTACGACGATGGCGAGTAATATCCCGGTGATTATCCAACCAATCATGAAACCATACTTCACATTACTGCCGATACCTGTATGGGATTTTCAACAAATCCCACCTAGTCCGATGCGATGGTGAGATGTGAGAACACGCATTTGCCATTAAAACTTTCTCCCAAAGTTCCAAAAAAGGAGGTTTAGAACGAGGGGACGATGATGCCAGAACCATTTTATTATGACCGAAATGATCCTGATGATCACCCCCGTGAGCAACCACCCATCGTAACCATCGACTTGGGAGGGACAACTAAAAACCTTTTATTTAGTTCAATTCACAATTTTAACGATCAAGTGGTAGATTTTAGATGAAAAAAATAGCAATTGATGCCCAACTAAAAATAGGGCGTTACACTGCGGATAAGTGAGTGAGCATCTCCATGTCCTCTTTGAATATCATTGATCAGATTGCTCCGTGTGGCCTTGATTGCTCCCGCTGTGCGACCTACAAGGATGGCGAAATCCCGCGTCTAGCCTCCAGGTTAACAGAGCTGCTCAAGGGATACAGTCGTGTGGCGAAAATGCGGGAGAATACCGCGAAGGAATTCCAGGGATATGCCCAGTTTGAGGATGTGTTGAACGCCTTGACCACGGGTAATTGTGGGGGTTGCCGCTCGGAGGCGGTTCAATGCCCCATCGAATGCAAACCTAAGGAATGCACGAAAGAAAAGAAGGTTGATTTTTGTTTCCAATGTCCCGAGTATGTTGCATGTACGGGGCCTTCCTGCACGCGGTGGCGCAAACTGAATGACCGGTTGAAGGAAATCGGCGTCCCGGCGTTTTACAAGGAACAACTTCGAACGCCCAGATATTCAAAAATACTCTAAATCATTCGCTTCTCGCAATGCATCGTAATTGGTCTCTTTGTCTTTAGTCTCTGGATCTCTGGATATGTGTTAAAATTTCCCTCGTTCATGCCGGATCTGAGAAA
>MBAA01000001.1:4714-8792 GCA_001940655.1 Promethearchaeota archaeon CR_4
GACTAATTTATAGTGGCAGATTGGGCGAATTCAGGAGGGGAATGGAGGCGATTTTATTGAGGAGCATTTCGAATACTTGCTCCACGTTCTGCCCCGTTTTTGCGGAGATTTCCACGTAATCGAATAAGTTTAAGGTCTCGAGATACTCTTTGACGAGGTTAGGCGAAACTGACCGGTCTTCGACGAGATCCACCTTGGTACCGCAGAGCAGGATGGGTAGGTCTTTGACGTGAGTGCGGCAGACATCCGTCCACTCTTCGAGGGACTGGAGCGTGATCAAGCGGGTAGTGTCCAAGAGGAGCAGCGCTCCCTTCGCACCCAGCACGTAACTCGGCAGCATGAATCTGAACCGATCCTGCCCCCCGAGATCCCACAGCTGGAGAATGTAGGCCGAATCGTCTATGGTGATCGTTTTCAAGTGGAACTGAACCCCTATCGTCATTTGAGCGTCCGCCATGAACGTCCCGGTGACATACTTGTGCAGGAGCGTCGTCTTCCCTACGCCCCCGTCACCCGCTACGATGATTTTGAAGACATAGTTTTTCACGTGCAATGCCTCTCGGTCAATCAGTCGATATCGCAGGAAGCTTCTCAGTGGATCCGCGCCATCCGTTAGATTCCTCACGGGGTTCCGGGTGTACCACCCCAGATGGTCTGGGCACATTTGAGGCGGTTTAGGTCAAGCTGTATGCGACAAAATAATGTTGATGCTCCTTAACCTTCACTCGATCTGTAACCCATCGTGAAGCGTGCGTTTAGTTGAGTCTTGTTTGATAGTTATCCCGCTACCAACCACGAACGCCGTCAATCATTTAAAATTTCGTTTACAGCAGTGTTAATCCGTAATAATATGGAATACTATCTGATCCCCTGACGGATTCCGCAGTCTCCTAATTAACAGGAGGATTCCTTAGATCATCAGGAGGGTACCGAATAATTCTCTTCGCATAAATTTCCTTGTTAAATTTTTTCCGATTTATCAAACCTCGACCTTGCCTTCGCCCTTTCGTAAATTCTCGGAAATTTACGATAGCTGAAAAGAGCACCCGGCGATACTTATGATCTCGCCTGTGGTCGGTGAGAATTGCAAGGGGACGATGATCTTTCGCTCCGCCACACGGTTTCAAAACCGCCTGTTCTATTGGTAATGAAAAGGTAGGGGTCGAAAATTTTCCTTTTTTATCCCTTAGCATAATTTTGGAATGTTTAAATCGGAGTTTCCCGTCATTGGACACCCGGTGACCCCTTTATTTCCTCGCAGGTGAAAGTGGTGGGGTTTGGACTTGACATTCCAACAGTCATCGTAGTTGTCATACCTGCAAAACTCAATTTTTACGGACGAAAAGAAGATAGAATGACTATATTCCTGAAAATTGTTGTACCGGATTAAAATTTTCAACCATCCATGGTTTCAATGGATAATCTTTCCAGATCAAAATTAATGCTGCATTTATTTATCAAATTCTTGAGCAAATTTCCCACAGGCAAGTTCGCTCGCAACAAAGCACTCAGGGATGCCATCGCGATCAACTCCACTGAGATCGCAACAGGTAATATTTTTCCTGCTTTTCCACCAGATTTTTCAAGCAAATCGCGTCGTCTTCGGCATCTTCAATTTTCCCCGTTTTAGCATCGGTCAAGAACTGTTGGATGTCTTCATGGTGCCATTTCAGGAGGATGCCTTTAATCTCTTCTTGTAATACATTTAACTTGGAATTGACGAGATCCGCGAGGATCTCCTTTTCGACCACAATAGATGTCATTTCGTCCGGGTTAACTATTCAAAAACGAAAATTAATGCCTACCCTATGCTCCTTTGATTTATTAATGCCTTTTGAATATATATCAATGGTAATGGCAATGGAAATGGCAATTAAAATTGACAAGCAAGGGCGCGTGGTTCTCCCGAAAGAAGTGCGGGAAAATTACCATTTTGATCCCTTGACCGATTTAATCTTGATTGAACAACCCGACGGTATTCTCTTGAAAACTAAAAAACTTAAAGTTCCCCTCTCTGCCATTTTCACGAAAGCGCCAAGCCTTGATCCGAAAAAATCCGTCGCCCTAGATGTTGCCAATTACGATGAAAATGACTTGTGACTATAAAGCCTCTCCACCGGATCATCGACTCCAACGTGTTTATCTATTCTCTCCTTAAAAATCATCCCGCTTACTCGGAATGTTCTGCATATCTCGCAAAATTTGACGAACCCGATGCCTAATTCACCACAATCGACTCTTTGGGCGAGATTTTCCTAATTCTCCGCTCCTTTTATCAAATTGATACGAAAATTATTCTGGAACACGTTCGCGATTTGTTAAATTCTAATATTACCTTTTATCAATTCACGCCGGACAATACCCTCCCTATCTTGGAAGAAACCACCCGGAGCAATTTAGAAATTAATGACATAAAACTATTTCAGCTTGCATTAAAGGTGCAAGCCCCTATCATTGTCACCGATGACCGGAACCTTGCCAAATATGTCAAAACACACAAAATGTTGCACGAAACACCCATCAGCGACGAGACTCGCATGCAGATAGACAAGTGGGAGCAAAAAAAACTTCCCCCGAAAGGTTTACCGCGAATATTGTTCCGAATCTACAATTATTTCTTAACCAATAACGTGGATCTTGCCCAGCGGTTTCGTGAAGACACGCGAGGATTCCGAAAAATGCCCGAGATTTAAAAATTCTCTTAAAATATTTTTCAAATCCTCTTTCAGGATAAATCTAATCATTATTTGCTATACATCCGAAATTTATTCGCGAACCATCCTCACCTAACCAGAACTTCGGACACGAGAGGATCACCGTCTGGGACGCAGGCGAATTTCATAATTTTAACACTTCCTGACTGGATGATGTTGACGGACACCTTCGGGATTTTCTCGATTTCATGCACTCGCTTCGACTTGAGCAATTGGTGCCATAGACAGACGAGGAACTTGTGTAACTCTTCCTCCTTTTCTAACGATATAAATCTTCGATTTAATTAACAACAACCTTAACTTACCGCTCTATACTGGTTTGAAACTGCGATATATGGACGAGAGGTCTTGAGTAATATGGAGAAAAGATAATTTCATAAAAAGTAAGTGGATAGGCGATCGCGACCTACGCCACTTTGCGGTAATACTCGTAGATCATTTCCACGATCTTGGCGAAAATTTCGGCGACCCGTACCCCGCTGTAGGCCGAGGTCTCGAACTACGGCAGGTTCTGGTCCTTCCCGAGACTCTCTGCTGCCAGTGCGATGATCTTGCATTCGTGAAGATGTAAATCAAATTGAAGAGAATATGCTCGCCAAGGTTGTGATTCTTTTTTGAAAGAAGGGGTAATCTCTCATATTTCTTGCCGGATGAATAGGTGAGATGTTCGTTTCACGCTCGAACCTAGCTTTCTAGCGTGAAATCGGTGATCTCGAAGATTTCCCGACCCAATCTCGCAGATCTCGCGAATTATATTCGGGATTTTACGACTACCTCGAGTTTGGATTCCTCAATTTCAGACTTGAGCGGGGCGACGCCACGAAACTCGCGATGTCAAACCTTTTACTACCCTGGTTTAAATATTATTTCTATTAAAATAATTTTAACCTTAGAAGTAAGTGAGAAAAATGAATGCAAAAAAAATATATTCCTTGGGCGCTGCAATCTTGATATTAACGATTGCGTGCTTCTTTACGGGGGGGGATCTTTCATTTCTACATTCGCGGAATGACCAAAAAGTCAACGATCAGCCCTTTTTCGCAGCAGAAGATCCCACCTTGGTGTATTATACGAATTTTTTTTATCCCCCCACTGGAGGGGTTCCCACGGGGTGGACTTCGAATAATGGCGGGAACTTGCGATTTTATGTGATACCTAATGGATACTGTGCTTTTGCTACGGATTGCTTGTATGTATCTGATTCTCTTGCGGGATCGTATGTGTACGGGTATGAAATTTTTGATAGTAGTGTAGCGACGGGTACTCTCGAATTTGAATTTGTGTTCCCGAAAACGCCCGAGTCTTATGGTTCTACGCTTAAAGAATACCACATTATAATGCGGGATGCCACAGGCACAATGAAT
>MBAA01000001.1:8879-9021 GCA_001940655.1 Promethearchaeota archaeon CR_4
TTCACGGAACAGGTTTATCGCGTGAAAGTGGTGTTCACCAACAACCTCTTGGATTTGTATATTGACGGCACTCTTGAAATCTCTGGGGTTGCATATGGTGGCGAAACAATTCAACAGATCTATATCGAATCGACTTCTGAAA
>MBAA01000137.1:0-1342 GCA_001940655.1 Promethearchaeota archaeon CR_4
GAGATTCCTGCGATAAGAAGAGCTAGGATTAATAAGGGAAAGTTTTGGAAACCGAGAGAGTCGCCCAAAGAAAGCAATATGACAATCGAAATAATCAAGCAGGTTCCACCAACCCAAAAGATCGGCGCGGAACCTTTTTTACGATTGTAATTTCCGCTGATGACAGCAGCGACTGCCCCAACGAATCCCATAAATAAAAGCACCGCGCCCCAAAGTGATGGAGAAATTATGCCCGAAACCGCGGTCGATGTCATTATGGCAATGGATAAGTACCCCTGGGCAATTAAGAAGGCGGAGGCCATCATGAGAAGCACCACAGGCCGCCGCCACTCTTGGGAAAATTGGGATGCGAGAGATTTTAAACCTGAATTAGCCGCTGATTTCCAAGGCGGGTGCCGAATAATTACGAGAACCACGCAGGAAAGGAATGTAATGATGGCAAAGAAAATATAGATCATCTGCCATCCATAGGTGACAAAAAATCCGGCGAGAAGGGGGCCAATCCCAACGCCTAACATTGCCACGCCACCTAGCACACTGACTTTCCACGGGATATTTGGCCCCGGCGTAATGTCCGTGATGAGGGCGATGAGCACGGGATTAATGAATCCAAATCCCACACCCATCAACACATTTGCAATTGTATACATTCGGAGCTGAGTTGCCATGGCTGCTATGACATTCCCCGCACCGAAAAACAACAGACCTAGAAAAATCACGGGAATTCGCCCCCGTATGTCTGAGATTGCCCCCGAGAACAACTGCACAACAGCGAAGGGGAACATGAACGCGGGAATAGCGGTAAGGACTTCCTGCGGGGTTTCGTGGAATTCCACCCCAATTGCACCCTGGAGCACGAGAATGACGTTCCCCACAATAGGTCCAAGCGCGAATAAAATGAACGTTAAAACCTGCAAGATGGCATATTTCTTCAAATTCGGGTTTTCTACCCCTGACACGTGTTCCGAACCTTTCATATTGACAAAAAATCAACTTATCTCTAAGAACGTTTTCTAAGCCAAATTAAACAAAAAAGATGTACGAACTTATTCTCCTAAAAATTAAATATCGTTATCACATGTTGTATAATTATTTCTGACCTTGTGAGGTTTATCCGATGTTACCCATCGCCCCACTTATGATTGAGCATAGACTTATCGAGCGAATGATTGTTATTATGAAAAACGAGGTCGATATTATGGTTCAGAAGAAGAAAGTCAATGCCGTGTTCATCGACACCGCGGTCGATTTTATCCGAACCTACGCCGACCAGACCCACCACGGCAAAGAGGAGGACATTCTCTTCCGGGAATTGAAAGACAAAGCGCTCTCGCCGGAACAC
>MBAA01000137.1:1351-9119 GCA_001940655.1 Promethearchaeota archaeon CR_4
ATGCAGGAACTCCTCCAAGAACACGTCTTCGCCCGAAAAACTACCAAGGAGCTCGTTACGGCGAAAGAAGCGTACCTCGCAGGAGAAACCGCCGCGCTAGATCTCATCGTGGAGAAGTTCCAGACTCTTGCCGGGTTTTACCCGAAACACATCGAAAAAGAAGATAAAAATTTTTTCTTGCCCGTGATGGGTTACTTCACGAAGACCGAACAGGACGTGATGCTCGCGGAAGGGCAGATTTTCGACCGGAAGATGATCCACCGGAAATATGCCAAGCTTGTAGGTGATTTTGAAACTGCCCGTGAAATTCCCACCCCCTTGGACGCCAATAAATGGATTGATTTTGTATGAGTTAAGCTCCCCAATAATTGCGAATATGTTCGTGAATTCGTTTAAGGGTCTTTGAGGTTAGAATGTCTGCAATGAAAGATTATCTTAGTACACCGCTCTACTTCTTGATGATGATGGCGTTGCTTGAAGTCGAGGGGTTGTTTGATCGAATAATCTATCTTAAGAATTCCGCGATTACCACGAGGTCTGGTAATAATGGAATGATTGCCTTGCACGAAGTGTATCATCGAAGTAGGAGGTATCGTAGTGGTTGTGGACACGCGGAGTTTTATATCACCGAATGAGAGAGCAATCGGTTTGATATTGTTTCGCGAGGTCGACATATATCTGTTTGGCCCAGTTCCACTCAGTTTTATTTTTTTCCTGCAAATCCCCCAACTCCCGCGAAGGTATGCCTGCGTAGATTTTACCCGGAGGGATAATTTGCTTTCGCGTCACTAACGCGTGTTCGGCCACTAGTGACCATTCTCCGATTTCCGAAAAATCACTAACGGTCGCCCGCATGCCAATAGTGGCGAAATTTTCTATGATTGCATTGTGGATTAAGGCACCGTGACCCACGGTAACGCGGAACCCAAGAATCGCCTTGTCGTGTGGCCTCGCATGAATGATCACTCCTTCTTCTATTGCGCATTCATTACCTATTTCTATCGTGCCATAATCTCCACGGAGGATTGCACCCCATCCGATATAGCTATTTTTCCCAATGTGAACATCGCCGATGATCTCCGCCGAAGGCGCAATCCAGGTGCCATCTGCAATAACCGGTCGACGGTCTCTAATCTGATAGAGTGGCATAAAATCGATCTTTGTTCAACGAATTTAAACTTTGTAATAACCGAATCTATTTTTAAGTTAGATCTTAACACAATCTGTAATCCCCATAATAGAAACATTTTCCGAATACTATGGAAGGGTGAAGATTTTTACCAACTAGTATGAACGTGTTTATAATTGTTCATAATCTCGTTTATAGAGTTGAAGAGGGTATGCTGTAAAAGCAACTCCTGGTGTTGGTATATGCTCCCCTCTTTGTGACACACTAGATGGTCCGATCGTCAAGGCGGCTAAACGTGTGTTGGAAATTGACAACATAAATTTGATCCTACTCCGGGTATCGAAGAATGTTGAGATGGATGTAAAGTCAACCTTTGAAAAGACTATAAAAGCTCGAAAAACGGGGAAGGAGATCCAATAGGTGGCTGACTTCTGGTTTTTCGAGACTATCGTGCGCTTGCACCGTGCCAGCGAGGGAATATCATACACGGGTCAGAAACCCGCATGATTCAATGAAGAGCCTATAATACCCAAGGGGGAAAATGATATCCAGAAAGGGGATGGCGAGGAATTCATCCGCTTCTTAATCCATGCGCTCGAAGAAGTTCAGAAAAAGTTCTCCTAAGTTTTAGCTCGGAAGAATTATGACGTGAATGATGTGAAAGCCACGCGCGAGTATGTCGAAGCCTATTAGGATTGGTGCCATAGGCACTTGGATTATATGACATCATTAAGGGCGACTCCGGTGGAGAACACACCGAGAATGAAGCAGGCGGACATGCGTATGCTCACGAGCATAAACATTAACCGATCTTACTATCCGTTTTAGAAACTATTTCTAATTATCTTTTTCCAATTATTTCTTGGCACTTAACCCCATCTAACGAATTCCAACTCAATTTGCTTAATTGGGAAAAGATTTTGAAATGTGCATTATTTCCATCATTTTTTTTCCTAAAATATACAAATTTGACCTTTTTTAACCAGTTTGTGATGAAATATGATCAAAATAAATTTAGGAGCGGAAGCCGGACAATGGGTGTTAGGGATTCTATGTATTGTCCAATTCTCAAAAATGAATGTATTGGGATCAAATGCACAATGTGGAATAACCGATCTTGCCTTCTGCTGAAATCCCTAAAGAATTCAGAGGAAAGCAGGGTTTACCTTGAATCCCAAAAAAATTCTGAGGAAAGCAGGTCTTATCTTGAATCTCACAGTATAGAAGAAATCGCTCAGGATTATGCTGACTTTTTAGAAACAATTCTGTTTGACGAGAAAATGACAGACCGGGATTTTTTTGTCGAAGAATGTTTCTGGAGCGATAAGATTGGAGATGAACCTCTTCCCCCTGATTTAGAACGAAAACGACTTGAAGTGATCCAATTTTTTGAGCAAAAAGGTGCCGAGTCCTTTTTGGGAGAGTTCATTAAAATGTCGTCCTCGGAGTTTGCCGAAAAAATCGTCGATTGGGCCACGAACAAAAATTTGACACGCTTGAGCGAAGAAGAGATAGAAATGTTCTGGAAAGACCGGTTTGGGATTGAGTTCTTCCCACGACCACAAACGCCATTTCAACAGAAGTTGTACGAAAAGGCTATACGAGCAGGGGAAATTGCCATTAGTATGTTTAACGTATACATTAAAAAAGTTTGATTGAAAAAGGGGAAAGGTTTAATCAATTAAAGTAAACACGCGATCCTTCCCATCTTCAAATTATATGACCTCCTTCTTTTAATCGTTTTAATTGGGTTTCCGCTTCCTTGGTCTCTGTTTGTTTTAATTGTAGCATTACTTGATTCATTTGGTTTGTGAGTTCCTCCATACGACGGTCCATAATCTCCGCCTTGCCTCCAAGATAATATAATAATTGTTTCATTTCCACCAAACAATCTTGGCGTTCTACTTCCGAACAAGTGGAACAATCCTCATCGCAATCAATGTCGTCAACATGTTGGGCAAGGACAATGTCTTTGAATTCATCATAATAGAGATCATTGAACATCTTCAAGGCAACTGCATTATTTTCCGGATCCAGGTCATCTAACAACTTGGAAATTTGTTCAACTGCGTGTTGGGCCTTATTGGGACCAGAATGTTTCTTTTTGTTACTCATAGTTCGTTTCTCACCGTTTCTTCGATAATCAATATGCTAAATGCGAGAATTTTTTTATCCTATTGCTCCCATAAGCTCAGGCAAACATCGTCAAGAGTAAAGTATATTTAGCGGGTGAAGGGGATCAACGAAAAAAACTTTCCAGAATAGGCGGACATTAAATTTTATTCGTGTATTTCGCAAATTTGGCCAACTTATTTTAGTATACTTTTATTAAAAATAGAGAACTAATTTCACTACAAAAAGGAAAATAATCAAGGTTTTATTTCCTCAATATACTAGAAAATGCCTCGAACCACTTTTTGCCACCGGCCACCTGGAAGCTATACATTTTGCCGTTTTTCATCTGGACGTTGATTATGTCCGTTTTATGTCCTTGGGAAATCTGCTCGACATCATCGACATGACACACGATCCGTTCGCCGTTGAGCGCGTTGAAACGCAAACCATCCCTCCGCAACTGAATTGCGCCAACAAGCCTCACAGCGTTGTCGAGATAATGCGCAATAGGCATGAGTTTTAGGATTGGCCCTGTCACCTCGCGAGAGGTACTCGTTACATTTGCTTGGGGTTGTTGTTGGGATTTCACCGTCACTGGAGGCGAGTCTTTTCCTACCTGCGTGCCACACATACTACAAAATTTGGCACCCGCAGCGATGGGACCGTTACACTTGGGACACGTCTCCCCATCTTGTGCTACAAGAGGGGACCCGCAGGTTTGGCAATATTTCACATTTTGTTCACTCGTGGTAAACCCGCACGATTTGCAGATGTAAGAAACCATGATGACACCTTGAGAATTCTATCATTCACTTGGAAATAAAAGGACGAGGTTATAACTCCCTTGGGTAATTGTGAATGGGTCTTAAGAGCTGTCGAATTACGTCCAGTTTGAAAAGTTTTCTTTCCTTATGAAAGAAAAAGAATTAAGAAACTCAAGTATTTCTCAAGATTTCCGGAGAGAAAACGCCTCGTTTTTATCGCGTTTCCTGCAAAATTATGTTTGCATTTTGGTGGACGGGTTTAAGGACTTTGGATGGAGAGTGTACCATCTTCGAGGAATTTTAACACGCTCTCATTCGTGGGGATGTCCTTCATCGAGGAGCCATAGTGCACATAGGTAATCTTTTGGTCGGTGCCGATGATGAGGAGCGCTGGCATACGTCCGGCCTTAAGGAGTTTGAAGTCTTGTGCGTAAGTCTTCGCCACCTCTTCATTGGCATCCAAGAGTAATGGATATGCATTCTTGATGACTCGTTCGTTAAATTCCTTGCCCGTTCCTTCTTTTGCCACGAGCACGCCTAGGATCTGGGTTTTTAGGGCGTTAAATTTCTCGATGTCTCGCTTCAACGCCCTCGCGTGCGCGCGGCAATATGGTCAATAATAACTCCGGAACAGAGCGAGAACAACACGTTTCCCGCCCTGTAAGACTTGACTCAGCGAGATTGATGATCCACTGAGGGTCGGGAGCGTGAAATCCGGGGCTCTATCCCCTACCTGCAATTTTTCGGCTTTTGGCATATCGAGATACCACCTCGGCAGATAGAATACATCGCGAGGATAAAAACGCATTCTAGCTCAAATAAAAGCTTAGGAAAGGATTGCATCTGTATGCTTCGAGACGTTACGCGTCATTAATGCAATCCCGCTCATTATAAAACCCAAACCGGCAAGTGTACCTATTCCGAACGGGAAACTCACCTCTGCCACGATACCCATGATGAAAGGGCCGAGCGCCCGGCCGGCACCCATCAGGGTCTGGAAGTGAGCGAACATCTTATTTTTACTCGTGTTTTGCGCTTTCTGGGCTAGGTACTTCAGACCTGCCGCGTACAAGAATCCTTGAGTCATACCTGACAATGCGATGGCGATGAGGCCTGCCCCGAAGTTTCCCGCGAAACCGAAACACACCCACGAAAGGGCAACGCCCAAAGGCATTATCTGGAGGAGCAGAGGTAAGCGGGAAATCGAGACGCGGGGGCCTAGAGCAGAGGCGATGGTTTGCGTGATACATTTGACAAGGAACAAGATGTAGACGGAAGTTGAATCCAATGCAAAGCTCTTGATTTTGAGGGGACCCAATACCGTGATTGATCCGTCTGCGAAGGGATGCACGAGGAGAAATAAGAGAACTAGGTAAGGCGCATACATTCGGAGAGCTCTAGCAGCAGGAGACTCGTTTTCGAGGGGAGTTATCACGAGTTTGGGGGGAGATTCCTCCGGAGTGAGGGTTTCAATTACCCGTTCATCTTTCACGCTGGCGAATACGAGAATTCCGCTAATCACAGCGATGATAAAATTGATCCAGAACGCAATATAATTCGTGCCCGCTATCGGGACACATACTATTCCCAAGAGATACCCACCAATGACTCCCACGTTCCACGAGAAATTATACCCCGAAAGGAAACCATCCCTTGCCTTTTCGCCCACGCGGTGCGCCACGAAAGCATAAGATTGCACCACGCACCAGAAGAGACCACACGCGCCCCCTTCGAGAAAGTTGAAGATGCCGAAGATCACGATGTTCCCAGGCGTGTCGAGGGGCAGGAGGCGCACGGCCGCCGTGATCACGGAAACGGTCATCAAGATACGCAACGCTTTACGGCGGGGCATACGATCTGCGAGGTTCCCCAAGATGACGATGAATAAGAAAAATCCGAGGTTATTCACCGCCCCCAAGACCCCCGCGATCCACGCTGGTTGCCCCAACTCGAGAATGAGTAAACTGCTGACCGCGGCCCCCATAATCCCCATTCCAATGGTCTTTAGTGATGCGAGCAGGTACAAGGAGGTAAAACTAAAACGGGGCATCAAAGAACATGTATCTTCGGTCACTACAAATATTTTTTGACACAGAACTACATTTTCAAGTGGGTCTTGGTTCGGAATTATTGTCCCTCTTCGTTCTTTCTTGAGGTATTGACCTTCTTGTCTGGGAGGATAAGCTGAATGTCAAAATCTAGGGGTAACTTGAACGTTTTTCGCACCAGTTCCTTGACCTCCAATACGGTTAGATTAGGGGCGATGTCAATTTCTTTTTCGGCCTCTTCAGGGGGCACCCCCGCGAGACGAAATCTGAATTTAGTCAAATAGATCATCGTCAGTCCATTTTCTTCTTCTATTGCTTTACTTCGGTCGAATCTGAGAATTTATAACAATATTGAGAAGTCTTTTCCTTGTCAATCTTCCATCATTCTTTCTCTGTGCTCCAAAAGTCGACATTCAAGTCCGGATAGACCTCACGCATAGTCTCGAAATGCCGGCGATCACCAGTCGCGATAGTATGTCCAGACACGTATCCAACTGCCGCAATAAGCACGTCCATAATCGGCACGAAGTTTCCCGCAGATTTAAGGAGGTGCAATAGTTTGGCATAGAACATACTCGATTCCGGGTTTAACGTCACGATCCGTCTGCGTTTGTTCATTTTGTCAAAAAGACGCGCGAAAACTTGATATTCTGGATGAGGGATTTCTTTCTTCTCGAAGACATTCCTGGCGTAGAAGCCCTCATAGACCTCAGCAATGGTAAAGGTTGAAATGTAGAAACGCGTATTCGCTCGCTGGTTCGTTGCGTATTTATCCACGCAGGATGGCAGTTTCCGTAAGATGCCGATTAGAACGCTCGTGTCGATCAAGATTTTCGTGGGCATACTTAATCGCTTTCGTCAATCAGGTGCGCTTCCCGGCTTTTCCGAATCACTTGATCGACGTCACCGAGAAATTCCGTAGATCCTGCGAGAGCTCCCAGAAACTCGTCTAGGGGTTCTCCTGTCGTTTCCCCCTCTTGTTGGCACAGGCGCAAAATCAACTCTGAAAAGGACTCCTTCGGACCCTTCATCGATTGCAATTTTCCATAAGCTTCCTCGGTCAGGGAGATCGTTTTTTGTTTCACAATAAGATTCGACTCACTATTTAGTTAAATAGTCTTCGATGTCGTAAAATAGATCGTTATTTGCCTTCAAACACTTTTGCATCAGAGCCAAGTCAATTTCCTTTTCCGCCTCTTCCGGAGGAACCCCCGCCAAGGGAAATCGATATTTTATCAAGTATCCCACCTAATGTCTGTAGAGTAATCCAAAAGGAATTACAAATGTTCAAAGGAAAAGATCAAATGGGTGAGGAGATATTGTAGAGAAAATGGTGAAAAATGCACACGTTATTTTGATGGGAGTAGATTCGGAAACTTTAGAACTCAGAGGTGGGCAACCCTCTGAAAGGGATCATTTTAAGATTTCGAACAATATTGACAAACCTCGGGAAAACATTGAATCAACTCGTGAAAGGAAAGCTTTTTAAGTATACTCGAGGAGTTGGATTCCCAAGCTCAGGTTCTAGTGCATTTATTCTATGATGATGGCGAGATCCCAATAAACAACACGTTTTAAGCGCTTTGCCTGGAAAAAGCAATTGAATTTTACGAATACGTGGTTGCTGAAGACAAATTGCGGGAGACCATTCTGGAAATATATACACACCGTAATGAAATTTTCTTTAACGTGACGGAAGGGAGTGCTTCAAC
>MBAA01000137.1:9153-10675 GCA_001940655.1 Promethearchaeota archaeon CR_4
CAGAAAGGAGTATCTTCATAGGGGAAAACTTTACGGGTAATTGGGCGTCAAAAGGGAAGGTAACAAGAGGTCACACAAATTCGTCAGCCTATGTTCACTTAAAAACTACCTCTGCTTTTAATGAGATTACCTTCGTTTTTTTAACTGATTACTCGTGATGTTCGCATGTACGACACCCTCAAGCATTTCGACAATAAATTTTACACCGGGATGACCGTTGGGGGTACCCACCTCTGGGATTACAAGAACGGCAAGTGGTGGGAAGTGAAGGCGTCTCCTGACCAGTGGTTGTTCCAATTCAATTGCCTGAAAACCCGCGCTCGCGCGGCACCCGCAAATACTGGGGCTAAATTAAACACGAAATTCCACTGGTTCATCCTCGCCGACCAAATTGCTACGAAGATTGACGCAAATACATACCAGACTGCTCTCCGGGGTGTCAAATTCAAGGTCGGTCACCAACGTCCCCATTGGAAATACTTTAGTTATAATTACCCCGAACAGGAAGATTATCGCACCCGCGTAATTCACATTTTAGAAAATTTACTCGCCCGTTTGAAGGAAGATCCTATAAATCACAGTCGTCAGACCGATTTAGGGTCTAATAATTCACGTAATTCATTTCAATTAATAGATTGGTGCGTTTAAAAGGGTAAAGTAAAAAAAAGGGTACTGGATCTCTTAGAATTTGTTAAATTCTGTGCGAGCAATTATGTCGTCTTGAAGCTCTTTTCGAAGGTCAATGAAACGAGCAGAGTATCCCGACACTTTCACCGAGAGATCAGAATATTTTTCTGGATGCGCTTGAGCGTCTTTTAATGTTTCCGTCCCAACGGGGTTAATTTGCAGATTCCGGCCCCCTAACTCAAAATAGGATTCCACCACGGAAGCCATTTGGTCTAATCCCTCGTCGGTCGATATCGTGCTGGGGGAGATTCTAATATTCATTGCTGTGCCATTGGTTAGAAGAGCATCCTTCGTGGCGAGAGCGGCTGATCGGAGGGTCATTGTGAGACCATTTTTTTCCGTTCCATTAACGGGGGACATTCCATTTGACACGGCTTCACCTTGCACTCTTCCGTCTGGAGTCGCGCCTACTAACATCCCTTCTTGTGTATGCGTTCCAGCCGCAGATATGAAGCAGTTATGGTAAGTTCCAGTACCACCCCTAGCTTTGTATTGCCGCGTGATATCGCATAACGTTTGCGCGACCCATTTTGCGAGTTCGTCCACCTTTTCGTCGCCATTGCCATATTTAGGGGCCTTGTTTCTCAATAACGCTTTGAGCTCATCGGCACCCTCGAAATTATTCCGAAGGTGTTCGGAAAATTCTTTCATCGTGAGTAATTTTTCTTCAAATACCGCCCATCGAATGGCTGCCAAGGAATTCGTCACGGTGCCTAATGCTTGGGCACCCATTGGATTATTATTATAGTTGGCCCCATTTCGAGTGGCATCCAAACCGCGTTCTAGACATCCTTCAATCGTTGACGAAAGCAACGGCGCGGGAAGGTATTCTGCA
>MBAA01000137.1:10681-11952 GCA_001940655.1 Promethearchaeota archaeon CR_4
TTATCCTTGAGCTCGGATTTCTTTACGGCTAAGTCGATAGCATACTTCAATTGATCGACAAATGCTTTTTTCACGTCATTAAAAGAAGTGAAAGTGCTTGGATCGGGAGTTTTCGCGCCAAGGATTTTATCTCCGGTGAAAAGGGTGCGCCCTTCGTTTAGGGCCATATTAAAAACGATCACCAAAAAAATAGCATTTCCAGCGGTATAGGAGAAGTCGTTGCCAGTACCGTGAGGTTCCACACACCCTACAATGGAATAATTCTTGGCGTCTTCGAGGGAATATCCCGTTTTTTGAAGTTGTGGAATTAATATTTCGTCATTATGTATCGCCATTCCTGCTGTATATCGGAATGTTTCAATGACTCTTTTCACGAAGTCATGGGGGGTTTTTGAAGAGATGCGGATCGAAAGCGTGTTTAACAAGCTTTTCACGTTTGAGATGGCTTCTAAAAATAAGTACGAAACCTCATTCGTGGCATCCAATCCGTTTTTATCCACGCCTCCAATGGTCACGTTATTTTGTCCCGCGATGACAACACTTGCAAGCTTGACTAAATACTCTTCAATTGCTTCCACAGCTTCTTCAGGAGTTATGCGTCCTTCGGCAACGTCTGCCTTGTAGAATGGAATGAGATACTGATCCACGCGCCCTTGGGAAAAGATATTACTATCCCCATAGCTCATTTCCATGACGACATTCGTCATCCATATCGATTGAAGGGCTTCCATAAAGTTCCTCGGCGGGGAAGCAGGCACCCGCCTAGCTCGTTCAGCAATATCTAGGAGTTCTACTTTTCGTTCCTCTGAGGCTTTTTTCGCCATTTCGGATGCTAGTTCTGCATAACGATTCGAGTAGTCACAAACAGCTCTCGCTGCAATTTGGGTGGATTCCAGAAAATTCTTGCTATATTCGTAATTCTTGTCTGTTTTCTGGAGTTTTGAAAGTCGTTCTGCTGCCATTTGCTCTATTCCTTTAAATCCCAGTTTTAGAACTCGGGGATAACCAGGAATTGTGTGTCCTTGCATAACCCCGCTAGCAAAAATGTCGCTCCCAGACATCGAGAAAATCGCTGCTAGTGGGTTTACATTGTCGTCATCGTCGTCAACTAAACCTGCATCCTTAAAAAGCGCTATTCTCCTATCGTTTATTGTCTTTCCCTTCCAAAAAGGAAGAATCTCCTCTTTCATCTCCTTTTCTTCTTCGGCTGAAAGTGGTTTATATCGTGAATAAAAGGGATGTTTAACGCGCAAGAACTCTTTCAGATCTGG
>MBAA01000137.1:11960-13426 GCA_001940655.1 Promethearchaeota archaeon CR_4
CATCATCAAAGAAAAACCCAAACGTGCCAGCATTCCTGCCTTGCTCTATTTCCATTGGATCTGATCTGACTTTACTCGATTTCTTTCCTACCAGCAACTCAGTGGTATCAATTCTGATGGGCATACATCGTAAAAATTCTTCTAACGCTTTAGCTTGTTTTATACAGGGATGGGCATTTTCCATCTTCTTGTATATTCTCGTGTAACACCGAGCTCGTTCAATGTCAAATTCGAACGGATGAGATAGCATCTCATCTCGTATCTTTGCAGCCCTCTCAGAGGGGACACCTAGGAGGGGAGATATTTTAAAATTTTGGGCAATCATGTCATAGAAATGAACGCTATTCATTTATAATCCTTTTGATAATTCTTAAATTTCAAAATACCTGAAAAGTGAACCTCCTTTTCTTTTTGGGATATTTAGATTTTTAGAAGATTTTTTTTCCTTGTAGTTACAAACCTAAACACACAAAGTGGAACGAAGTTGGTGCTCTGGTCTAATGAAAAATTAGTCTTCTAGCAACAACAATTCAATTAATGGATTGAATATCTTCTTGAATTAAGGCGAAAAAAAGGCGGAAAATTCTAGCCTGTCAGTAGTATCTTACCATGACGGCCTGGGTGCTCCACTTGCTCGAGGGCTCGTCTGAATTCCGCGAGATCATACTCTGCCTCGACTGGAGGCACTACATTTTTCCCAGCCATCATCTCTATGACCTCATTCCAAATCTGGCGGACTTCTTGGGGCGGGGTTTGCTGGTACCAGCGCATGAGCCAAAATCCCTGGATCTGGGTGCCCTTGAAAATCATGTCCCCGGGGTCGAGGGGTATCCGTTCCTCGCTCAACAGGCCGTAAACTAGCATAGTACCGCCATCCCGGAGACATTTCGTGGCGCGAGCACCCGTTCGGCCCCCCACAGCATCAATAGCGGCAAATACCCCCTGGTTCCCCGTGATCTTCATCACCTCCCCTACGGGGTCTGGGTCTTCCGTGGAAATCACTACATCGGCACCTAAGGCGAGAAGCTCTTCCACCTGTTCCTTTCGCCGCACGAAATTGATGGTTTTGAATCCGCGGAGTTTGGCGATTTTGAGGACGATCCGTCCTACAGTTGATCCGGCGGCAGTTTGCAAGAGCCACTCATTGGGTTTCATCGCTAAAATCTTGGTTACCATTACCCAAGCGGTAATAGCATTGACGCCGAGTTGTGCGGCAGTTTGGTCATCCAAGTTATCTGGGATGCGAACCAGCTGGGATGGACGGGCGATGATAGTTTCCTGCCACGTGCCCATCACCCCAATTGGCACAACCCGATCACCGACTTGGAACTCCATGACATCCTCCCCCAAACTATCCACGTGACCGACCCCTTCGAATCCCGGAACTGCTGGCAATGAGGGTTTGACGCCATATATTCCCCGGATATATAAAATATCTGACGGGTTGATAGGACGGTGCGTGACAT
>MBAA01000137.1:13444-13653 GCA_001940655.1 Promethearchaeota archaeon CR_4
TCTTGGGAGCGGTGGGTGGGACATCCACCAGTGTTAGGACTTCCGTAGGGTTTCCAATCCGGTTAAATTGAAGCACACGCATACGATGATCACACTGAAGTGTGATTTCCCACGCAAAGTCTGGTTATAAAGGCAACCATCAAATGATCTCTTTCGGAGGATTTAAGAGGTTTATCCTAAAACAAGCGAAAAATTTCGGATTATTCCAA
>MBAA01000137.1:13667-14640 GCA_001940655.1 Promethearchaeota archaeon CR_4
TTTTCACTTCCAGCGGTTATTCTTCCTATGTTGTGTAATCTTGGATAAGTTTGTCCTGAAAGGCATTTTCTCTCGGATTGATTTGCTTCCGTCGTTCGTCAACATCAAACCACGCGATAACCTGCTTAAATCCCTCGGAAAATGGAATCTTTGCCCGGAAGTCAGGAACAAATGACTTAATTTTGGAATTGTCAAAGATCACGCTGTAAGCCTTATCACCTAGGAGACCCGCGCCAATTTCTGAGTCGTATTTCGCGATGACTTCCGAAGGGATGTGGACGAGATTTGTTGTTCCCCCGACCGCATCCGCCATAATCTCGTAGATCTGATTCCACGAGAGAATTTCATCTGAGGTAATGTGAAACGCATGTCCTATGGTATGAATATTGCCTACCAGCCCTAGGAATCCTCGAGCAAAATCGTCCGAGTGGGTTAATGTCCACAAGGATGTCCCATCGCCGTGCACCACCACGGGTTTCCCACATTTCATTCGATCGAGGAGGGTATATCCCCTCCAATCACCCACCGCGACCGGGACCACATTTCGATACGTGTGGGATGGGCGGACAATAGTGATCGGAAACCCATTTTCCCGGTATTTACGTGTCAAAAATTCTTCGCATGCAATCTTATTGCGACTATATTCCCAATAGGGATTTACGAGCGGGGTGGATTCCGTGATGTATGGATTACTGAGGGGTTTTTGATACGCAGATGCACTACTAATGAAGATGAATTGTTTGGTTTTATTCTGAAATAACGCATAATCCCGCTCCACGTCAGCAGGAGTGAATGCAATCCAATCAACAACGACATCAAACGTGTGGTTCGCTAGAATCCGGGTCATTTCTTGAGTTTGATGGATGTCAGCAGTGAACATTTTTGCACCCGGGATTTTTTCGCCAGTCATCCCCCTATTAAGCAAGTAAAGGTCGATGTCCTGTTGGATAGCTAATTGACTGCAGGAAGTGCT
>MBAA01000082.1:0-1236 GCA_001940655.1 Promethearchaeota archaeon CR_4
CATGGAAAAGAACTTATATTTCAGAAAATACAGATATCTTGGAAACTCAAGTATTGTTTTTTAGATACTGATCCGCTTGGTCAGAATCTGGTTTGTTGCGTTCCTTGCCACGTTCTACCACTTCGTGATACACTTCTTTATCAATCACCGTGTTAAAATCTGCTAAATCCACGAATTTTTGGGTTAGTCCTGCCTTTGTCAGGTAAATTAAGCTGTTTGCATCCAGTATCCAACGCATATCAAGTATTGTCTACAACTATCTACTAATAAAGATTACGATCATAGACATTTCACTTTTTAAAGATTTTTCCGATTTTCCTTAGGTTTTTTATGTATAAGGAAATGTTAAACGTCATTTCAGGAAGCGAATCAACTTTAACATACATATTTTGTTTCACACATGGTTTCAAGATTATTCTCAGTTATTTTCAAGATATCTTGAAATTAAGAATCCAAGATTTGATGGAATATGGAGAATATAATGAAAGTCAACAATTGCGATATACTCCGAAACTTGATCAATGATAATTATGGAGGCGTCATTTATTTTGTGCCTTCACACCAAAGAGGATTACACTCTTCAGGCATCAGGACAATTGCTACTTAGATTTGTACGGGAAGCATTATTGATGACTTTCCTTTGGCACTCGCGGAATTTTCATATGTGTGAAGTCTTTATCCAATATGTTCCTCGTAAATTTTTTACCAGGTCAGCATCTTCGCTCATCTTCAACAGTACATCGTAGCGATATTAAACCATAAGTAATATTGCTCAAGAACTTACGACAAAATTCCGCAACATCCTTCTATCATCCATCATTCCCCCATCTATGACACGCCCATCCCCCAAGCAGTTTCATCGCAAGAAGTCCTTCCGCGGGCACGCCCATTACCGGAAGGCACATCAGAAGATCCTTGCCCACCCCCTGAAATCCAAGGGGGAGTACTTTTCCACGCCTGATTTTAGCAACAACCAGATATTCTGGGTTATGGAGGTCGCCAGCACCCGCGGGTCCTCCGTGTCTACGATGGCAGACTTCCTCCGGGACAATTGGGACGATTGCCCATCGGGCGTGACCGTCCTCGGGACACTGAGGGGCATCCCGGAAACACAGGTTGGGGTAATAGTCAACCAGTTGCTCCTCGCCCAGTACCACTCGCTGCCGGCGATAGTCCGCGCCGAGCTCGAGCGCGCAGGCACGGTCATCTTCGATTACCACTCCGACCCGTACTGGG
>MBAA01000082.1:1379-1679 GCA_001940655.1 Promethearchaeota archaeon CR_4
AGTTCCTGCACCCGCGGTGGCATGTGGTGGAAGTAACGAGCAACAACCCCACCCGGAGCATCAACATCCACGTGGCCGCGTACTTGGATCACGGGAACGTGAAGGTCGTCACGAAACCCATCTGGCACTCGTGTCCCGTGACGGCGGCCATCCGGACATACCACAAGCGGTTTGCCATAGATAACGGTTATAAGGAGAAGCACGCGTTCCAGGCGACCACGAGTACTCGCAGCTGGGCGGTTCGGCTAATATTATTTCGGTCTCAGTCCTCTTTTGGAACACGTGGCGCCTTGCCCTCGT
>MBAA01000082.1:1782-2096 GCA_001940655.1 Promethearchaeota archaeon CR_4
TGGTGGAGGTTGTGACATTTAATTTCTTCGAAGTACTGTCAACACCATCGTCCTCGTCAGAAACCAACGACACCGCTGATTGGAGGACGTGTGAATAAATCTTATCAAATAATAACGTTGCATTAGTGTGATTTATGGTAAATGGACTCGGTCCTAGCCGTTTTATGATTGCATTCTCAATGGCAGGGGGTGAAACACGAAAGGGCACTGGTTCCCAACTTCCCTACCAAAATCTTGCAAGTTGCTCAGCGATTTGATTAGCGGCCTTTTCCTTTCTCTGATTTTTCCGGTTTTGCGAATGTTCCGTGCCCTCT
>MBAA01000082.1:2102-4534 GCA_001940655.1 Promethearchaeota archaeon CR_4
TCTAGCATATTCCCAGCGCGACTCTCCCGGAGTTTTACCAGCAATTCTTCTTTATCCATCCCGCGAAGGGTGAAGATCATGAAGGGATCCTCCTCAAACTTTTCCCCGAGAATGAAATAAACCGCTGCTACATGTTTACAGGGATTCGCGTAATCGGGACAAGAACAATCAGTCTTTAGATCCCCGCTTTTTGTGGGAAACAAGGGAATATTGCTTTCAATAAAGATTTCCTCAATCTTCTCAGGCATCTCCCCAGCGAGCAATTTTGCAGCATATTTTGCTTGGCAGGCCATAACCTCAATGATTCTTTGCCACTCCTGTTGCAAGAGAGGTTGTAGAGTAATGCTGACTCTGTACGGCGAGCGGGCGGATCCTTGTACTTTCGCTGACACGCTCCCAGCCTCAATATTCAGCTCGATGACTTGTCCTTGCCGAGCATAAGACTTCCCCCGGTCGAGTCTTGCCCCCAGATGGAAAGACTCCAGAACCTGAATCCAGCGCCGCGACCACCATCGCGAACCGATTTCCCCGCGTCTACTCTTGAGTTTTATTCCATTTTCGACCTTCCTCGGACGTGAAGGCGCGTAGTAGGGATAACCCCCATAACCCCATCGACCCATATCATTAATCTCCGCAATTTATTGGTATCAATATTCGTAAATCCTGCAATATTTTCACGCCGTAATTACTGCGTCCCGTGTTAAAGTGAAAATCTCCTTCAATTGAGCCGTAGTCAATTCCGTTACCCACGCCTCGCCTTGCCCAACGATCTTCTCTGCAAGATCTTTCTTCTTTTCTATCATGTCTGCAATCTTGTCTTCTACTGTTCCACCACAGATGAATTTATGGACTTGCACGTTCTTCGTTTGACCAATGCGGAAAGCTCGGTCCGTTGCTTGATTTTCAACGGCCGGATTCCACCACCGGTCAAAATGGATTACATGGTTGGCAGCAGTTAAATTCAAACCCAATCCACCAGCTTTTAAAGAGATGATAAATATCGGGGCTCCACGGGCTTCTTGTTGAAATCGCTCGACCATTAGTTCCCTCTGTTTCTGGGAGGTCTGCCCGTACAGGAACAACACCTCCACTTGAAGCGTGCGCTGGAGGTAATTTTTGAGGAGCTGTCCCATCTCGCTAAATTGAGTGAAGATGAGAACCTTTTCTTCAGCATCGAGAATCTCGCGGACTATTTCCTCCAGCCTCTGAAGCTTCCCTGACCGCCTGTCGACCTGACTGCTATCATGGAGGAACAACGCCGGGTGGTTGCACACTTGTTTTAATTTCACGAGACTGGCGAGTACAAGACCTTTCCGCTTAATCCCTACCGCCCGGTTGATCTGTTCAAGCATATCTTGCACAATTGCTTCGTAAAGGGAGGCTTGCTCCTGAGTTAAGTTACAATACACATCGAATTCCATTTTTTCGGGCAAATCTTTGATGATCTTTTTGTCCGTTTTTAGGCGGCGCAAAATAAATGGTTGGACAATTTTCTGCAATAATTCCGTGCGCTCGGGGTCCCGGTGCTTCTCGACGGGTACTACGAATTGCTTGGAAAAGGTTTCTTGCGCACCCAAATAACCGGGGTTTAAGAAATCGAGGATGGACCATAATTCCGTTAAACGATTTTCCACAGGAGTGCCGGTAAGTGCTATTTTCCCTATGCATTCCAGCGATCGAATCGCCTGTGTCTGTTTAGCATGGAAATTCTTAATATTTTGTGCTTCATCTAAAATTAGATGACGCCAGCGAACTTGCAGGAGTATATCGCGATCCCGGAGGGCAATCGCATAAGTAGTAATGACCACCTCGAAGTTCTTAATTTGTTCGTGAAATGCACTCCCTGAGGGACGTTCATTTCCGTGATGGACAAATGTCTTAAGAGACGGAGCAAACTTGGATAGTTCCTTCCGCCAATTGCCAACAACAGACATAGGACAGATGATCAAGGAGGGATTTGTTTCGAATTGCTGCGATTGATTCCCTCTACTTCTTTGCCCTGCCCTATTTTCAGATTCTTGCCCTTGGGTTATTCTACTCGATTTTTTAGCAGAACGCTTGCGAGCATTTTTATTACTCTTCGTTTCAGTTTCTGGGACTGGTCGGAGATTCTGCTCGTGTAGGAGGTACGCTATGACTTCGATAGTTTTTCCTAATCCCATGTCATCGGCAAGGCAAGCCCCAAATCCGTATTGGGTCAGAAAACGAAGCCATGCTACTCCGGTGACTTGATATGGACGAAGCATCCCAATAAAGGACGCAGGAGGATCTATGGGCGCAATTTTACTAGTTCCCCCTACAAATGTGTCAAAAAGTGTTTGCAAGTCCCCTTCTGCGTTAATTTTGTTTATTGGGAGACCCAACTCCGAGGTTTTTTGTCCTAGTCCTAATTGAATCGCTTCCAATAGGGTCATCTCCTGTCCTCGGGTCTC
>MBAA01000082.1:4550-6545 GCA_001940655.1 Promethearchaeota archaeon CR_4
TTATGGTTCCGCATTTGTTTGAGAAATCCTATCGCTTTCTCAATTTCTGCGGGATGCAACTCCACCCATTGCCCCCGAACTTGAATCAATGGGGCTTTCAGTTTTACGAGTGTCTCGAATTCTTTCTGGGAGAGAAGTTCGCCACCAACGGCGATTTGCCAGTCATATTCAATGATTGATCGGAGTCCTAAAATTCCTAGTCCCACCTTCCCCCTCGATTTCTGCCAAACCGTGAGGGAGATGCCCAAGCGACCTTGCGGTTTCTGCCACCACGAAGGAACAATAACCCCTAATCCGGTTTGTTGGAGGAGCGGGGAGGTTTCGCGTAAAAAGGAATAGGCCTGTTTGGTTGACAAGCAAGCTTCCGTTGGATGGGCGATTTCCAAGCATTTCTCAATGGGGGGAAAGAGACGGGCGGATCGGCCTAGATCTTCGAGCAGTCTCTCTTGGGGATTTTCAAATTGACATTTGAGGAACGTTAGAACCCTGGACTTTTCCTTCCACACGAGGGGGGCGGGGACGAGCAGGGAAGGATCACTCTTTGCCTGCAAGTTGAAGCTTAATGTCCAAACGTGTCTGTCTTTGCTGGTTTCTTCTGGTGGTATTAATTTGAAGCAGGTTCGGAATGCTTCTCCCGTATGCGTCACTTGGACCGGTTCGACCCATTTGTTCAAGATAAGTGCAAGGAAACTTTTTTCTGTTTCCTCCAAATCCAAATAGGGATCTTGAGTGCATAGTTTCTGGTACCAATTCTCTGCAGCATGGTCTGCTCTTTTGCTCCGTTTTTTCTGCGCGGGCAGCATCCCGAGATTTGCATCAACGAGACTCTTCCGAATGAACCCGTCAATTGCAAAGTTGATAAAATCAAGGATCACTTGATCTGGGGCGGAGCATTGCGTTTCCTCCGCTAGCCCAGAACATTGACTCGCAAATGGTATATTTTGTGCTAATCCGGAAATTTTCTCATTTATTTCCGGCACCAGCAACGCGTGCCAACGACCTGCGAGCGACCCGGTTCTTAGCTTGTTTTCCGACACGATCGTTGGTAAAAAATTTTGACTCACGATACACTCAAGGGCGATTTTGGCTGCATCCATCCACGTTAGTAGGGAATTTCCACAAATGAGATCTGGGGATAGGAAGACCTGTTTCTTTTTAATCAAGTATACAAAATCTTGAAGTAAATACTCCACGGGTATAGCGATCGTTGGTAAAAACCAATTCCTAAATTGTTTTTCCTCCTCACTTGGTGCTTTCGCTTCTGGAATCGGTCGATCTTTCTTGCTTGGAATTTTCCCTGTTTTCGGACTATGGGGGGTTTTTTTGGCGGGGGTCTTTTGTGGTGAGGGGTTGTTTCTCCCCTGTTCTCTCGCGTCTTCGACTTCTCCCGCTATTCCCGTCCCATCCGCCTCTTTGGTCTCGTCCAGGTTCCTTGGAAGTTTGTGGTCTTCGGAGGCGGCGCCGTTACCATACAAGAGTAATTCCGGTGAACCTTCGGGTACATTGTTAATCGTTGGTAAATGTGCAAGTAACATCCACGGTTCCACCAGAGATATCGGTTGACCCGGAAAGATTTTTTCTACCAACAATCGTAATGTCGTGATTGGGATTGCAAACGGGTGTGTCCCTTGGACTGGGCTATTCGTAGTTACTTTCGATTTTTTTTTCTTGCCGGACCCGCTCGGGGCACTTTTGCTCCCACGAGGGGATTTTTTCTTTCCAAGAGCGGCCGCTGTTTCTCCCCAGAGGTGAAACTGGTTACGTGTATTATCCCAGATTGCGTGTAACACCATCATGTTAATTTACTTCCAGTACATTTACCTGTCGTAGAAACTTATATCCTCTTGAATTTATCCATTGCTTCTTATTTCGTTCTTAATAACCTCCTCCCTAGAAAAACCGGCAAAGAATAATACTCCACTATGTTATAACACCCGTTTAATATTTCGTTTCGGTAATATCCCCTCGTGTATGCATTTCATTATGGTTTTACTA
>MBAA01000082.1:6587-7899 GCA_001940655.1 Promethearchaeota archaeon CR_4
ACATTGCCAAGGAAACCATCAACCACATCGTGGATTTATTTATCCGGATTACCTCGCAACTTTATCTAAAGTGCCCCGCACGAAGATCCTGTAAGGGGAAGAATCCGTGTCCCTTCTCCCGATGCATTGATTCCCATTTCCTCCATTAAAAATCCCGAAGAGGTAGGAATACCCTCTTCCTGCTTTCCCGTCCAGAGAAATTTAGATTCGATCTATTGATTCCGACTCATCGTACCTGCTTAAATCCCTAGACCTTTTCCTTTTGACACGTGGCAATTTCTCTCAGTCCGAAGACGTTGCCCATTGAAGCATTACTTACCTCTCATAATCTTCTAGTAGAGGCGGTATTTCTTTTGAGGAAAATATTGTACCGTAAATAATTGCTTGATATAGGCGTGTTCCTTTCAAGGGATCACTTCCTCATACTTGCTTCACTCTACCCATTCTCGATTAATCGCACACATCGAACTGCCCCTCCTAAAGTCGGCAGAAATCAATCTTGCCCTTGTGGAAGTGGGAAAAAGTATAAAAAATGTTGTGGTATGTGGAGATCACACGTAGGATGAGATTATTCAGGCACTTCCTAACATCTACTTGGGGATGTATTGGTCGTATTCACCCTCATCGATCCGGCGAATTTCGTCTTCGATGTCGGCGGGGGAAATGGCTAACCCTACGGTCCGTTTGTGTAATTCATCAATAAATTCCCAGAGCGAGAGATTGGCAAACTCCGCGGATTTGCCGAGGGATTTTTTACATGTTTTGTATTCCTCAACCGCAATGTCGAGTTTTTTTTCTTGTACACTGCCAGCGAGTAGGAGCCGAATGAGCGTACTTAGATCAAGATGCATGCGAGATTTTAGCGTCTCGAGGTCTTGTTTAAGTTCCGTGGGAATAATGATCGAAACTCTTTCACTCAAGATTTGTCCCCTTCGTATTTTTTCCCTGCCTGCAGATATCGTTGGTATTGGTCTGAGGAAAACCATCCGCGAGCGGTGTATTTTGAGAGATTTCTACAATAGAGTTCGTAATTAATTACTTTATTTCGTAACAAGAGTAAAAGCACACTGGCGGTGGTAATAACTGATACTCCCTTTTGCTCTGCAACCAATCTACCTTTTTGCTCATCGATCAGCAAGAGTTGTTTCAATTTTCCTGCGAGCAAGATTGATTCATATTCCCCCTTGTGAAGGTAAGTAATTAACAGTAGATCCTCGTGATCTATTGCTAGAATTTTTATCTTTTGATTATTTACGTAGCTTTGGAGTAGATGTGCATCAGAATAACCCTTCTCGATTCCCTGGGTTATTGC
>MBAA01000082.1:8061-8368 GCA_001940655.1 Promethearchaeota archaeon CR_4
GGTTTTGTAACAGAAATGAAGATTGATATTAAAGAAAACGAATTTTATTCGAGTTTGGAGTGCCAATAAAATGGATTCTCAGCAGTCTGTCAAAGAGTTCCTTTTCATGTTTAGAATACCCGCTATCAGGCGTTTCATCTCGGCGGGATCGCTGGTGGGGTAAAAGGATATGCTAAGGTGTCTCGTTTAACCAAGATTTTATTTCCTTTTGTTTTTTTTCTGTGATATTACGTAATTCCCGCAATATCTTGGCAAGATTGTATAAATCTCTACGAGTTATGTGTTCAAGGGCAGTCAATATTCTAAA
>MBAA01000082.1:8398-11710 GCA_001940655.1 Promethearchaeota archaeon CR_4
ATAACTACGGGCCACTCGCAATAAGTCTCTATCCTCGCTCACGATAAAATAATCAGGTTCCTTAGAACCATTACTTAAAATTGACGCATCCGCCTCATCGAAATCGAGATCCAACGCATCTTGGTAAATTCTAGCCGTTTTTATGGGCAAAATTTGTATGTTCTCTTTTATCCAAATTGTGTTACGACGATATTCGAGCTCTTCTTGAACTTTATGGGTAATTTGTATTTTTGCCCATGCATAGAGCTGCACTGATGAAAACGCATCTATATTTTGTAAGCGAGCTAGTTTTGTCCAAGTAATTGTGTCAATTAATAATTTCATCCAGATCTAGTTTATATCACTACGCTTAAATATCTATCACTACTTGGAGTATCATATTACCTATGACCCAAATAAATATCCGCGTAGATCCTGAGATTGATGCCCTCCTGTCCTATCTTGCATCCCGGCGCCACGTCCCCAAGGCTATAGTTGCCCGCGAGTTTTTGTTGGAAAACCTCACTCAAAAGATCTTTCCTCTTTTGCTCGAGGATTATGAGAAGGGGAAGATTAGCCTCAAAAAGATCATCCAGCTGACAAATTTAACCCCTGATGACGTGATCGATAAAATTGCCGAGTTAAAAATCGAGCCGCCCATCCCTCCCGAAATCGATGATTACACCAAAAACGTGGTAGACCGATTCTTGGCAATAGAATCTCCCAACCGAAACAAAAAACAAAGAAATGATGGTGAAAAAATTAATGGTTCATTAGTTCATTAGTTCCTCTATACGTTCTTTAGTTCCTCTATACGAGATATTAACGGGTTCATTAACGGGTTATTAAATTAGGATGTGTTTGTACAAGGCGCACCGCTAGCAAAGATGCTGCAAAATAATCCTATTCTCGAATCTAGCTGATTGATGCAATCCCTCGGTAAAAAAGGCGCCCATCGAGAAGTTGGTAAGGGTTGGCTCTCCGAATCGCTCGCCGCCTCGACAATGCCTTTACCCAGGAACCTCACGGAAAAAGGGGATTTAGCGTTTCATACCTTCATCAGGTCAATTCGCGGAATTTCCGTTACAACATCGAAATCTCCGTCAAAACTGACGATTTGCATCGCACCATTCTCCATTGCGGTGACCAGGTGGAGCGCATCCCGCGGGCGCAGGTCATACCTCGCGAGGAAATCTTGCGCGTGATGAACGATACTTGTGGTCAATCCCTTGAAGGTGAGATTGGGAAAGTTAAGGAATTCCTTCCCTTTCTCGTTCGCTTCATCTCTACCGAGTTCTCTTCGTAAGACCCAAACAAATTCATCCCACGTCAAGACCGAGGTTATTCCCGCCACCTCCCCCGAGGTAATTCGGGTGAGGAACGATTTCGCCTGTTTCGCGGAGGGCATAGTCGCTGGATCGTACAAAATTGCATTTAAAAAGACGTTGGTGTCAATATATAGCGGTTCCTTAGGATTATTTAGCACATAGGTCAGGTCCTGTGGTATTGTTCATCGTAGATTTCTTTCAGTTTCAAGTCTCGGTCTATTTTTCTCGTTGTTCGGCAAAAAGTCTCTAAATAGGTCTCAGCATTTGTTGCGGGGTAAATTCTAATCTCGGTTGGCAATATCTCGATGTAAATATCGCTCCCAGGTTGGATCTTCAGTTGTTCTCGGACATCCCGGGGAATTACGATTTGTCCTTTTGGCCCTACCTTCCGTTTAATTAACATGTGTGTCTCACAAGACTTACTTAGTAAGAATAACGATTTAAACTTTTTCCCACTATCGTGGCCTACTCCCTACACTCTTGCTTTTTCCATCAATCCCAGAATGCTAGTCGAACCTGGCGAACCTCAACGACTTTGACTGGGATGAAGAGGAGGATGAAGAATTAGACACTCTGAGCATTGTTGAGGACACTTTTAAAGACTGGTAAACCGGAGGTATGCGGGAGTGGTCAAATACAAAAAAGGTGAAATCGTCCTCGTGCCATTCCAAATCAAGAAACAGTAAGAAGTGACAGACAAAATCATTGAGTTTCTCACTCGGTAGCAATTGATCCTAGTCAATCTACTATGAGATCCTCGACAACTGTTTAAATGTCTCGTTTCACAGGATTGTCACTTGTTCCGTTTGGGTTCGCTGCATTATGCGAGGATTGACTATTCCATACTCGACTAAGTCTATTTTTCTGCCCAGTTTGGCCTCGAGTTCCAGTTTTACACGAACTAAATCAAACAGACTTGCTTTTGGCGCGAGTTCGACCAAAATGTCAATATCATTCGTCTCGTTCGTGTCTTGTCTCGCCGTGGATCCAGAGTGCTCCTTTCAATAAATTAATGAACCGCTAATATCTGCTTGATAGAGGCGGGTTCCTTTTAAGGAGGTACGGGATCTACAATCTTGGGAAACAAAGTTTGTCATTTTTGTCGGTTACTATGAATATATTATTATGATCCTCAACAATACATTTGCGAAATACTATGGTCGATAAAATTAAATTTTCCATGACGTTGCCAGATGCGGCGGGATGGAAATTACGGCGCTATATACCAATTCCACCAGATTTTGGGCATTATTTCCCACCAGTTGATAAACAATTCGTTCTACACACACGTGCGGGAGACATAACAACAAAATTAAGTGGACAAGCGCCCCACTTTTCACTCCTCGTGGGGTTGGGAATCTTATTTGATAAATGTCCATTTCTTCAACCGAAAGAACAAATTCACTTTGAAAAAGTGAGTCCTGAAGAATTTATAATGGATATTCCTAAATGGAATCAAATACTTGATGTTCCCCCCTCAAAAAAGAAAGAACCGTCAATCAACAGCGAAGTAAGAGTATCCCACAAACCAGAATTACCATCTTTCGCCCCAGATGATTCCAGCAGACCCTTGCAAGGAAAATCTCCCCGCACAAATGAAATCCCATCAAAAGAGAAACAGCAAACTCAAAATCAAGAGATATGTAAACCCGCAAAAAGATCTGAACAAGAACGATTTTCCATCTCACTACCGAGGAAATTCTTCGAGTGGAAAGAGGGTCATTATATTGAATTGCCTAAAAATCATTCTAAGAGGTTTTCAACGCTCGCAGATCAAGGCATACCCCTGATTTTATATACTCCATGGGGCAAAATTCAACAAGATAGCAGCCCTGAAAGCAATAAATTCTCTAATAATTACCGAATTGTAGGAATGAGCCTCTTATTTAAGCAAAACCCGGATTTACAAACGGGAGATGCACTAATTTTAACACATGGAGAAGAGGGCAATTTCAGATTAGAAGTCAAGAAAATCGGGCCGCGTAAGACCCCCCCAAAGAGCAGA
>MBAA01000082.1:11762-14121 GCA_001940655.1 Promethearchaeota archaeon CR_4
TTTCTAATAATTCCCTAAAGACTCTTCTAAATGAAAATGCAAATCCAATTACAAAGCAGAATATAAGTGGGGCGGAATCGCGCCGTAGTTGGCTTGAACACATTCGGTTTATGATTTCCAACATCCTCGTCATACCTGATATGAAAGACTTTTTTTCCCTTCCATTTCCTTCCGATTCTTTTATGACAAATATTTTCCGTCAATTGAGAAGAATTCAACAACAATTACTTGTTGAAATTAATTCAAGGACGGAACAGGCTCAATCATCAAACGAAATCCTTCCCTCTCTTTTAACTGGAGAAATTGAGGTTTCACACCCGAGGGAAAAGGTAATTGATGAAATAAAGGATCAAGGTATTATCACGCCAAATATACCCCAGATGGTTACAGGCTTTGTCGAACATCTAAAAGATGTAGATGATGCAATGAACATACAATCCCGAGTTAACTTTAGACAGCCCCCCACATCGACACAACAATTACCCCTTCCTACTCAGAATAAAATGGTGGGACAACCAGAAATAGGGCAGGATGTGGAAGAGGAGCCAAAAAAGGGATTTAATCAAAGATACAGCGAATTTTGGTCCCAACTGAAAGATTATCATATTTCAGTGATTAAAGACATCCTTGAGGCGAAAAAAGGATTTGATCGAGAAATACGGAAACTTGCCCAAGAACACAATTGTATGCCCGAAGAAATTATCGATGACATCAACAACCTCGCATATAATACCTTTGGTGATACTCTCATTGATACCTCAAATGAGAAGAAAAGAATCTTTCCAGAATATTTACCCCGTGTAACAGAGGCAATCTCGAAGTGAGAAATAAATGAGGCAATATTTGGCGAGAAAAAAGAAAAAAATTGACTGGAGTGAAGAAATCTGAGCAATGAGACAGAGACCGAACCTGTGTTAAAACGAATAGCGAGTAGTATCTTGAATTCGCTGGGCGCAGGGTTAGTTCCCCGTGGAGGATTAGAGCACATCATTGTAGGGAGATTGCAAGAAATTAGCGCTTTAATGCAAGATCTAAAGAACGTAGGTGCTGGTGGGGCGACCTTCCGATTTATTTCGGGTTTTTATGGATCCGGAAAAACTTTCTTATTACAGTACGTCCGAAATCAAGCCCTGAGTCAAGATTTCATCGTGGCTGATGCCGATTTGTCACCAGCACGCCGACTAATTGGAAGTCACAAAGAAGGGTTAGCAACATATCGTGAATTGGTGAAAAATCTCGCTACTAAAATCCGGCCAGGCGGGGAAGCCTTAAAGGCCATTTTAGAGAAATGGATCTCCAAGATTCAACAACAGGTGCTTGAAGGGAAACAGATTAGTCCCCAACACCCGGACTTTAAAGATGCAGTGTCCTTTAAAATCCGCAAGGTCGTATCGGAGCTCCAAGAACTCGTACATGGATTTGACTTTGGGAATGTTATTGTCGCATATTGGGAAGGATATATGTCGGATAACGAGGAGAAAAAACGAGCGGCGATGCAGTGGTTGCGGGGGGAATTTCCGAGTAAAACTGTCGCGCGGCGGGTTTTAAATGTAAATACCATCATCGATGATGAGAGTTGGTATGATTACTTGAAAGTCCTGGCGCGATTTGCAATCGAATTGGGATACAAGGGAGTTTTGGTGTTTTTAGATGAAGCCATCCACCTCTACAATATTGCAAATTCCGTAGCTCGCAACAGAAACTATGAGGTATTACTCGCAATGTTGAATGATGCGTTACAAGGGAGAGTTGAACACCTTGGATTATTCGTGAGTTGCGTTCCCGACGTGTTGGAAGACACCACTCGCGGATTATTCAGTATCCAAGCGTTCCGATCTCGCTTAAGTGACAATTTTATCGCATCCCCTAATCTCCGTGACCTCTCCGCTCCGGTGCTAAAAATAGCTTCCTTGAAACCTGAAGAAATCCTTACACTCTTGCAGCGTTTGACACAAGTTCATAGTATCATTTACGCCGCATCCCCTAAGTTAAGTGCCGAGGAAATTAAACACATCGCTGGAGAAATCACCCGACGAGGTCCAAATCAAGACCTAACTCCTCGCGATTATGTTCGAAATTTTTTAACCTTACTCAATCTCAAAACCCAGAATCCCAGTAAAACCACCTCTGAAATTTTAGGGGAAATGACCATTGATGTCACAATTCCAGAAATCCCACAAATAAGTAACGTTGATGAATCTAATATTTAAGATTTCAATGTTTCGGTGTTTTTCCTTTATTTATTCTGTAACTACAATGTTTTTTTTTGCTAGATCAACCAATTGAATGAGATTCCCAAACAAATCATAAAATTTAATCTGCGATTGGTCTTTTTCCATATGGATAGTTTTGTTAATCC
>MBAA01000082.1:14173-21504 GCA_001940655.1 Promethearchaeota archaeon CR_4
ATCCACTTTGCAAGTCCCTTTCTCAATGGTCTTTTTTGCCTCTTCTAACTTTATTGAAGGATATTCGGTTTGTTTTAATTGAATCTCTGCTTTTGATGTGGAGTTCTCCAATGAAACAGGCGTTGGGGAGTTAACACCGGTAGGTGGGGTGTTCGGGAGAGTTATAGGAGATTTTGGCGAGCTTAAACCGGTAGGTGGGGTGTTCGGGAGAGTTACAAGAGGTTTCGGCATAATCTTTGAGGACACGGGAATCTTCTGCCCATATACATCCTGCAAGGTAATGTCGTTCCCCAATTGTTTCACAATGATGTCCTTACCACTCCACGAACGATCCACGTAATACTTACTCCCACCGAAACTAATACGCCCCGAAGATTCCACTCTCCGAAGTCCTTCTGATAGTTGGGATGGTTGTAATTTTGGTGAAGAGTTTACCGGGGAATTTGGTTTTGACGATTTCAGGTTGATGGAGGGAATTTTTAGGGGCGTTACTGTGGGTTTTGGCAGGATCTTCACGGACACGGGGATATTTTGCCCATGGGCATCTTGAATGGTTATGGTGTTCCCCACCTGCTTTACTAAAAGGCTCTTACCGCCCCACGAGCGATCAACGTAATATTTTTTCCCGCCGAAACAAACACGCCCCCAAGCCTCCACTCTCCGGTAACCCTCTAATGGTCGAGAAGGCCGTGATTTAGATGAAAATCTTGCCGGGGGAATGACTTTAATCGATTTCGGGCCGGTGGAGGGTGTTTTGAGGGGATTTTCGGAGGATTTTGGCCTGATCTTCAAGTACACGGGGATATTTTGCCCGCGGGCATCTAGAACGGTAATTCTGTTTCCCACCTGCTGTATGGTGATGATCTTGCCGCCCCACGAGCGATCCACGTAATAAATTCTCCCACTGAAGCATACACGCCCTGACACGTCCACTTTTCGCGACTCCCCTGATGGTTGGGAAATCCGTGATTTTGATGATGATCTCACAGGGGGAATTGATTTGGAAGATCTCAGGCCAATTGAGGAAGTTTTTGGAGGCATTGCGGGGGATTTTGGCAGGATTTTCGAGAACACGGGGATCTTCTGCCCACACGCGTCTTGAATGGTGATGGCGTTCCCCACTTGCTTTACGAAGAGCGTCTTGCCGTTCCACGAACGATCCACGTAATATCTTCTCCCACCGAAGCAGACACGCCCTGACTCGTTCACTTTCCGTGATTCCCTAGATGTTAGAGAATTCTGTGAGTCTGGACGGATGGGAATGGTATTCTCTAATTTAATTAAGTCATTGATTTGGAATAATAAGTCCCTAAACACTCGAGGTTTGATTCCCCCTTGTTTTAAGAAATTATAGAGTGTTGATATCTCTAAGTGTTTACCTGTATTCCGTGTTGTTCGAAAAATGCAGGCAGCGGCGAGAAGAAGGGGATTTCTGTCTTGTTCTTTGAATGCTAAGTTTTTCTTCACGTACATGAAAATTTGTTTGCTTTCTAGGGTGAGATCTTTATCGGAATGTAATTGAAGTTTCTCGAGTATTGTTTCTATGGCCGTATTTTCTTCAAGGGTTAACGCGGGGAGTTGATCTCCCTTCTGGGGTGAAATATTTGGACAATCTCGAGATTCTTGTAGTGAAGAGATATTCGGAATTTGCTTTTGTGATTCATCCCTTAATACAGCGAGAATACATTGGGCGAGATCCTTATTTTCAACGAGTTTTTGAAGGAGAGCAATCTCTCGGTCCTTTCGTGGTAATCGTGAAATTTGATCTTTCAACCATGTATTATCCGAAAATTTCGCTAGTGATATTTCAGGCGGAAGACCTAAATGCATGATTAATTTCGCGCCTAGTTCTTCCACGCTATCTGGGATTCCCTTCAAAATAATGGTCGATTTATTATTAAGCATCATTTTTCCCCTACTATCGCTATGTCCTCATCAGTAAATATTTCTTCGAATGTTTTAAAATCACAAAGCGCCTCGTCGTAATCCTTTGCTGCTAAATATCCCTTTTCTTGTAACCAGTTGGCGATTTTGCGAATAACTCGTACTTTCAACTGGAGATCTCCCATTGAAGCAGTTGGATCCTTAAAAAAATAAGTATCGAAATATTCTGCGAACCCGATTATTGAAAGCATAGTTAGTCCGTTGGACATACAGAAACTCTTTTCCAAGGGGGTTGATCGGAAAACTTTGAATCCCAATGGATTAACTGTCCCCTCGCCCTCACCCAGATACCCAGGTCCATACTTTTCTAGATAATCTTGATAATCCCTGAGGATGGACTTAGTTTTAGAGATATCAAAATCCCCCTTATCCTCTTGTTCTGCATAAAAATTATCCAATATTTTAGAGATCGTTAATCTTGAACTACAAGTATGGTGAATCTTTTCTCCGAAAGAGTGAGAGAATTGGGCTTTCTTTAAGGAGGTTACATTTTCGGGGATATTGATTGTTTCGGTCGTTTGAGTATGGCGCAAGCAAATGTGATATAATTCAATGAGATTAAACGAGAATTTCTGGACATCTGGACGGAAAAGCATGCGTTCCCCCTCTCTTGGAAGGACATCCTTGAGTTTAATTTGATCTGCATTTGATATGGGAGGGATATTAGCAGGTAGAGTTAGTTGTCCTTCTGAAACAGATAAGGAAAATGTGGAAGGAGCCGTATGAAGATCATAAAATTCAAATTTATTGCTTGGAGGCATGTATTCTGCCTTGAGAAGGGCTCGTCCGAGATCTTGTAATGATGATAGTGGGTGGATCTCAATTATGCGCTGCTTTGATTGGTCGACACTTTGATTTGATTGGTCTATGCGAATATGATATAATTGTGTGTCACCTTCTACAAACGAACGAGGTTTCACTCGAGGAACGGTACACCCATCCGGTTTTTTAGAGTCGGGAATCTTTTGAGTTTCTGTTGTTAATACCCCCTCTCTCGGAATCTCGAGTGCGACTTTGCTCTCGGTAATGCTTTGTTGTTGCAATAACGGAATCTCTCTTTTTATTAATGGAGGTTCCTGTGGTAACACTTGGGGTGCAGGAAGAGGTTTTTTATTCTCTTTCAACCTTGTTAGGACTGCTTCCATATCCTGTTTCAACGCCACTTGGACTGGGGGGAATGTGGCAACTGTTGCGGCGATATCTTGAATGCCTTTTTCAATGTTCGTTGGTAATTGCTTAAAATATTCAGCGATCACTCTTCCCATATCATATTCTCCAATCAAAATTGGATCTCCCTTTTTGTGTTGTAGGACATTCTCTTCCATCTCTATTTCAGTTGAACTCTGATCGGCGAAAGGACTTTTGAGTGGAACTTCGCTTTGCCAAAAAGCAGCGTCCCAATTTCCTTCAACTGGTAGGAGTTGAGTGCCCGCTGTAACAGGAACAGTGTTTTTGAGGTTTTTATGTTGTTGGAGGATTTTTCGAGATCGATTTTGGTGGATCATCTCGAGGATCTGTTTTCGGGTTCGCCCCCGAAACTGAAATAACAACCAAGGATTATTTTCAATCTGAGATGCAACGACATTCCAGGCCTGTCTGACATGGGCGCATAAATCTTGGTTTATCTTTTTCTCTTCTTGGCAGGAACACTTAATTTTAAGTGAGGAAAAAGATTGAGGCACCAGAGATTCTACAACTTTCACAAAAGGAGGTATCAAAGCATAATTAAGATAATCACCCTTTAAATAACCCTCCCATAGTGCTTTCTTACTAAATTTGGCTGCTATTTCCTCCCACGTGGAATCCGGCATCAACTCCGATGTAATGGTAATTACAAATTTTTGATCACGAATTGTCAGGCAACCCGATGTCGTGTCACACCTTGCGTTTGAATAATTATAATAAGAGAAGTTTTGTCTTTCAACCTTCGACGAGTATTTTTTTATCCATGCTGGGAGAATCATCATCCATTTTTGACTCCACGATGCAGAATAGATTGGGTTAATGTATTTAGGTGGATAATAGATGACTAAGGGTTTTGAATAATAACGGCGAGGTGCTTGTCTCGGTGACATTCTAAAATTTCTCCTATTCTTCTTCTATGATATTTTCTTGCTGGAGTGTAAAGATGGATCTTAATTGTTCTGTAGACATTTCTGTTAACCACGTCTCCCCCGTTCCAATTATATTCTCTGCTAATGCCCGTTTTTGTTCTAACATCTCATCAATATGTTCTTCCAGTGTTCCAACACATATGAACTTATTTACGAGGACATTCTTGTGCTGTCCAATTCGGTAGGTTCGGTCGGTGGCTTGATTCTCTACCGCAGGATTCCACCAGCGATCGTAATGGAAAACGTGATTAGCGGCTGTCAAATTGAGACCCACACCTCCGGCCTTGAGCGAAAGAATGAAGACCGCGGGTTGGGCACAAGGCGATTGAAACCGAGACACCATCTCATCCCTTTGCGGTTGAGGAGTGCTCCCGTGAAGGAATAAGACTTCTACATGTAAGCGTTCTTGTATATAACTTTGGAGGAAAGTCCCCATCCCGACAAATTGAGTGAATATTAATGCTTTTTCCCCCTCTGCTATGACCTCCTCTAGCATCTCTTCCAAACGAGTGAGCTTTCCAGAACGTCCGGCAAGTTTCCCTCCAGTTTTTAATACCAAATTTGGGTGATCACACACTTGCTTGAGTTTCATAAGGGTTGCGAGGATTAAGCCTTTCCGTTCGATTCCTTCGGCGTTCCCGATCTTCCCCATCATTAGATCCACTAGCCCTTGATAAATTGATGCCTGTTCTGGTGTAATGTTGCAGCGGACTTTTGTTTCCACTTTTTCAGGCAAATCTTGGATTATCGTTTTATCTGTCTTGAGTCGACGCAGAATAAAGGGTTGGATGATACGTTTTAATACTCCTGCTTTATCATTATTCTGCATCTTGGCAATAGGGCGCTCAAAACTCGTGTGAAATTCTTTCTGCCCCCCAAGGTAACCCGGATTTAAAAAATCCATAATTGACCACAGTTCAGTAAGCCGATTTTCTACCGGTGTCCCCGTAAGGGCAAGTTTATGAATTCCCCTTAACAGCTTGATTGCTTGAGTTTGTTTTGTATTGTGATTTTTAATATTTTGAGCCTCGTCCACGATGATGTAATTCCAATAGATGGGTAGCATTTCATCTATGTCCCGATGAACGAGGGAAAACGTTGTAAGGATTATATCCTTGGATTGAATTGTTTTTTCAAAATCTTTCCCTGTTTGGCGAGAATTTCCATGGTGGATGAGCACTTTGAGGGAAGAACTAAAGCGTTTCAACTCATGAAACCAATTACCCACAATAGACATTGGACACACGAGCAAGCTGGGCGGGGGAGTCTTTTTCGCGGAGTTCCATCTGTCCTTATCATGGAGGAGTAACGTGATGGTTTCGATGGTTTTACCCAAACCCATATCATCCGCGAGACACGCTCCAAATTGAAATTGCCGGAGAAAGGCTAACCACGACAAACCTCGTTCTTGATACGGACGAAGTATGCCTGTAAAGGTTTTTGGGACGTCCACTGGTGTTAGGGGTGAATTCGAGGAAAACTTCTCGAGCAACGTGTGGAGATTTCCAGTTCCTTCAAGGCCAACAACCCTTAGCCCCTCTGCAAGCATTTCCTGCCCAAGTCCCAATCGAAGAGCTTTTCCAAGAGTCATTTCAGAAGTACCTTTCTTTTTTTTCTGTAGGAGGGATAGAATCCGCTGTTGTTTATCCGGGTTTATTTCGACCCATGAATCTCGAAATCGAATCAAGGGGAGGTTTTTTTTGATTAATTTGGTGAATTCGTCTCCGGAAATTATTTCCTTCCCAATGGAAATCCTCCAGTCATAAGTTAGGAGACTTTCGGTGTTAAACCACGTGGAAAATTCATCGTAATCCACCGTATTTTTCTCCTCGTCTTTCGAGGTAATACGAAGAATTGCCCCAATATCTGTCCCTTGTGATCTCCACCATGGGGGCGCAATCACCCCTATATCATATTCTTCAAATCGATCCGACCAAGTTTTCAAAAAGTCATACGCTTGTTTAGTGGTCAACAAGATTTTTTCTGGACAAGGGGTCTCCAAGGCTTCATTAATAGGTCTATAATACGACCCCGCTTGGGCGAGTTTTTTTATAAAAAACTCTTGAGGATTCGCTAACGTGAAATGTGAAACACATAGGATTTCTTCCGTTATAGCCCAAATTTCTCGGGCTGGAATCATTATGGTAGGTTGGGACGCGATTTGAAGGTGAAAATTCAGTTCCCACTGGTTTTCATCTGGTTTTTCTTTGGGAGGTTCCTCTAACCTTAAACATAATCGTAATGGAGATTCCCGTTGGACTATCGGAGTTTGGCCATAATACTGAGCCACCTCCCTTGCTAGATTGCGAAGTAATTGTACCTCCCGCGAAACAAACGTGCTACTATTACTAAAGTCCGATAGATTATTTCTCCCCAAAAGTAAGTCCTCTAACCAATCAAATGCAAGGGCCTCTTTTTGAGGGTCTCTCCGGCGATAATTATATCGCAGATCTGTCTCTTCATCGAATAGACACGTTTCCCAATTACCCGGTTTGTTGAACTCCTTGATTATTTCTTTCACTAGCCCTGTTAAAATCGCGTGTGAAAAAGTCTCCACTAAATATTCTTTAAGCGCGAGACGCGTCTCCTCACCTTTTATGATCTCTATTGGCGTCCAACAAGCAAAACATGCGGGAGGCATGGCTTGGGTTGCATTTTGCTTCCATTTTGAGGTTATGTTATCCCATAGAGGTAACCAAGAAGCTTCAAACGAGACCTGATTTCTTCCCCGTATTTCTTGAACTGCAGGGACAATCTTTCGCCGAGTTCCCCAAAAAAGCGCCCCCTGCATCAGGTCAAGCCAGAATTTCAACGTGCTGCCACAAGTCATCTGGAGGAAACGACTTTGGATTACTTTGACCAGTTTTATTAAAAAGTGGTACACCTCTTCCTTGGGTATGCAGATAGACGCAACCTTCCATAGTGCAAGTTGTTCAGGTGTTTTTGATTCTTTCTCAACCTCCCCTCTCGCATCGCATGAGGTGCAGGGATGATCCCCCCTTGTTGGAAGGCGAATTTCCTTCCATACGAAATACTCCTTAGATCTCACACCCGTATCAAGACATTCCTTCAGAACCTTCTTCAATACATCTTGGGATATCATGAATGGGTGTAATGGAGCATTCATATGGCCTAATTGAGCTAATTTTCTTGCTTTTCTTCGATGTTGCAGAGCAGGATGAATTTGGTCGGTATCTTCTCCCCACACACAGAAATTGCTTTCAATGCCAGAACTAAACCAGAATGCTTGAAGAATCTTCACGGGTTTCCATT
>MBAA01000082.1:21572-22246 GCA_001940655.1 Promethearchaeota archaeon CR_4
TAACTTATGAATATTAATAACCAAAAGACTGGAGAGCGATGCACGGCATTAATTTCTTCCCTCCTTCCAATCTATTCAAATTTCATCAAAATTTTTGGACACACGCCTAAGAGTTGAACCAAGGAAACTACACAGATGATCCAATAAAATCTTAATATGCCTGAGAAATCCTTGTGTTCAAACAACATTCTTCCCTGAAGAGTAGAGGACACCCACTAATGTCTGGCCGGATAACCCCGGGTATCATTACCTTTTCATTTAAGGGAAACGATTTGCTCATCCGAAATCTTCCCGCTCCCGTGGATCGAAACGTCATTGAGAAATTTCACGCGTTGTGGGACAAGCACGCTGGAGGTTATCGGTGCCAACCCTTCTATTTTTGGGAAATCAAGCATACGTTAGAATCCAGCGGGATGCCCACGAACATTATGTTTTCGACAGAATTCACGTTACCGGTAAAATTAACCCTCTCTCTCGAGCTTCGTCCATACCAACAACAAGCATTTGAGCTATGGGAACAATCTCATCGCCGTGGGATAGTTATCCTGCCTACTGGTGCTGGGAAGACTGTTCTTGGATTATGGGCTATTGCACACTCGGGCATGCGCACGCTAGTGGTTGTTCCTACACTAGAACTTATGGAGCAATGGTATCAACAGTGTGTGGACGAGTTC
>MBAA01000082.1:22264-22579 GCA_001940655.1 Promethearchaeota archaeon CR_4
CCAAAAGCAGGTGTCAATCCCGCTCCAGTGCAGGCAACCTCATTGATGAGTTCAATCGTGGGGCGGTTTGGGGGCGGGTACAAGAACATCGCCCCAATTACAATCACGACGTATAGCTCGAGTTACTTGTACCTGCCTCGGTTCCGGGACTATTTTGGATTTCTGATCTTTGACGAGGTGCACCACTTGGCTGGGGAGAAATTTCAAGCCATCTCGGGAGGGTCTATCGGCCCTGCCCGACTTGGATTGACCGCCACGTTAGGGGAAAGCGAGGAAATCTATCCCCTGCTCAAATCACACGTGGGCCCCATTATT
>MBAA01000082.1:22621-22778 GCA_001940655.1 Promethearchaeota archaeon CR_4
GCGCCCTTCGTTCATGAAAAAATTCGCGTGGAACTAACCGGGGAGAAACTCTCTCAATATGGAGACGCCAAACAGGTATATTCAGCTTACCTCCAAAAATTTCCCCATTCCCACCACGCCTTTCGACAAATGATCTTCCGATCTAACCAAGACCGGG
>MBAA01000082.1:22809-26736 GCA_001940655.1 Promethearchaeota archaeon CR_4
TGCCCGCAACCTCGCGTTTAATCCTGAGGAAAAGTTTTCCGTCCTTGGAAATTTACTTCTCCAGCACCTGGTGGATCGCATTTTGATTTTTTGCGAGAGCATCGATTTCGTGGAAAGAATTTCCCGGGAATTCTTGCTCCCTGCCATAACCAGTCGCACCCCACCGGAGGAGAGAAATCAGATTATGCATAAATTCCGGGATGGGCGATATCGCGTTGTTGCAACGGGAAAGGTGCTCGATGAAGGCATTGATGTACCCGAAGCGGGAGTTGGCATCATTATTAGTGGGACAGGCACTCCCAGACAATTAATTCAGCGGTTAGGTCGCATATTGCGTCCCCGGCCAGGCAAAGTAGCAAAATTATACGAAATCGTCACGGCTAACACAGCGGAGACTCGCATCTCTGCCCGGAGGAATCGGTGATCAGGTTTTTGAATCCCTCATTAATCACGTTCCGGAAAACTGACGATGGGACTTACATCCTCGTCCTTTTCCCCCCAGGGGAGGATCCTGCCATCGAGCACGCCTTGAATTATCTCGAAACCCGAGTGGGACAACCTTTTACAACCTCACGGGAACACTTCCCGCGAGAGCTCTGCCAAGATATCCGGTTCTCCCGCATTCTAGAAGAAGTGCTTTTCACCCGCTTTTACCTTGCCCAAAAAGACCCCCATCCTGCATTTAAAGGGCAGAATGTCCAAGATATGCGAATCAACTTGTTTAACCTCGTGAACGAACAATTTGGGGGGTTTGTATTACCCTCCACGTGGCAGGGGGATTCGAAGATCGGGATCGGCGAGCAATATCGATCTCGTGAGGAGGTTCTAGAAGCGATTCGCCAGAAGCATAAATTGTCCCAGATGCCCACTGGAGACCTGATGAAGATACTTTTTCAGGATCACTTAGCCAACCTCCAGTTGGTTCGGAACACGCCCACTCGGGTTAATGCGGAGGAGGTCCGTGATGCCATCAATCAAACTATCACTGACACCGCGCTCCGGACTGCGAAGAGTGTTCACTTTCCCTTCCAAAAACTCCCAACAGGAACCCAGTATCGACGCCTACAATCCATCATTAACCGTTCTGGTTTATATGGAGAATTCCTGCAAGATTCTTCCCCAGCTGGCACTGGGGATAGCGTATTTGTAACCCTAGCGATCCAACGCCCAGAAGAGGTTATCGGGCGGACTGGGAATTTAGCCCAACAGATGGTGGCTATTTTTCACTACATTTTTAGGCGTTACTCCGACCTCGCCTCGCCAATGCGTCCTAGTATGGTCATCGCGCGGAAAAAACGCGAAATGCGTGTAATGCTCGATTCCTCGCACGCGTGGTTGCCTGACCCGCAAGCCTCCCCGAACTTGGAAACCCGTTCCCTGACTTTCGACTCGACCGTGGAAGAAGAACTTTTTGCCAAACTCCAAGGAATGGGGGCACTTATAAGCACCATCGTGCGAGACGCAGAAATCATCATAATTCCCTCCCAAACTGGCGAAAGTTCCACGCCCTCTGCCCAATGTTATGTAATGATTCCTGACTTTCAAGTCAAATTCCACGGGGAATCCCTCTTCATCGAGGTGATTGGGTTTTGGACCGAACAATATAAGACTCGCAAGTTCGCCAGGCTCAACCATCTGCCCCCCATATGGCACGACAAGTTAATTCTCCTCGTGGACGAGGCAATTAATGCCCCCCAGACTCCTTTCTCGACCTTTACCTATGATAACAAGCATTTCCCCCTCCAAAACCTGCAAGATTTCATCCGCCGGTGGGAATTACCCATTTACAAGCGTGTAGTATCTTCCTTGCTAGCGACCTTCCTCCAAGATGTCATGCGTGTCGCCAAAGAAAAAGGGTGGTTTACCTTGAGTGAGGCAGTGAACTACTGGCAATTTGAGAGCATACCCGAGGCCCGCTATTTTTTTGAGGACATGTTAACCTCTCCTCAATTCGACAACATGCTCGCGCGTGCAGGAGAGGGATTTATTACCCAAGAGAAGCTCTCTATCTGGTTGGAACGTATTAAACCGGCATTTACGGGAAAAAATCAGGATTACATACGGAGGCAGGATCTTCTCAAGCATCTGCCAGTGGACCTGCCGGGTTCTCTGGTGGATGCTGTCCTCCAGCTCGGCGGGTACAAAATTTTTTATAAAAATTTACTGGACGTACTAATAATCTCGCCTCGCACATAGAATTTGATTGAGGATATTTTGATTTGTACTAAGGAGGGTTTAAAAATACAGCCCGCGATTTGCATCATTGAGTGTGGGATGGTTCAACATCGATTTACCTGCTCCTCATGCAAGAGGAAATTTCATACGGCTGATCTACTTAATCAACATTGCGAGACGCAAGGGCACTATTCCTTTACGTGTCCCGGATGTCGACATAGGTTCACTTCTTTCTCGGCACTCCGGCAACACCAAGATTCGAAAGGCCATAGGTCACCCCCATTGTCGCGTCAAATTACATTAGATGCTTCAGGACAACTGGGATCTCCAACGTCTAGCCTTATCTGCGTAGTATGCGGTGCGCACTTCGCTGGATCAGACCGGTTCCTGCAACATTTAGCAAGGACACAACATTATGCCCCGCCGGGGCCGTACCAACGAGGGGACGCGAGTCGGTGGTATGCGCGGGGGCGTCGGATCACAGGGACACGCGAGCGACAACAGTATTTCGAGCGGGGTCTGCAGTTGGGAGAACAATACCTGCCCTATGCGTGGTTTGGCATTGGATGCGCCCTGCGTCAGCGGAAGGATCTTGATAGCGCCCTCCGTGCGTTCCAGAAATCCCTCGACGTTGCCCCCCGGGCGTATCGGACGTGGTTCGCCGTGGGTAAATTGTGCGCTAAGATAGGGCGGATCGAGGAAGCTATTGATGCGTGTAATCACGCGATAGACATCGATGCCCACCGCGACCCTCGTCTTCGTGCCCTCTTGGACACGCTCGGGGAGCTTCAACATCCCCCACCCCCGCCCATTATTGCCGTGCAACCGGAAATTCCGCCCCCTCCAGTGATTGCTACAGGCGGGGACCAGTGCCCCGTGTGCCGGGGTTCCCTCTGTACACGGGTTTTAGAGCTCGGGACAAAAATTATCGAGGTGCGATCTTGCCCCCAGTGTGGGTTCAAGGAGCGGAGTTAACACAATTTCTGCCAAGGGAAGGATCACTTTATCCCTACTTAGGGATCTTATCCCCGATAAAAAAAACACGGATATTGCTTTATGTCACAACGCTATGCCGTGACACAACGTGAATCTGGTCGGTATCTTCTCCCCACAAGTAGTTTGTAGAAAGTACTAGAATCCATAATATAACTTGGGGGGTCAAATATTCCAAGATTTTCCATCTTAACGCCTGATACTCAAAATCAGTTATTGAGAGGCTAATCCCTTATTCTTCGGGCACACAAAGGTGCGCGAAATCGCGCTAGGTTTGGCAGAACAGGGGTTCGTTATCATCTCTGGTCTCGCCAAAGGGATCGATTTGGATGCCCATTTGGGCGCCTTAGAAGGCAACGGCCCCACTATTGCGGTTCTTGGTTCTGGAATGGATAAAATCTATCCCGAAGAAAATCGTCTAATATCACCACGATCCGTTCCTCGTGTCCGTATATTTGGACGAGGTACGCGAAAAGTATCTCATAACTGGCCACATAACTGGCCACATAGAAGGGTTACTCTTTCATCAAGTCAATCCGCTGAATTTCCGTAACAATATCGAAATCCCCGTCAAAACTGACGATTCGCCGCAAACCATTATCAATTGCGGTGATTATGTGGAGCGCATCCCGCGGGCGTAGGTCATATTTCACGAGGAAATCCTGCGCGTGATAAATGATACTGGCGGTCACTCCCTTGAAGGTGAGATTGGGAAAGTTTAGGAATTCCTTTCCCTTCTCATTTGCTTCGTCCCTACCG
>MBAA01000106.1:0-2598 GCA_001940655.1 Promethearchaeota archaeon CR_4
GGGGCGGGGATCGCCCAAGATGACGCCATCGGCGGAAACATCGTAGCCCACGGGTGCCACTTCCGGCTCCAGTTCCAGGCGAAGGGGTTCCAGAAAAACCAGTCCCTCGAACGCAAGGCCACGATCGTGGACGCCCCGGATCTCCCCCCGGAGGACTGCGCGTTCTTCATCACGGAAGCAGGCATTGTGGACTCAGAAGAAGTGATTTACGGTGAACCCATTGAAGATTGTAGTTCTCCAAGCGTGGAAGCGTCTCCAAAAAAAGGGGGTAAGAAAAAAGCGCCTAAGAAAATTACCGAACCAGAGACTCCCGAAATCCTCGCAACTGGTAACGAAGCGTAAGACACTGCGTAAGATTGGAAAATCCTTTTATTTTCTTTAAAAATCTTTATTTTTCGGAGATTCTTATTCTAATTCTCATTACAACGAATACTTTTTGAGGATAAGAACCTCGTCTTCTCGTTAATTTTCAAACTGAATGGAAATATTAAGAGTATCATTCAGAGAAACGTTAGCGTTGGGTCAGAACACTATCTTTGATTAGATTATCTTCTCATTCATACTTCGGGAAAAGTGGATATCAAATTTATCGTGGGAAGATGGGCCCCTCTCAAGTTTCCTCTCGGTTCATTCTCCTTTTTTAGGGCAATTTTGAACAATCACAAAGCCCAAAATTGATCAGCCCTCATCTATCGATTTCAACTCGTCCCTGGACTCTCTCCATATGGTCCAGTAGAAGCAACGGCAGCTTTAAATATTGAGGTCAAACTGAAGGGGGCTAACTAATAACAATTTATTTGGGAATCAACATGGCCACTTTACCATTACTTGCCCCGGTTTCCTTGCTTCAGGATGCAATTTCTGCAAACTTAGCCCGGGACCACTGGCTCGAGCGTTTGCAGCGGGGATATTTTAAGATCAAGGCGCTCTGTGTCCACCTTAACTTGCCGATGGATGGTGCCTTCTTTGATGGATGTATGACAGAGTATGCCCGAGCTTACCGTGGGGCGGGCAAGGGGACGAAAGCGCGGAACGTGGAAATCCTCTCGGCGGTCGTGGTTTACCGCCAGGCACTTATGACGGGAATACCATTAAAAAAGTCCCTCTTGATCACTCATCTCAGCGGGCCCCGGCCAATGGTGGCGTTCCAACGCGTATTGGCAACTATCTCCAAGGATGCGCCTCGCCAAGACCCCAGATTGGTAGTTTCACGCCTTGTAAGTGCAATCTTGAACGGTATTGCTGCACCAACTGAAGTCGTGGAAGCGGCAGCGCAAATTATGGCAAGATCTCTCAATGTATTCCTACTCACGAAGCTTCACGTTAGCGCAGCAGCAATTGTAATCACCGCGACCCTCGTTACGGATTTTTATCACGAAATTCGTTTGACTCGTGTTGCGACATTCGCAAAAGTGGCTCCTTCTGCCGTGAACCATTGCCTTGCAACTGCTGCAACCCGTCTCGGCAAACCCCTACCAGATTCACCCAGCAAGTGTGGGAATACCCTCAAGGAATTATTTGTTACGGGGATCCAACCTCCATCCATATAATGTTGGAGAGTTTTGTTTTTGTTTCCTGTTCGGGCACTCTACTCGGATTACTCGTGGGTGTATCATGAGCTATATCCGGAAATCTTTGATTATGCACAAGACTTCACTTGCTATAATAGGTTGCTCCGCGCTCACCAAGCCTACCACGTGCTCGATATTGGGTGTGGAACAGGCCTTCTCGCTTGGTACTTAGCTAACGCGGGTTATGATTACACCGGCGTGGATCTTTCGATTGGAATGTTATCAATTGCCCATCATTATGTGCCCCAAGCGCGGTTCGTCCAGTGTGATATGCGAGACCTCGCGCCTCTGCGATCGCTTTATGCAGGGACATACGATGCAATCTTATGCACTGGGCGCGCCTTTGGTCACCTGACAACAAATACAGACATCCTCGCTTGTCTCGTCACAGTTTATGGTTTGCTCCGTCCCGGTGGGTTATTCTCTTTCGATGTTATAGACGGTAACCGGGTTATGACCGATTTTCAGGAACACAACTATGTCACAAATTTCATCCATGGGCGGGAGTTCCAACGGATATTTCATAACGTTCGAGTGAATGAATCTAAATTTACACTCCACACCTCAACTCACTTCCAAATAACCAACAATGGTCGTATCATTGCGGAATTTGAAGATAAGTTCACGCACCGGTCCTTTCTCCAGGATGAATTAGTCATGTTCTTGTGGCGAGCAGGTTTGAGAGAAGATTTCACCTGTGCACCCCTACCCCATCTACCCCAGGTTCTACTTGCCTCTGCGTGCAAGATCTAAGGAGGAACTTTTCTTCTTCACAGAATAGAGATGCATAATTGAAGAAAAGAAATTTACTACTTAAATCAAATTAATTAACTTTGAATTTCATTACTTTTCTTTTTTATTTGTGGTTTCCACAATATTTTTGCACTGGACGTGAATTTCTGTCATAATCGTAGGGGGAATGCCCGTTCTCTGCACCAAAAGGTCAAGATTAGCTCTAGCGATATCCGCGGGAGTCGCAAACCCAGCATTTACGAGTAACCGCGCGCGCACTCGCCCCACGTGAGGT
>MBAA01000106.1:2606-5275 GCA_001940655.1 Promethearchaeota archaeon CR_4
GCTCTTCTACCCACATTTCTAACATCGCGACAGTCGCACTCCGAATCTCTTCTCGCTCACCCATCAGCTCCGCACCAAGACGGAGCAAGTTTTCGACCGTCACCGGCGCGTCCCCGTGGATGGTATCACGGACGCGAAGAGCCTGGGACGGTGGGACATATAAGCTTGCTACTAATGATCCAAAACCCGTAGGTGCGAATACAAGTGGCGCATTAGATACGAGTCGGATGAATCCCCGCGTGAGAAGAAAAGACAACACACTCTCCTCCTTGAATGAACGGGTGACAATATCGGTAGGAATAGCGGTTTGGGTTAAGGGTAATGAAATAAGGGTGTGCAATAACGCGCTCAGATGGGGACACAAGCGAGTTGCGAGGAGTAGGGAGGTATCCAAGAGCTCCGTACCACCTCGTGCACTGCACGAGCACGCTGGGCCGCTCACTGTGTCGAAATAGCAATGATACGCAGAGGAGGGAGACATAATTTGAGCGGATACGCGGGAACCGTCAACGCCCCAAGACGTAACCTCTAGTGGGACGTTCTTGTTGGAGGCGGTAGTGGCGTATAATGCGGCAAATTCTGCGAGGGATGGTTTTGTGACTCGTAAGAATGACTCGATGGATACGTTATCATCTTGGTTTCCATGATATCGCCGCCAGAGGAATGCGAATAAAGTCTTGTCAAGGAAAACTCGCAGGTCTGATAGTGTGACTCGTCCCGCCTCGTGAATGCGAACTAACACCTGCTCGCGTAGAGCATCAGGGACATTAAGCTGGGACTGCAATGTGGCATACTTAGGAGACAAGATTTCCCCAGTCGACTCGCCACTTGCATTTTCTTTGCTACGCCGAAAGTAATAGTCCCTCGCCCATGCCGCTTGGGTATCCGAAGATACGAGAATCACTCCTCGTCCTACGGTGTCATACCCTGGTCGCCCTGCCCGCCCCAGTAACTGGAATACTTGATTGGGCGGGAAAGGGATAAACGCATACATGTAGGAGAAGTGTTCGAGCCATGGCAAGGGAAGGCCATGCATTCCACTTTTTTGAATTGCCTTCTTGGGAGCTTTCTTCATTTCAATGCCCCGCAAGATAACAACTCGAGCAGGGGTATTAATGCCGGCGGCGAGCGTGGTGGTGCAACAAACGACCTTGATAGCACGCATGCCGAAAAGTTTCTCGGTTACTCGTCGTTCGGTCTTATCAAGACCTGCGTGGTGAAACCCCACTCCTGCTTGCAAGTACTCTCGGAGATTCGGATTATGACCCCTGACCTTCTCCAATCGTTCGCACTGTTTTTGAATGTTGTCGAGATCGGTCTCCGATAGGTGTCGCTGGCAAAGGCGTGCGAGCTTACCTGCTTGCTGTTCCGCCTCTTTGCGTGTGGCTACGAACACCAACACTTGGCCTTCCTCGCCCAATACCTTGCCAACCTCTCGCGAGATAAATTTATCCTTCCGTGCATCCACCACAATATCGTAGCTAAGGGGAACGGGGCGAGTTTCAGAGGAGATCAGCTCCACAGGCGTGCCGAGTGTGCCTAACCACGTCGCGAATTCTTGGGGGGTTCCCACGGTCGCTGATAGGCCCACAACCTGCACGTGGGTGACTTGCTGGAATAAACGGACCAGTAATGATTCCAGGCGGGGCCCTCGACCAAGTTCCCCTATCTCGTGAATTTCATCCACGATCACAGTAACTAACTGCTTGACCCACATCTGCGTTTTAGCGTTGCGTAGGGCAGCATCGATCTTTTCGAAGGTAGTCACGAGGATGTCTGCTGCCGCGAGCTCTTGATCCGACACGTCCTCGTCCCCCATCGCCAACACCACCTTCACCCCGTATGGACCATAAGCCTTCACAAATTCTGCCATCTTCTGGGCCGCGAGGGCTCGATATGGAACTAAATACGCAGCCTTGCCAAGGCGATTCAAGACAGCCATCGCTGCGGCCAGCTCTCCCACGAGTGTCTTGCCGGATCCCGATGGTGCGCAGACTAAAAATGACTGGCGGTAAAATAAACCTCGTTGGATCGCCTCTACCTGCACGGGCATAAGGTGAGTGATACACCGGTTAGCTAAAACTTCCCGCAAACGTGGATCGTAAACATATTTCTCCATTGTGGTATCGACAACATTTAATTCTCGGGGAGTCGAGGTAGAGACTTCAGCTTCCACCATACCCTCATTTTTGGGACCGGTATATTTAACGCTGAACGATTACATTCGAAAAACGAAGGGGAGATACCCGGACTATATTGGAAAATACGATGAAGCCCGCAATCGCAATTCAGGTTTCTAATCCGGTTACCTACAATCTTAGTGGTTTGTTCTACATTAGGTAATATGCTCATTACCCTCGTCTACTACATTTAGCCCAGATAACAAGAAACCACGGAATTGGTAATCCCTTAATCTTTCTGAATGGATCCAACCTCAATCTCCCTTGTTCAGGGACATCATTCATTGGGATTAAACGGAACAAAGCATCACTTTCGGCATCACCCCTCGTGGGAACGCCGACACAACGCCCGTAAAGAGTTAGGTTGATCACCTCTGAGGAATGATATTCCCTTTAAAGGGATGAACGGTGTATGGGAGGAGATTCCCGTACTAGCTAAAAGTATATGTGCTCCGCGCGTGGAGTAGTAGATTAACGTCTTAAGGGTTT
>MBAA01000179.1:0-2621 GCA_001940655.1 Promethearchaeota archaeon CR_4
TTATTGCCTGCATTGCTGGTTTCGTAACACGCACCATCTCGCTTTAAAGTCCGACAAAACAAGAGAGATTATCTCCAAAATCTATGTTTATATATATACTTGTTTTGACTGGTATAACACAGCTCAAAAATAATGAAAATGAAAAATCACTCCTCTGCTTCTAAAAACTTAGAATGATGTATTGATGAAAAAATGTTATTGTATCTTCATTTTCATTTTACCCTTCCTTGGATTTTGGCTATTTGCAGGTTTAACCGAAAACCAACCCCCAGCAAATTCATTTCCACATTCTGCGACCATCACCTCACCTCAATTGTGGAATGACACGTTACCACTGGTTGAAGCTCTCCCCTTAACCTTATCTGAACATTCAACCACATCGGAGATGGTGAACGGCAAGAACCTGACCGTCAAAGATGTTTCTTTCGAGAGTCTCAATTTTGCAAATTCCACCGATGAAAATCTCACGATGCGGGGGTACTTGGTGTTGCCAGATAACCAGTCGGGCACCTTAGGAACGGTACCGGCCATCCTCCTTTTGCATGGTCTTTTGATGAATACGAGTGAAACGCTACCGTGGGCCAAATCCTTTGCTGTACAGGATTTCATCGTTTTGTGTTACGATCATCCGGGACATGGACGGTCGGGAGGCCCCACTCCCAACATCACAAATTTCTACAATACCGCCTTCATAGACCACTACAATGAGACTTCCCACTTGTACCTGTCGAATTGTGCAACCCTCCAAGCCATTCGAGTATTGGAAGCACAAGAGGGCGTGAATACATCCCAGCTCGTCATTGGAGGGATTTCATATGGGGGTCTCAACGCAATGATCGCTGGATCAATCTACCGGTCCAAAATAAAAGCCATCATTAGTTGCATCGCCGCGGGAGACTTTTTAACATCGATGAAATCCGAAGGCAAGTTCATCCGCCTTATGGCGGGCGGGTATAACCCCCAATTCGAGGAGGTCTATGATCAGGTGAAAGAAATTTGGGATCCTCTCTATTATATCAATGAACTTGATTTCCCGCCTATGCTCCTCCTCTGCGGTACGACTGATGATTTCTTCGACCTAGTGGCATTCAATGCTACCTTTAGCGCGTTGCAATCTCCTGCTCGCGCTCTCTCGATAACGGCGAATGGGCACCATGTCTTTTCTTTGGACGACCCGACCCCATTTTATTGGGTGAATGCCACGCTCTTTGGTGACCCTCATGTGCCACAGATATCACTCGAGAGTCTCTCTATCCTCGAGGGAGTTCTCGGAACACAAGCTGAAGTGAATTTCACTATCGGGTGCCCCATCGGAACCGTGGCGCGGGTGGAAGTGGTATATGCTCACGTGGACTTACTTGGACGGTACTGGTATAGCCTTCCATCCGTACTCTCTTCTACCGGAGATTATAGTGTTATGATCCCCGCGCCAGTCCTAGATTCTCGTACGATGTATTTCATCAGGGTCACCACGACAACGGGCGCCGTGTTCACGTCAGCGGTCTATCAAGTCAAGTTGGGAACCTGGTTGACATCGATTATTTGGGGGTTCTTATTATTCGCCATTGCCGGCCCGATTCTTATTCTTGTTCGATACCGTCTGAAGGAGATCCGTCGGGCTGAGACCGCTTGGGAAGGAATTTTTCCTGCTAATGTTCGCCGTAACGCGATTCTCGATTTTTCAATTCTCCTCCTTAATGGATTCAACTTGTATTTAGCTATCGCCCTGACTTGGGTAGATTTCAGTGGGACAGACTTTTGGACTGGAACCTACATTATGAATGATTATTTCACGCAATTTGGGAATTGGCTTGTTCCTGTTTTAGTGGTGATATTGTTGGTTGGTTTTATCTTATCCCTCCGGTTTCCGCTCGTCTTGGGTGTATGGAACCTGAGTCTTCCCATCCTAGCAGGTTTGCTTTGGAGTTTTTTTACCGGAACTGGTGGGTTCTTAGCGTTTGCGCCACCAACACTTGGATCTGCGATCTATCTGATGCTCCTATATCCTACGGTCACGATCGTGATGGGAATTTATCGCACGCGGTATTGGCGTCCCATCAAACGGGTTTTAAAAGAATGTACAAGAGTTCGCAAGTCCTCTTGACTTTCTCCTCCAAAAATGCAAGAAAAATCATAATAAAAAGCGACTTTTGAAAGAGATTTTCAAAACTCGTTTATCACTCTAACTTGCTCGAAACACATTAGTTTTTCTAAAAAAGCATAATTCTTTGTCAAAAAAGATTTCGTTTCGAAAAAAAAACCATTACGAATGTTGCTTGGACTCCCTGATCTGGAGTGCCCGCCGCAAGTCCGCGGCTTGTTTGCTGTAGGATCGGGCGGTTTCGCCATCCTTTAAGAGTTCGTAAGCATCACTCATCAAATCGTACACTTGGATGAGTTTGGAGATATTCTCCTCCTTCTTTTCGGCCAAGATTTCCTCTGCTTTTTGGAGGGCCTTCAGACTAAACGACCCATTTTTCCGGTGGATGAGGATTAACCGGGCGAGATTAAAATGAACTTTAAAAAGAAGGCGTTTGTTGGAGATCTTGTTTTCTAGTGCAGCAGCTTTCCGGAGGGCGAGAATCGCTTGGGAAGCATTTTCCCGTTTCTCCGCTAAAAGA
>MBAA01000179.1:2627-3519 GCA_001940655.1 Promethearchaeota archaeon CR_4
TCAGTGTAGTAATGTATCATAAATTCGTTGAATTCGGAAGCGTCTTTTAGGTGATCTTTAGCATAACCTAGTGCTTCTTTCAATGTTAGCTTCGCTTGGGGAAAATTTCCCGCGGCTATGTATCCCCGGAGGAGCTTTAATTTGAGTTTCGCAATTTTTCCATAGATTTGAGGTTCCTTGTCAACTCGCTCCTCGAGGAAGTGAGTAGCAATCTCGAAATGATTTATCGCCTCCGTTGGTTGATTGACGAGCAGCTTGATCTCCCCTAGCATTTCCTGAACTTGGGTGATGATGTTGTCTGCAATCTCTCCGCCCTTGCAGAGTTCGAGCGCGTCCCGGAGATATTTTTCTGCTTCATTTAATTTCTTACCTTTCTTGGCGATGTAACTCAGGTTGAGCAACGTGAGGAGCACACCTTGCTTTTGACCGAAACGGTTGAATCCCTTGAGGGCATCCACGCTGAAAGTAATGGCATCTCGATACTTGCCTTGGCGACTTGCTAGCACTCCCTGTTGGTACTTGTGCACAGCTTCCAGTTCATCAAAAGAGATCGGTGGTTTGTGTAATAACCGCCAGTCTGGAACCGCGATTTTTCCTGCCATCCGACTATCTAAAGCGAGAGAACTCAGCGGAAAGACGGCATCCATCCCCCTCTCCACCAATCTCTTCTCCAAATTAACTTCTTGGAGGATATTTTTGTCGAAATCCTGGAATTCCACGAATGCAGTCAAGTTCGTCAATTGCTGGCGAGTGAATTGAATCCATGCCGTAATGAGGTCTGCGAGCTTAAAATCCATATCCTTCCACACCGCGAGGAGGATATAAGGAGAGTGACTTTCGAAAAACGACCGTACGAGGACCCGTTTAACTTTAACATCGTGGAAGAACGTGA
>MBAA01000179.1:3532-8304 GCA_001940655.1 Promethearchaeota archaeon CR_4
AACAATTAAGTATTCATCTTGTTCATCATTTGTAAAAAAGAGGGCATTTTCATGGCGGAACGCAGGATATCCCTCCTTCAATTCCCACGGAAGGGAGAATGTCGGTTTGATGTGTGCCTGCTCGCATATATTAGAAAGTTCTGTTATATAAGAGGTGTGGATGTCCCCGAACTTGTTGTATTTATTCAATAGGTTCACCCGGAGTAAATTTGAGTAGGTTTGCTCCGCATCACTAGATGCCCCATCGGGGACAAAGTCTTCGAGCGCCCGGGTTAACTTACCTTCCAATCCCTCCAAGAAGAAATTGTGATCCAATTGTGCCTTTTTTGTGACATTCTGGAGATTTACAGTTATGTAATTCAATAGATTATAAGTTTCATCATTTACAAAGCGAATTTGGAAGGCTAAGGAGGATTTGAATGACACAACTGCCCATGGTTTAAATGTTCTTACAGGTAAAGTGATATTTTTCCTCGCGGTCAAGCTACAAACCTTGTCGGTGTTCACCGAGTAACGGAAATCGTCCTGGAGGCGGGGGGAGGAGACCCATCCCAACTTCTGAAAGAGGTCGTTAAGTGATAATTCCTCGGCGTGACTGAGTGGTTGGTTTTGTTGCGACATTGCAAAATACTCCAGAGAATAAATACTCAATACGAACCTTTCATTACCGATAAGAACTTTGCCAACAGAGTATTAAATAGATTATCGACTCGATAACAAAGGGACTCCGCTTAATTTAATATGGCAGGCCGCGATCTGGGACTTGATGGGAATGGTCACCCTCGCAGACTTTAATAAAACGCTCAGAAGCGCCGTGGACCGGGCCAAGATCATTGAAAAAAGTGATCCGGCAGGTTCCATTGATGTATGGATAAAGATTGCGGAATTCGCCCTGGCATTCGCCAAAAAACAATCAGACTTCACGTTGCGGCGCATGATTGAGCAACGGGTCGAGGGAATCATACAGCGAGTCAAACGACTCAGGGATGAATTACATCTATATGCGGCGCCCTCGCCACCATCCAAGAAACTGGAAATACAAGAGCTTCCTTCTCCACCGAAAGCTCCTGCAAGCTCTCCAGTAGAACCGAAAATGGGGGGCGAAACAATATCCTCTAGGAGCGCGGGAGGTGCTACGAACCTTCAAGCAACACTAGGACAACTCCGCGATGATACTCCTGCCACCAAGGAAGGGAAATCCATCCAAGACTGGTTGATGGCAATACCAGACGGGTTCAAAGAAATTCCAGCCACTCCCGCCCCTGGCGCGGGAGCTTCCTCTCCCACTCCTGGTCAAGCTGGCGGCAAGAGTCCTGGTGCGAACGCAGAATTAACCCCTGCCCAGAAATATTTCAAAGAACTCGCCGATCAAGCAAATGCAGAGGAAAAAAAAACCGGAACGATAATTGATCCTGCGAATGATCCCTTTGCGAAAGCAAATATTCCCACAGAGGTTCCTCCTGACAAGAAAGTATGCTTTGCCTGTGGCATGATCGTGAACAGGGACTCTAAATTCTGCCCATACTGTGGAACTACCTAACTAGTCCTATTCCTATAGAACGAAATAGTCTTTCCTAGATTGATTCGTCATCTGATGGGAGAAGTGGTATCCCGCAGACCTCGCAGAACGATCGGTACCCATCCAAGAGACGCTGCCGTTGTTCGGGTGAGATTGCCTTGCCACATCCCCGACAGAATTTATATTTCCAATCGCTCCCCGTATCTGTCTCGTAACTTGTTCCTTCCAGCTGGCCACCCTTACGCTCTGTAATTGAATCTTGACGTGCAATTACACCAGGTACCGGCGTAACGGGTTGGGAAGTTAGAAGTTTGGTGACTTTCCTGCTTGCTGGTTTTCCGATCATTTTAGGGGTAGAAGCAGCGATGGGTTCCAGAAGTTTTTCGACCTCGGAGGTTATTTTTTGTATTTCAAACAAGATTAGGCGCTCACCCGCTCCTACTGAAACAAGCATGGAAGTTTCAGACCGAGGGGGGCGAATTTCCCGGTTAACGCAACGGATCTTCTCTCCTAAATTGTTTTCTCCGAGGACGTTACCATCAAGGTCGAAAACCTTCAACAACCCACTTTTGGTGCCCACCGCAAGGGCCTGCATGCTTCGAAACTTGAGGGAGGTGATACAGGTTGGGATTTCTTTTAAAGCAAATCTTTCTTGCCACTGGCCTGTGTGATCAACGCTGATGACCCGTCCTGACTTCAACACGACAAAGAGTGGGGCGAGGACATTTTCTGCCGGGCGTCCCACAGTACATCCCACGATGGGTTCCGGCAATTCAAATTCCCCGTTGATGGCGCCCATATTATCTAAGACGAGGAGTTTCTGGTTTTGGAGACCGACAATGATCTCTTTCTTACCATCGTCTGTCATATCTCCTGTGTCTACACAGATGACGGGGGATCGGAGTTTCACTTGCCATAGGAGGTTGCCTTGCTTGCTCATCAATCGCACGATCCCATTGACATCCCCCGAGAGTAACTCGACACCCACATCTTTCGTGATCGGTGCAGCGATAAAGGCGGTAATCTCGGGCGAAAACTCTGTGGACCAGAGCTCGTTTCCCTTAAGGTCGTACACGCGCATTGTCGCGTCGAATGAACACACGATGATCTCTGGATTTTCGTCCCCCATTAGATTCGAGATAGAACACGCGTATACTCTTTTCGCGGCTTTCCGAGTCCAGAGCACCTTGAAGGAGACTTTATTCGCAGGCATGGCACCGTCAATTCCATATTATCCGTTTTCAGAATTAAACATTAAACATAAAAAAATGGGGGAAAAAATGTGGATCACTCGGGTGACGGGAATTTTGACCCCGCCCCTTTTTTGTCTGTCTTTCCTTCCTCTTGCACCATCTTGACTAGGTTCTTGAACGACCTTGCTAAGGATCCGATCTCGTCTTCCTTGGCACCAAGGTCACGGTCAAAATTGGCGTCTAGTGTTTCAACGGCAGTCTTCTTGACATCTTCCGTGGAGAGTTGAAGGGCAAGATTGGTCAGTTTCGTGATCGGTCGCACGATGGAGTCCGATGTCTTGACACCTACTGAGATAGCGGCAACCAATACAATCCCAAGGATCCCGAAGATGATGCCCAGCTGGATGCCTAGATTGAGGAGGATTTTTCCCTCCAGAACCCGAACCGGCGCGAGAACTTCTTCTTGGGGTACGATGATACCGAGTGTGTAGTTACTATTATCACTTAAAGTGACGGGGGCATATGCGAGATAATAGTTCGCGTTATCCTTCCTAACAGGGGCGATCCCCGATTTCCCGCTAGTCATCGTATTTACTGAAATCTTCAATGACCCCGTTCCGAAAATGTCTTCCACGTCCTCGATCTGGGCAGGTTCCTCAACCTCGGGGTCAAAAATGACCTTCGGGTGGGATATGATTGCGCCCTCCTTATTGATGAGAAACCCGTACCCATTGTTATAGAGTTTGATGTTACCAACAGTTTCGTTGAGGACATCGAGACGAAAATCGATCCCCACGCATCCGATAAAATTCTGCTCAATTGGGGTACCGTTATAGAGGGCGCGAGACGCGGATACGAACCACCCAATATATTCGTCGATCTCTGGGTCAGTCCAGACCACTTTCCCGGTCGCAGCATGAGCATTCACATACCAATCTCCCGTCTTGTAATCATTCCGATCTGCAGCGGTATGTCCGAAAATTGTTTCATCTGTGTGGGACCATGGGAAAGTGCGCTGGATCCCGATCTTGTAGTCGATGTAAATCCACGCAGCGGCAGGATTGGATGCCAGAATGTCCCGAAAGATTGGATCAAGATGAGATGTCCGGTTAATGAGATCTCCGTGTGGCCCCGTAAAATTAGTCTCATCCTTTCCCATTGCCTGGTATGTGTCGTAATATAACAGGTAATCGGAATAACTTGCAGATGCAGTTTGTTTGATCTTGGGATTATAAGTCACATCTGGGGGAACATTATATGGATAGCTCGTGTTTACGAGTAACTGCGTTCCATCTAAGAGCCAAGTTCCTGCTTCTAAAAAATCCACGTGGTAGTATGCGCGCCGGTATCCAAATTCAAAGTTAGGCGAGAACACGTTGGCGACTGCCTCTGCAATGCTATCCAAGTCTCTTGCAGTCTTGTTGAATTGCGCTTGGAGGTTACGAGCGTAGTCATAAGTCTTGTTTTGCATGTCATACTGGACTGTAGCGGTTAGGGCTGCGCTTGTTTGGTCAGAGGTATTTGTTCCGATGACGCCCGAGAAAATACCGGCAGTAGCCGCAACGCTCCCTAATGCGATGATGGCAAAGACTGCGAAGGCGACCAGTATACCCTCGCGAATGGTTCGGGGTTTGTGGATGGAAACCATGTTGTTCGCCTCCTACTTTTCCTCCGGGGTGAATCCTTCAATTTCCGAGGATGCGAGGATTTCCTGCACCTGCTTGAAGGCCCCCTCGATCTGCTGCGCGAGGTTGGTTTCGGCATAGATCGGAATATATTTGCCGCGCGGCGCGGCTGTGACTATGAGATTCATATCGTAGAACACGTTCCGCAACTCCTGCCCCACACCAATGAGGAGTAAATTGAGCGGGAATTTCAGATCCTTGATGTATTTCGCCAAAGTTTTGGGAGTAAACCGCTTACTGCTATTGTCTTGCCCATCCGTCAAAGCAACAACCCAATGCTGGAATCCAACTGGGGTGTCCTTCAAGTCGTCAATCGCCGTGCCCAATGCATCGTAGAATGCTGTTTGGTAGGGTGTAAATTCAATGTTCTGGATT
>MBAA01000179.1:8442-8681 GCA_001940655.1 Promethearchaeota archaeon CR_4
TAAGGCGGTCGTGAAGTGTGTTTCCGCCCCATTTATATTATTTGCCTTCAGGGCAAGACGTCCAAGCTGGAAGTGATCTTCCGCGAGCCCCGCCCTCACACCAAGCCGTGTGTCGATCTCGAGGGCCTCTTCAATGGACTTTCGAGCCTGTTCTTCTTTCCCTTGGAGGAAGTTGAGCACTCCCAGATTCCGTTTGCGGGTGGCAACACGATCTTCCGCTTGCATTTCTTCATCGAGCC
>MBAA01000179.1:8715-11434 GCA_001940655.1 Promethearchaeota archaeon CR_4
CCACTCGCTGGCGGCTAAGGATAGGAGACCGCGGTTGTTAAGGCGGGAACTCAATCCAGAGAGGTTATTCTCAGCTTTTGCGACCTGAATCGCGCCATCAAATGCTTCCCTGGCCTTCGTATATTCCCCCCAGTCGCGGTAAATGTTTCCCAAATTATTCAGGCAGATACCTTGTCCCTTGATGTTATTCGTTGTCTTGAAGAGTTCAAGTGCGGCCGCGTAATTCTTGAACGCCACGAATGTATCGCCTTGATAATATTTCTCATTACCTAACCGCATGGTTACAAGAAGGGCCTGGAAAGATTGAGCGAGTTTACCGATCTCGTCCCCTTTATGCTTCGCATCGATCGCAATTTCTTGCGTTAAATTCCCGCGAGCCATCCCTTCAATGGAAGCAGTGAGATCGGTGATCGGCCGCGTGACGCGGCGAGACATCGCAACAACCAGATAACCAATGACCACGACAATGCCAATTAAGATGATAATGAAAACGGCAAGCATCGGGCCATTGAGGGATGCTAAGGTTTGCTGAAGCTGAGTTCCAGAAGAAATTATTTCGGACAAAGGTGCTAGACTCGCCACACTGAAACCCCCCAACCCGACAGGGGCATACCCGATTGCCCATGTTTCAATCCCCTTTGTGAAATTATTTGTCCCCTTTTGCCCATCTTTCATGGCACTTACTATATTTACCACGGAGGCATTGTTGTTTTCCAAATCTGTGACGCTCCGGTATGCCACCGTACTTGTGAGACCTGGATGGGCGATTGCAGCGCCATCCTTATCAACCAGCATCGTATATCCGGTTTTTTGTACTTTCGCTTGACCCATCTCTCCTCGCAGGGTCGACAAGTCGAATTCGATACCCACGCACCCGAGAACGGTGCCTGTTGTATTTTTTACCGCCTTTGCAACAAGAAGAACAGGACGACCACCCGCTGCCCATGCAGAAGAATAGGTCTTATTGTAAATAATGGTATCTGGATTAGATTTCGCCAAACCATACCAGGGGGCGCTCGTCATGTTAGTTGTGCTGGAACGACCACCCTTTATATAGGGGAATACACGGGAGATGTTTAAGTCGAATGCAATTAAGATTGCCACATAAATCGCATCATTTCCTCTATAAACAGCGTCACTTACATAATCGAGGTATGCGGATTTATTCACGAGTTCACTTGTTTGTGTATCAAGAAGAGTTCCATTTACATAGTCCGAATATGTAGTGTTAATTTCATAAGCGTAACGTGAAGACGGCGTTGTTATCGGAGGAGTACCGCCTTGATAAAACGACTGCCTTGTCCCGGTGATGTTTATCAATCCACTGAATAAATCACGTTCGTAATTTGAGATGCGGTCAAGATCGGCTAGAACTTGAGAAAGATACGTCTTCACGTAAGCCCCCACGTCCACTGCCTTCACTTGGAGGGCATTCACTCCCTCATCTTTGAGCGCTAATGGACCATCTTGCCCGATGGTTTGTCCTAGAATACTCAGCTGGGTAATTGAAAAAATACCCAACAATCCCATTGGGAGAAGAATCAAAATTAAATTCGCTTTCAATATCCGCGATTGGATGGTTTGTTTTTTTTCCTTGCGAGCCAATTCGCTCACTCTCCTGAAAATCTGAAGATTATATACGCGATCATTAGACTTCAAGCTTTTAAATCTTTCTTATACGTGATTGGACGAAGTCCTCCGAGTCTTGCCGGAAACCTGTCTTAAAATTCTCCTCAAAGAGAATCCTCTCAGGTGTAATTTTATCCCAATGAGACCTTTTCTAAACCTTTTTTTTATCGTGTAACCCATTCAACCTATTTCCGCCCTATAAGGTTCCGGAGATAATATTAAACCAACAATTGATACGTCACATCTTGTTAACCGTTGGATTCATTTTCTCACGAAATGAATCCCGTTGCAAAGTCCGCCTGAAATTGCGGATTTTAGAAAATTTTATTAGTTTTCTTACATTGAAACCCTTATCTATTAAGTAGATCGAAAATTAAGGTTGATACAATGCCAGGCTCCCACGGTTCGATGACAAAGGCAGGAAAGGTCCGGTCGGCAACGCCCAAGGTGGATAAGACCGGCGTAAACGCGCGACCCAAGCGAATCCCACGCATCCGTTTCCGCAAGAAGTACAAGGCCCGTGCGTTGGGCAACCGATTCGGTGGACAACCCAACTCGATGAATGCGCAGAAGCACAATCGCGCACAACGCGTTTAAATTATACTTTCTTCCCTCTAGTTTCCTGCGAGGGTTTTTTTTTGAAATTTTGATGTAAAAAAAATCAGTTGATTTTCGGGGCTTTGAAGTAATTTTCCTGCTTCTTAGGAGCGTTGGCGAGCGCTTCTTCGATGGGTAAAGATGGCATCACCTTGTCCGGCCGCGTCACGTTCACGAGGTCCAAGATGTGGTAGGTTGGTTCCACGGCGGACGTGTCGATTTCCTCGAGTTTCTTGAAATAATCGAGGATGTTGTTGAGTTGCTGAGTGAAGGACGTGATTTCCTCGGGTGTGAGCTGGATGCGAGCGAGCATCGCTACGTGTTCCGTGTCCTTCTCGGTTAGCTTTTTCGTGCCCATAAGGAACCTAAGGCAGTACATGACACGCGGTTTTAAATGAGTTTCTCAGACGAAAATTTCTCGCGGCGAATATTTTTAAATCCTGAGGAGAGTGTTAAGGCGTGCTCTCCAAGATTGCCGACTGGGATAAGCGGG
>MBAA01000179.1:11481-16139 GCA_001940655.1 Promethearchaeota archaeon CR_4
CTCAAGGTAGTATCCCACGTTGGCAGCACGCCTTTTTGGGTAGTCATTGGTCTCGCGTGTGGGATACTCGGGATGATTTTTTATTTTGCATTTCCAATATATCATGAATTAGCAAGGACCCTCCTCTACTTTTGCGCCCAGCTCTTTACGGCTTTCCTCGTTTCAGGATCTGTACTTATCCCCCTCAAATACGTCATCTACCGCCAGCGACCTCACCAAAAGTATGTTGACATCTCAAGCCGAGATTACTACGTGACAGACCCTTCCTTCCCGTCCGGACATTGCGCGCAATGGATTTTTTATAGCTGGGTAATGGCTACAACCCTGGGGGGCGGCTGGTACCTGATCCTCTTTATCGCAATCCTACCTCTCATAATGTTCTCGCGAATCCACCTCGGGAGTCATTTCCCCTCGGACACCCTCTTAGGCGTGGTATTGGGCGTGGGAATTATCGGGATAATCCTCCTCCTCGCACCAATGTTTGATCTCTGGTATGTTTGGGTCAGAGATCTCGCGCGATCGTTAATTCAACTTCTTTTCGGGGTCGTTCCCTAGTGGCTGGAACCACTTCTGAATGGGATTATCTGGCGCTTCTCCTCTTTGAATTGCTTTTCTTGGCAGGGGGTATACTCATCGTGAAGGGACGGAAGCATTCCCTCGCTAGGACCTTTTGGGGTGATCGCCCCGAGAATAAGACGATGCGTTGGGTTGCATTGCAACTTCTGTTAGGGCTCGGTGTTGGGTGTGCATTTATCTTCATTAAGGAGGGTATCTTGGTTCTCATGAAAGAAGTTGTGACAGCGACTTTTGGGGTTCAAATTTTTCAGGAAGCATGGGAAGGAGCAATTGACTTCACACCACTAACTTTTTCTCCCGTGGGAATTACACTCGCGATTGCGGGGCAGTATTGCCTCGTAGGTTTCTGCGAGGAATTTTTCTTTCGGGGTGTTCTCTTCCGGGATCTTTTTCCCCGGCGGGAAAAACTCGGGGCGGTGCTCAGCGCCAGCGCGTTTATGCTCTACCATGTCTTCCCAGGTGTCGTGCCATGGGTCACTTTCGCGGTCAACTGGGTTTATTATTTGTCGCTTGGTCTCCTCTTTGCTCTTTTAACGTGGTCGCGGCGTTATAATTTAATTGCTCCCATCGTCACCCACGGCACTTTTAATACCATTCTTTTTATCATTAGTTACCTGCTTTAAAGAGATATACCGACTGTTTCACCAAAATTTAGGAGATTTCTTTTGTGTTGGTTGTTATAAATACAAAATAACTTAACTATGAAGTGAAAGGTATGAGTCCCGATAACCACATTGGTGATACCCTCAAAATTACTATGTTTGACCCCTTCAAGTTTCGAGGACAGAGGTTTGGGGAATCAATTACTTTTAACAACGCGAAACAGCACATCCGTTTAAGTTCGATATATCACTCCCCGGATTATCTCCCCTATGGCCAAATTACCCGCATAGACGTGCAGCATGACCCCAAGAAGTGGTTGCTTTGGCTAGGCGTCATTACATTTATACTACTCGTTGGTTTATTCATAGTTCTAGCCGGTATTCACTTACCCCCATGGAAAATCACCATACACCTTAAAAAGGATTCCCCGCTCGTCATTCGTGCACGACTGACAGAGAATCAAGTGAATCGATTATTATCATATCCCCAAGTTCCTACTCAATTAATAAACACCAAGAAATAGTAAAGTAAAATCAATTCAATTCCTGTTAGTAAGGGAGACTGTAATTTCAAATCGATGTAAAAAAAGTTCCTAACGGGCGGAGACCTTGAGACAAAGTTTTATTGGATTTCTAAAACTTCAGTGTATATGGACCCCGCAGAAGATGCGAATTACCGCCGGCAAGTCGTGGATGGCGCGAAACCTATCTACGAAAATGGACTCGTGCAATTTGGAGAAGGGAACGTCAGCGTGCGGGTGAAGAAAGCGGACGAGTTCTTCACCACGCCATCACAAAATGACTATGAGACCTTTAATGTTGAAGATGTCGTGTACATGAAGTTTGATGGTACTCAGCTCAGCAAGGGGCGTCCTGCTTCCTCCGAATACCGCCTCCACGTGGCGATCTACCAAGCGCGTTCCAAAGTTAATTGCGTGATTCATACCCACTCGCCGTATGCGAGTATGCTATCGGTCGCCAAAATGGAAATCCCGGTACTTTTTGAGGAAATGGTGATATTCCTCGGGGGACCCATCCGACTCGCGAAATACGCCCAATCCGGTACCGATGAACTGGGAAAGAACGCACTCGAAGCTATGGGTGAAGGAAACGTCTGTCTACTTACCAATCATGGCATTGTAGCTTGTGGTCGGGACGTGCAAAAAACGATCAAGGCGGCGCTTCTGGTCGAGAAAATGGCCCAAATTTATGTGGGGGCAAACCTCCTCGGGCATGTAGAAGTGGTACCCGAAGCATCATTACCCAAATTTCTGGAATATTTTAAGGGACTCTCTTCCACTACCTCCCTGAAAAAAACCTAAATTCTTTTCTTCTTTCGGATTGGCTATATTCGATGAGATTTTAATTTGAATTATCACTAACAATTAACGAGGTATTAGACTTGGTCATTCAGATCGATGATGCAGGGACTGGGGATATCGTGGGCCCTGCGGTCATTGGGTTTCGCCGGGTGGAGACGGGGGAGATTACCTTCAAAGAAATTGGTTTACAACATTTCTGCGAGCCCCTCTGGTCGCAAAAGAGTCCTGTTGCGGAAACGCGGCGTTATGTTCAAGAAATGTTCGTAGAATGGAAGATTGGAAAAGAAGAACAAATCCAACTCTGCCGGGGCAACGTATTTGACCAAACTCGCGAGTGGTTGAAAGAAACGGGATATACCTATTCAGATGCCCTCATCGAAGGACCACTCCAAGAAGCCGTGGAACAATGGGTGGTGGACAAACTTCGCGCTCTGGGGGTAGATGACCCGAAACTGACCACCCAGAGCGGGAAGGACCGCTTTTTCGTGTTGTTCCGCTGGGTGGCGCGCAATCCAACCGAGCGGGAGAAGTACGTCAAGACCGGATTTAAGGCGTGGGAGAAAAAATGGCGGGAGAAAGCCTTTGAACCAAGAAAGACCCGGGGAAATAACCCCAATTCACAGAAAAACCTCCACCGACAACCCCCAAAATCCTCACACAACGAAAACCAGCAACGCCCGCGAAATCCCTTCTCGTAAACTTGTCGGAGTTCAACAAACTCTTTTTAAAGTCAGTAAATCACATTGTTAATGCAAAAGGATCTCTTAGCTATGGATTGACTTTGAAAAAAGTCAACAGATGTGAAAAATCCTAAGATTGATTTAATTAGTAACTAGGTTTTGCGGGTATTGTTTTTTAATTTACTGCATTGAGAAACTAAGATATTCGGATAACGGAAACCAAGATGATATACCAAAGAGTGGATCACGATTTTACAGAAGGTAGTGTTAAAAGTTCACGAGTCTATACTCTACAATGTTTGAACGAGTGACTCTTCAAACCGGTACGCCCTCCATTAGGGGGTTCTTAATAGATCACTTTAGTTCTCGATCGGTTACAGAAACTTTTTAAAGGTATAATTGCACGAAATGTAAGCAATACCAATATTGGATGATTCAGAAAAAATGAGGAATAAAATATGCACAGAACAATGAAAATCGCGATGGTGCTGGGTTGTCTCGCACTCTTCACCTTTGTCAGCTATACGATGGGTGCCGCGGCTTCCACGTATGTCGGAGTAAAACGCGGTGATACCTTCCAATATAAGAAAGTTATCACTGGAAACACAACTGAAGTTGGAACCTATGATATGACTTATATGGTAGACCTCGTGACAGATAATAACGGCAATGCCACTATCAATTCGCACGTCATAACGGAAAATGCCACAATGAATGCGACAATAATATATATGAATAGAGATATTTTGGAAACCACCACGAATGCCTCCGATGAGTTTATGGAGGGATTGTTAGCGGGTGATTATTTCGTTATTAACAAAAACACCGCGAATAAGACTATTAACGTGACGTTTTGGTTTTTTGTTTTGGTCATGGTGAATGGAACGTATGATTCGAATGGCGTCCTTAAAGATTTAAATATGTATGTCACCAATGGAATTGATCAGGCTTGGACGGTTATTACTCGCCAGGGAGGCGGCATCCCAAGTTACCCCACGTTTGCTCTAATCGCGTTCGGAGCGGCTGCGGCGGGCATTCTAGTCCGGAAAAAACTCAATCGCCTCAAAAAAGTAGAGTGATTCAAACTCTTCCTAGATAATCCGCTTTTTTTTATTCTTAATTTAATCCTTCCCTGTGTTAATAGTCACCTAATTTGTCCCACTTTCGGTCGCGTAAAATGTCCCGCGCGTGTCTCACGGATTTTTTTCCTAAAAAGGACGATCGCGGTGTTCCACGGATTTTAAAAAAAGGAGAGTTACTGGGGAATTGGATTTTAGCTAGTATGCCGAACCGTCGCTGAAGCTCAAGCGCGCGAGAAGAACATCACCCGCGTAAACGAGGATTTCGTTCCCGCTGGCTGCTGACTGTACCCTTACCGCCAGGAAAGTGTGCTTGTAACCGACATAGTAGACTTTTCTCTTGAACTTGAAAGTCCCGTTTTTAGAGATCACGCGTTCGACAAAGTGACTACTCGTGGC
>MBAA01000179.1:16149-17233 GCA_001940655.1 Promethearchaeota archaeon CR_4
GATTTGTAGAACGTCTCGACGATCGCGCCTGCTGCAGTAATCTCGTACCGGTCTTCGAGCTTGCGCAACTGCACGCGGGTACCCACAAACCCGGACGGTTGCGTGTAACTCTTGCCACTGATGCTAATGCGGTTGTTCTTGAAGACCTTGCGTTCTTCTAACACCTCGATCCACGCGTCCCAGTTGACCACCACGGCGAGGGGGCGAAACACCCTCCGCAGGTAGTCGTGATAGACATCCGCGGGCGCCTGGCGGCCGAGGGACGAGTGGGGGTGCCGGGAGTTGTACCACTCGAGCCACTCCGCGAATTTCTGGTTGAATTGAGCGAGGGTCAAGGCCGGGCGCGTGGCGGCGAGGTGCTGCGCCTCTGGCATGAAACCAGACATCACGGTGCTAAACCACCGCTCGAGCTTGCCCTTGGTCTGCGGGTGGTCAGGGGCGTGGTACAAGATCCGTACCCAGAGGGTGCCGAACAAGCGGGCGTATCGGGTCGCGGGCCCGCCATACAAGCCCCTGAATTGCCGTCCGTTGTCGCTGGCGATTTCGTGAGGCAGGCCATGCTTCTCGAACGCCTCGCGGAGCAGGAGGATCACGTGGGACTCGTTCGGGTCGGGACGTCAACGCGCAGCGGGCACGAATCGCGAGCAATCGTCAATGATCGCCAGCAGGGACAGCTTGCCCAGGTGCCCGATGCGATCCTCGCCCTTGAAGTCGACTTGCCAGAGGTCGTTGGGAAATTCACGCTCGAATTTGACGTACCCCTTGCGGTCTCGGGGTTTGCCACGGGATATCCCGAGACCCCGCAGGATGCGGCGCACAATTTCTATGGAGGGACACTTGTTCCCGTGTGTTTGGCGTAACAGCGCGAGGATGGCGACTGCGGAGCGCGCGGGAACCTCGTCTTTCAACTCCCTGACGCGGTCCCGTGTGTCTTGGCCAAAGGTCTTGAGCCGAGCCCTCGTGGACCGCGTGCCCGCCCAGTACCGGGATCTTTTATCCCCGTAGAGCTTGATCCAGCGGTAGACGGTCTTTCTGCTGACGGACAGCGATGCCGCGATAGTTGGGGCGGCCCACTTTTGCTGGT
>MBAA01000179.1:17279-17775 GCA_001940655.1 Promethearchaeota archaeon CR_4
CGAGTCTGGGAAGAAGTTCTGGAAAAAAAGCGTGTCATTTCTCGTGACCGCTGACAAACGAACAGTCACGTCAACGTGACATTTTAGATGACCGATTTTGTGACATTTTTGTATGACTGTTCACACCTTCCCCGCTTTGACTAAAGAAGTAAATGAAATTTTCTAAATCAGACATATCAGGAGGAAACCAATTACGTTAATTATATTCTTGGGGATTACGCCCCTTGATAAATACACCTAATTCGGCAGTCACGCAAAATACTTATCACGAATTTGGTCGATGTATGGGTGTTTTATGAACTTTTTCAAGGAAAATTCGGGATTCTTTTTCCGGTGATGAGATTGAACAGGATGCAATAGCAACCAATCTTCTAACTAAGAATTTTTGGATGATCCCTCATACGAGGAACTGGGTGATTACCCGCACTTTCGGTCATAAGAGTCAAAAATATATATTCAAGTGCTTCGTTTAATCAATATAGAAAATCTACGAATT
>MBAA01000179.1:17802-18986 GCA_001940655.1 Promethearchaeota archaeon CR_4
CAAAGCCAGTTTCTTTTTCTTATTCTATTCAGTGCTACCAGTTAGAGACGATTCTATGCTCGATGTGCGTAACATTACCGTGGAAGTGGACGGGAACCAAATTCTTAAGGACTTCTCCCTCTATGTTCCCTCGGGAGAGACCCACGTGCTTTTAGGACCCAATGGTGCAGGGAAAAGTAGCTTGATTTATGCTATTCTCGGTTACCCGAACTACAAAGTCACGAAGGGGCAAATTTTTTTCGAAGGGGAAGACATTAGCAACCTCCCTACCTACGAGCGGGTGCGCCGAGGCATCGGGGTTCTCTTCCAACATCCCCCCGCGGTTCCGGGTGTGAAATTGGGCAAGCTCCTCCAAGTGTGTGCGGAACAGCGCGTCAAATATTTACAGGGGTGGGATACAGATACGCACGCCTTGGGTTGCACGGATGCAGAGGACGAGTTTTGCGTGTTACCAGCTCGCATGAAAATAACCGAACAGCAATTGAACCGGAGCGTCAATCAGGGCTTCAGCGGCGGGGAGGTCAAGCGGTCCGAGATCATGCAGATGATGGCACTGAAACCAAAACTCTTGATTTTCGATGAACCGGATTCAGGTGTAGACGTGGAAAATGTAGAGTTGCTGGGTAGGGTCATGCGCGAGTTACTCGAGCGGGATCTCAAACCAAGTCAACAGAAACGATCCGGCTTGATCATCACACACTTGGGATACATCCTCCAATTCCTCGGGTACATTGATCGCGCCCACGTGATGCTCCACGGCCGAGTCCAGTGCTCCGGGCGCGCAGAAACCATTATGAACTCCATCAAGAAAACCGGCTTTGAAGGTTGTATGAAGGAATGTGCGGCCTGCACTGGGGAAACTGCTTCAAAGCTAGAGGCGAGTTACTATGGTCGTTGAAGCTCGCGAGAAAGCTTTTAAGGCCAAGGAAAAGAAACCTGCCCTTGGTTCTGACGTAGATACTAGCACATATAAGGAAGGAAACAAGAAGGCACCGCAGTGGCGTTCACTCGAGGAGGTTCCTACGGAGGAATCGAAGTGGTTGTTAAACGTGGGGGTAGACACTTCAGGTAAGGATAGGTCTGGTACATATGTCCAAACGGGGGATACCGTGTCGTTCTGCGGCACCCAAAGTCCCAACGTGGAAATTTTACCGACCTACGAGGCATTAAAGAAATACAAGTGG
>MBAA01000179.1:19009-19339 GCA_001940655.1 Promethearchaeota archaeon CR_4
CGTTGCTGCTGATGCAGACAAGTTTACGGCAGAAATAGCTTTGGTCGAAGGTCCCACTCTCGGATATTTTATCCGAGCCAAACCCGGTGTGAAGGAGATTTTCCCATTGCAAGCGTGCCTGTATATTGACGTTGAGGGCGCCAAACAACGTGTTCATAACATTATCATCGCCGAGGAGGGGTCCGAATTAAACATCATCACGGGGTGCTCCACGAAACACGGCATCGAGCGGGCCATGCATATGGGGATTTCGGAATTTTACGTAAAAAAGAATGCCAAGGTCAGCTTCACAATGATTCACAATTGGCCGCTCGGGGCGGATATTCGTCC
>MBAA01000202.1:0-7275 GCA_001940655.1 Promethearchaeota archaeon CR_4
CTCGGCAAAGGTGACTTCCTTCACTGTGCCATGGAAACGGGGAAAAATCTTCTCGCACGAGAGAACCATGCATTACATTTCACCCAGAAGAATTTAAACCCTTTCCCAATGCCGGTTCGTTTTGTCGATTTTCGTCGCGAAAGACCATCATACTTTTAGTTTTTTTTAATCGATTTTTTCTAGGATTGATTTTTATCGTTCTAAGGCGTGGTAAAAAATGGGGGTTCATTAGATAATGCTTCTCTCTTATAGACTTTTATAAGTTATTGAAAAAAGGTTCAATTATTAATAGTATAAGGGCACTTCATTACGCTTCATCCTAATATCCCTTGTTCACATCTTTAAAGGGATTATCGTAGTAGTAACGAATAAAATAGGATTCGTTGGAAATAAAAGGAATGAAATAATTATTCGAGGTGCTTATTCGGATGATTTAATAAACCCTCGACCGATAATGAAGATGCTTAGTGCAAGAGTCGCTAAAAATAGTCCATCAAGGAGGAGATATAGTACGATATTACCAAGGAAGATAATTTCTATTCCACCAAATACTAAGGCTATCAGTGAAAGTAGAACACCTACAAAGACTTCCTTCATCCTTGCCTTACGTTTTCCTTCCGTTTTAACAATCCCGTACTTCCAGAGATAAACCAACGTGTTAATGAGAAAAAATATTACCAAAAAGAAAATTATTCCAAGCATTACCTCGTTGATGTAGGTTAAGGGTAGATCAGGATCTATAACCCCTACTGCTCCTGGCCACGCAAAGAATACAATGGAATATACGACAAGGATCACGAGATAAAGTGCATAATGCGTCCGGCGCCATTCTTTCGAGTGAGCTATGGTACCGAAAACGAGATATAACAAGTACATGCTAAATCCTGCACAAATATAGGCGAGACGCGAGAAAATGAGGATGATGATTATTTGGTTAAATATGCTATATATGAGGATGCACGTGCCGAATGATCCTAACAGGATAAAAGATGTACAGAGCATCTGATTCTCTCGGTTTTTTGGATTTTTCCGCAAGACGTTCAACGCAATCAAATAACAAGCCACAAGATAAACTACGTACATAATATTTTGAAACAACATACAATTCACCCTGTTTTAATAGATAAGTATTCCTAAATTCCTTTCTTTCTACATTTGATTAATATGTAATTCTGCTCTTTGAAATAGTTCTTTTAGTTTACACAATCTCCATTTCATCGAAAGAGAAAAGAGAGAAATATACAATCAAGGCACATATTGCAATCTGATATCAAATAATTACAGACTTTCCCACTTAAGTTGTATTCCCAATAACTCGTGGTGTAAGGATCTACCGAATACCAGTGCTCTGCGATAAATTTAAACACAAGTTAATTCCTTTTTGGATTAAAGTAGCTCTTCGAGGGACAATCTTGCCCACGGGTACGGTTTCAACAGGAATGTGGTTAGATTTTGGTGAGTTTGAATGGGCTCGAGTAAAAAGTCAAAGAAATGATACTCCCGAAAGATCTTGAGGCCTTCCACGCAACCATTCACGAGAAATCTCAAGTGTCGTGAAAAAGGTGTGTCTATGTTACAAATCGCACTAAAGGCTTGATCTGCATATTGAAGGCCGAGATTGACAGCATAATCGTAGATTTTTCCATTGATTAAAGAACGTTTAAGTCGTTGTTCGCTGGATCGGTCCAGATTATTTCCATCTTGTTCCATTTTTAACAGTAACGCATTGAACGTTCGATGGCGTGCATCATCGCACACGTCACACATATCATCCAAGAGTCCGTCTAATTTTACATACCCTTGGAGAAATTTCTGCAACCAAGAGCTCGTACTTTCCGTAAGAAATGGGGTAAGCAGCGAGTAATAGACGAAAAAATCCCTGTTACGGTTTTCTGTAAATTCTGCGAATTCCTGCATGGTGATGGGTCTAGGATTTTGACGCAACGCAAGCTCAATATCTGCAGCACTTTGTAGTTTGTGAATGTGTTCAATAATGACCTGGTTTAGATTTCCTGGCATATTTTGAAGGAATTTCTGTGCTTCCCATGGAATAAGGACAAATCTGATTACACGATCTAGCATCGTTTTAAAATTGTGTAGATTTTGCTCGTCAAAGTAAGAATCCAGCAAATCATCGCCCACTTGAATGAACTCTTCGAAGAGTAGGACGAAATTTAGTATGTTTTCCCGATATCGGGATAACTGTGAATTTAATTCAGATGGAGAAAGAGTGTCGAGAAAGTCCTCCATCAAAATTGTAAAACGGGGAATTGTTGGAGTGCCGAATTGCTTTGCCTTTTCCCTGATGACTTGTATGCGATTATAATTTGTTGAAAAATCCTGCATTTTCTGCAATATTTCATCCGTAAAACCCCTCTCTGCAAATCTTTCCCTGATCTCTTGAAATGTAATTGTAATTTTTACCATCTCTCTAATAATTTTTTCAATACATTTCTGTTTTTAATTCTCGCATTTTTTTCGAATGGGGCTCCATCTAAGAATACTATTTTATATTATACATCCTTGACCTTTGAGAGGAACTTCATTGATTGTGAATGATAAAGATAGCGAGGTAGTTTTTTAACACAGCTATTGCTCTTTCGCATTATTTTTCAAAAATTCCCGTTTTTATTCATTCATCTAATCGCGAGACATTCCTCGTTAACTTATTTAATGCTTCTGCAATATAACAGGGTCTAAATAACGTGATTTGCCTTTTTATAAGCAATTAATGCTGCCAAAATATATGCATTAATTACTTCAATTGGGGCATATACAATCTTCGATGGCCATAACCCTGTATGTTTTAAAGTAGAGGTTTTGGTCAAAAATTCGATTGCTGGTTTTAATATCTCTAAATCGACTTTTTCTACAGTTATATAATAATAACAAATTGCCAAAATCGCATAGGCATTTTCTTCTAACGTTGGATGATTTATATCACTACACCATAATCCATTGTCGTTTTGATTCGCAATAAACCAATTTAAGAGTTTTTCTGCTAATTCGGGGGCTTCTTGGGATAAGGCTAAGATTCCATGACAATTCTGGAAATAGGTAGAAAGGTGGAATTTATCCGCACCAAAACCTGACATGTGATTTGGGAGTTGATTCGAAAAAAAGGGGATCAATTTATTCAAAGCTTCTTCGCGTTTACTAATTCGGGAAATTGAGAATGCATCAAATATATGGAGATTTGATAAATTAGAGTAATCACTTTCGTAAGGATAAGTAGAATAGTGCATTCCACTCACATAGGAATCTAATACATCCCACTCTCGATTATCAGGTGAAATAAGGCCATATTTTTCCAGTAAATATAATCCTAAAGATGTATCATCAGAATCGGCAATTGAAAAGAATTTGCCAAAAGCAAGGCCAGTCTTTCGCCAAAATGGTCTAAGCTGATGATGAACAATATCTTTAAAATATTCGTGTTTTTCCGAGATTTTGAGAAATGGATACAGTGAATAACCAATTGTGAACATTTGAAAATCCGCAAATGATGGAAAACCCCCATCGTTGTTTCGTGAATGTTGTAAATATTGCAGCATTTCTGGATTTTTTTTGCTAACTTTTTTAGAGAAATACCAAGCAGTTGTCGATGGTGTCGATCCTAAACTTCCGTTTCCCTCAAGAAAGTAATCGATGTTGGGAAGAGTAGCATAATAATTATCTAAAAATTCAAAAGTAAAGATTTTAGCTGTTTTTTGTTTTAAGACTGCTTCCATTGGCAATTTCGAGAGTTTTTGACTTTGTTTCTCCTGAAAATATTTGATCTCCGGTCCCAAATCTATATTATATTGACCAAATTGTTTTAAAAGTGCAGGCAATAAAAACTCAAAACCTGCCATATAAATGTAGTTTCCACCCTTGAGTCGAGGGAGATTTGAATATAACCATTTGATGCCTAAATTAATTCTACCCTTGAATTTGTCCTCATACAACAAAAGAGTCCTGACACTGGCAGCAGTAGATAATAATCTTTCACAGATATCGGAATGGGAACCCCAACTACCATCTAATGCTTGATTTTGTAGTAACCAGTTAATTGTTTGTGGAAAAAGGGGTTTTCCACTATCATTTTGTAGAGTGGCAACCCATGCTGTGTCATATGGCACAGAATATTGAGAACCTTCCCAATTTTGTAGTGGCATTTTTTTCCAATAATTTGCTATTACTTGATCGATACCAAGTTCTTTAATGGTATCATATTTTGCCTCAAACATTTAATCACCGAGTTGGACATTGAGTGAAAATCGGTTGTCGTTACGTATTTTGAACCTCTTCGAAGGATATTTTTGAGTGAATTTGAGTGTATTGTATGTTTTAAACACGTTTATCCCCATTTTTGCATACAGTACGAGATTTTCCTCATTTTTATCTAAATCTCAATTTTTTTACTTTAATTTGGTCTCTTTTTCGAGTTCTCGCATATTCTATTCAATTTCGAGGACTTATGTAATCCTATTTCATCAAATTGGTTTATCATTAAATTCTTTTATCCTACATTTTCAGATAGTTATCATTGAGGTTAATCTAAAGACTTCATAATTGCCTAAATTCCTCTAGATTATGGAACTGTTGATTGCACAAATTGGATTTAAAGAGAGAACACACGACCTTATCTCTTGGTCGCAGATCAGACCACATCATTCAGATACTTTGTAACCATATTTAATACTTTCTTAACATTAATGTACATTTGAATACACCAGAATACAGGGAATAACTTAGCTTTTGTATTGGAAGGGACAGTTCCTAATGTTATCTTGAATAAATCAATCTATCAACTTATCTGCTACATCCAATAAATATTTGCGAGAATTTCCTCAGATTGATATGCACCCTTGGCGCGAAACTTCAGTTCTTAAGAATTGAAAGTTATATTATTTCACGTATTTCCTTTCTCTAAGTTATATCTCACGGTAAACACTTTGATTCAACGGAATTTAATGCAAATTCATAATTTTTGGTGCAAAGAATCTCCATATGGGTATTGAACTACTCGCGGCTATATGTCAAAAAGATTATTGGGGTAGCTAGAAAAAACTATTATTCAAGAAACACGTGCCTGTCTGATATTTATGCACGTCCTGCTCATCAATCCCCTCTTTACTTATGTCGGACGAGACAAATTCCCTTTGGGTTTGGGTTACGTTGCGACGATCGCCCTGAAAGAGGGTCATCATATGGTTGTGGTGGATGAAAATCTCGGGGAAACTATACCCTGGGAACAACTTGGGCAATTCAAACTAATCGGGTTGAGCGTGACAACGCCGGCACTTCCGCGCGCGCGCTCGTTAATCACCCAACTTCGAATAAAAAAATCAACAGAGGCTCTCATTGTTGCAGGGGGACACCATCCGACTTTTCGCCCCAAAGAACTGCTTCAGATCGGAGTGGACGTAGTGGTGCGGGGGGAAGGTGAGGTGCCTTTTGCTCAAATCCTGCGAATATCAAATCCCTTATCAACCGCTCATAAGTGGAAAAACATCCTTGGTATCAGCTATTACGATGATTCAGGAAATGTCCAACATAATACGCAGTTAGGACTAACCGAAGACTTAGATCATATTCCTTTTCCAGCATGGGATGTATTTCGTTACAAAAACTACTCCCCTATGTCCGTAATCACCTCCCGTGGTTGTCCTTACCGGTGTAACTATTGCGCTGCAACCGCATTTTGGCAACATTATGTGCGGTATCGTTCCATTGCTAACGTAGTTGCAGAACTTGATGCTTTACTAGCGCTCCATACATATCATTTTATAAAATTCCAAGATTCTGTCTTTACTTCCCCGCGAAAGCGGGTACTGGACCTCATGGCCGCTATCATCGAAAAAAATTACCCGTTTCAATGGACATGCGAAACCCGGGCGGATGCCCTCGACCACGAATTGATTGACATGATGGCGAGGGCAAAGTGTAAAACGATAATGCTTGGTCTAGAATCTGGATCGCAGGGCGTGCTCGACCAAAACGAGCGAAAAATGAAGGTGAGCGATTTCGTTGACACTTGTCAAAACATCAAGCAACGGGGGTTGGGTATCCGGGTCTCAGTTGTCTTTGGTTTGCCTGGTGAAACCCCTGCGACCGTGGAAGATACATTAACAATTTTGCGATCCATCCAACCCAATGTGACCTTCCTGAATCTCGCCACCGCGTACCCCGGATGTGCATTAGAACATCACCCGGTCGCGTCACACAAAGAGCAGTGGGTTACGACTTTCGGGGGGCATGGCGTGGGAGGTCAGTTGATCCTTCCAGTAGGGATGACTCCTAAACAATATCATAAATTAGCGGACTACTTGTATGGACAAATTCACGAATTGAACAAGGTCAACTGGGTGAAAGAAAACCAAGATTTGCTATAAATTGAGAAAAGTTAGAATTGAGAGACAAATTCCTCTGTCAGCTCACCGTAGAAGGAGCCTTTTAACACGGCAACTGGGACTGTGATTGTATGACCACAAGTGCATTGGATGATGAGGGGTTCATTGGCGGGTGCACGTCCCCGAACCAGGGTTTGGGGAATATTGTGCAATTTACCGCACTCGCAGCGAATATTTTTCATGAGTTTCACGTTTTTTTTATTTGTGATGATAACCAAACAATAGACGAGTATCGGCTCTCCAACTACCTATAGAGTATCTAGGAAGATTGACCGTTTAAGGTAATAGCTAAACTTAAAAGGAAATAAAATGCGAGGGTCTGGAAGGGGGAGAGAGGGGCTCACGCGGTTCAATCTGCTTAATGAAAGGTTCCCCCTACTTCGTGGTGCATGACCTCCTTTTTTTGCTACTTACAAGGTACGAATCTGTTCGGAAACGGTGTTTTATCGATCAAGGAAAAAGGAATGGGAGGAACAAAAAGAGAATCACTAACGGTGCCATTTCCACCCACAAACACCACAAATGAGTTTCTTTCCATACATGAGGGGGGCAACGCTTAGCACGAGGGTCTTATCCTCCTCCTCTCGGATCATGCTCCGGTTATTATTGTTACATTTTGGGCACACCCAACGTACCGAATCAACGAAAGTCAATTCCTCCGCGAGTAACTGTTTTTTCCCTTCACCAGAAGCCAACTGAGCCGCGCCGGGAGTTCCTGACGGGGATGTACTGCCCTCATTAAGCTTGCTTTCCATGCTCGTTAACTGATCCTTAAGTGTCCGAATTTCCTCCTGTAGCGTCTGCTCGAGTTGGTTTTTCAGTTGAAGCTGGGATTGTAGCTCCTCGACTTCTACTTGCGATTTTGTGGCTTGGGTTCTCA
>MBAA01000202.1:7286-9021 GCA_001940655.1 Promethearchaeota archaeon CR_4
TCCCCTTCCAATTTCTTCTTTTCATTTGCAAACGATGAGATCTCGCCCGTGAGGCGCTCCACGTCCTCCGAAACGGCCTTAGATGGGGGTGTATTTTCCTTCAAGTTCAAGATTTCGTTCTCTTTCGCCGTGATTATCGTTTCCAGTTCTTTGACCGTGGATTCAAGTTGTGCCAGTTTTTTGTCGTTACCGACTTTTCCCTTCTCGTTTGCTAAGGCGCTTTGGAGTTGTTGGATTTCGGCACTCAATTCTGAAATCTTTTGCTGATATGTCGTTTGGTTCTCCGCAGGTTGCTCAGATTCCTTCCGGCCAGTCTTGAGACGGGCAATTTCCTCGTCTTTCTTTTTAATTTTTCTCTGGAGCTCCTGCACGAGGTCATTGACCGGTTTTGCAGTCGTCCCAGTGCTAGCTCCCCGGATCGCGGCCAAATCTTCTTTCAATTGCGCATTTTCCGATTCTAGCGCGAACAACCGCTGCTGGTATTCCAAGTTCTCTTCGTCCGCCCCTTGTTGTTCCACCTGTTTACTTGCAGCCTGAATTTGTTCCTCAAGAGTTCGTATCTTCGCTTCCCGTTCCTTAATTTTCCGCTGAAGCACCGCAACGAGGTTACTTAAATCCGCCATAGTCGGTCGCACTCATTAACCAGTGGGATAATATAATTCTTTATCACTTAAATTCATACTCCGTAGGGAAATAAAATTCTTTCTCATCTACATCGACGTGTCTCTTCCCCTTTTTCCGTCCTCGAAACATCTAAATTTAAAAATGAACGAAGAAAAATGGTGCAGGTTTTCGCTAACTTGGCAGGCAACTTCCCGCATAGAGACTTAATCTCCATAAGCGATACAAATTTATCCTGTGCAATTGACATCGATATAAATGAGTAAAGCTAAATATAATCGTGTGGAAATGTATAGATAAGTGAAATTCCAATACTTATTAGGGGATAGTTAATATGCGTCATCGCTATAGTTTTGCGTCAGTCGTGATTCTACTAACCTATTTCATTATGCTCATTACACCAGTTAATCTCTGGCAATCAAATCAAAAAGCTAATGGGTGTGTAGAGTCACGGACATTGGAGTCAAAGAACCCAATAGTGGCAGCATATCAACCCCCCGTACCCTTTGACCCAAATGTTGATTTTCAATTCAACACATCAGAAAGGTGTGAGCGGAATTTTACTTGGACGAATCTCAGCACTTCTAATGTTGTGTTTGAAAAACCCCCCTCATATAATTCAACATATGTGAATATGACGTTCCGTGTTTTCAACACAACTCTAGCTAACCAGACAATAATCCCCTATGATTCCTCTGGAGAATCTTCATACCTCCAACAGGCACAAGGTTTCAATATTACTCTCGGTACTTATTTATACGGTTTCTCTATCTATACCATTCAAAAAAATGTCGTACCGACTCAACTTATGTCAATAAAGGCAGGGTCTCCCGATGGAACCGTCTTAAGCGAAAAAAACGTGACGTTACCAGCATCTTCGGGGTGGTTATATATCCCTTTACAATCCCCTCTCTATCTTACTCCAGGGCATTATTACGTATATTGGCCTAAAGCACAAAACAGTCAAGTCCACCAATGGGGGCGAACTGGCGAAACGGGAATACTCCAAGATTGTTACGTTTTTTCAACGGGTTGGAGTCCTCAAACATGGAATCTAACTTTAAAAATTCATGTGAAAAATACGGTTGATCCTGAATCCGTGGGTATGCAGGTG
>MBAA01000096.1:0-955 GCA_001940655.1 Promethearchaeota archaeon CR_4
CTCGACGAACTCCTGCTCAGTCGACCTTCGGAGAGTTTGAGTAATTTCTTATGGAATGACGCCTCCACTTACCACCGGGAGGAGGTACCCCGCGGGGGGGGAGTGTCCGAATTCTTGTCGCTGTATAAAACCTACAAGGAAAAACCTGCGGGAAATATGATTGCTCACGGGGGATTTCCAATGGGACTGCCCGTGTCGCAGGAAGAGGGACATCTCGTGCGCCGGATTCGAGTAGAACCCATTGATCCCCACGAGCCCAAAGCAGGGGGACTCCCATTGAGGGCGTGTAACGTGAATGGCATCCCTACCGGCAATTATTGGCCAACAAAATCCCAAAACGGGAACACATTCTCCAAGCAGCGGATCACCTACCTCAAAGAACGACCCGGGGTAGAACCAGAAGAAGACTTTTTTGACGCCGATTTAGTCATCCTCAATACGGGACTGAAACCCCCGGAAGACATCAAGAACTTCAAGTCCATTTTAGATTTCAACCTCGCGGGCGATGGATACATTTACCCCGAGTCTCTCCCGAGCGGTGTGTTCGCGGTCGGGACTGTCACCGGGCCAAAGGGTTACCGCGACGTCTTGGACGAGGTGAATGAGACCTTCGTCAAAGTGCTTCGATTTATAAACGTCAGTAAAAGCACGGAGAGCCAAGCGGTCGTGGAAGTCAATAACGAGCACTGTTCATTGTGCGGGCTTTGCTTGCGGGTATGTCCTTACAACGCGCTTAAGTGGAGCAAAGACAAGAAAAAAGTCACATTAGACCTGTTGTCGTGCAAAGCGTGTGGGTTATGCGTGGTAACCTGCCCGTCCAAGGCGCTCGAGCACCCCTATAACAGTACGGACAAAATTTTGGCCTCCATAGACGTTTTGGCAAAATATTCCCGCAAACCCAAGGCGATCGCATTCTGCTGTCGGTCGTGCGGGTATGCAGCCTCGGACGAGGCTG
>MBAA01000096.1:966-3833 GCA_001940655.1 Promethearchaeota archaeon CR_4
CTACCATACCACACGAACGTGTTCATATTACCCGTGCCGTGCATGGGACGCTTGGACGCGAACTTCATCCTCCGGGCGTTCGAAGTCGGTTTTGACTCGGTTTTTGCCATCGGGTGCCATGAAGTGAATTGCCGGTACATTTCTGGCGTCACGTCGTTGAAGAACCGCATAGACCTGCTCCGGACTGCCTTCCCGGCGCTCGCCGAGAAAATTATCCACATCGAATGCAGCGCCGTGGAAGGGTCTCACCTGGCTAACGAGATTAACCATCACATGCAAAAATTAGAAGCACAATACCAAACACCCCCTGAATTACCGGGAGTGCGGGAGGGAGCTCAAGCACTATGAAGGGAAAAGAAGCAGTGTCAACGAAACCGTCAAGGCCAACGAAAAAACCAAGTCCAACAAAAATCCCAAAACCACCGAAAATAGCAGAGCAAAAACTACCCACGGAAGAGAGGAAAATCGAGCGCACTTTTTCCGAGGGAGGGGGGTTTGGAGGGCGCGGGCGCAAAGAGGTGGCACCCGAAGAACGAACCGTATTAGAAGGCAGGAGAATCTCCTTTGCGGTGCTTAGTTTTACCGGATGCAATGGGTGTTTGAGCACGTTGATGTGTGATCCAATCTTCTTCAGTCTCCTGAAAGATTCCGATTTTCACTATTTTCCTCTCGTGCTCGACCCGCCGAAATCAATTCTCGAACCCCCGAGCGCGCCGAGGGGTAAACGGGCAAAAAGTACCGTGAAAGAATCCGCATTAAAGGACGGGTTAGTGGTGAGGGCAGACTTACTAGCCGACATCAAAGAACTCAAAAATATTGACATCGCCATCATCGAAGGATCCATTTACGCGGAGGAACACGTCCGGGTAGCCGAACTACTGCGGAATAAAACCAAGGTGGTGATTGCATTAGGCACGTGTGCGTGTTTCGGGGGCATCACGTCCCACGCGCAGGAAACGCTTCACCTGCGGAATCAACCTTTGAAGAATGTCATTAATGTCGACGATTTCATCCCAGGGTGTCCACCCACGTCGAACTCCATTGGAAATGCGATAGTAGCGGTTTCACGTGGCGAAACTATCCTTCATTCCCCGAAGTCCCTCTGCGAGGATTGCCCGTTGAAGACGGAAGTAGCCCGAGACCGGAAATTCTACATTAACCGGCTGCGTCCCAAACACAACGAACACGTGACGCAGTGTTTTCTCACAAAGGAAATCTTATGCTTAGGGCCCGTCACGCGGGCGGGTTGTGGCCACCGGTGCATTTTAGCGGGGCAACCCTGTGATGGGTGCTTTGGATCCGTGAAAGGAGAGTTCGTGGCAAATATCGTAAACTTCCTCGCCACGATGAACGTGGCCCTCGAATTAAAAGAATACAATAGTATTTTCTTCAAATATTCCCACCCGCAAGGAGTTTTTCCACTAGTGAATACGTGGCGCAAAGAGAATGACCAAACAAATGACCAACCAACGGAGGAAGTGTAAAATGGGCCGGCAGAAAATTATCTCCTGTTCCTCGCGCATTGAAGCCCCCGAACACAGTGCGGTCGAGATCTTCTACCAGAATGACGCGATCAGTAACATCGAACTCAAAATCACCGAAGGTGCAACCCGGTACTTCAAGCAATGGCTGCCCCACAAGCTGGCAGAAGAGGTGCCGTTCTTGGTCCCCCGGATTTGCGGGCTGTGTTCGGCGTCACATTCCATCTGCGCAGCAATGGCTATCGAAGATGCCTATGGTATTGAACCCCCAGAGAACGCAAATATTTTCCGCATGCTCATAATGAACGCTGAAACCGTCCGAAACCACCTCATCCACGTGGGACTCCTCCAATTACCGGACATTCTCGGGGTCATCCAAGGTTCTTTTGAATCCCCTAGCATCCAAGGGACATCTCATCCGGTGCTGCGAGATTTCGTCAAGAATTGCGCCTCGATCCTCCAAATGACCCAAAAAGTCTCCCAAGTCCTTGCAGGGGGGGCAATGCCCGTGACCAATCAAGTCGGGGGGTGTTTTCCGGTTAACATAGATAAGCAAAAATTAAGTGAAATTGCAGGCGTCTTCGACAAGATGCGCATCCAAATCCGGGCTCTGACCGAGTCCCTCGTTAATGAAATCTCCCTGAAACAAGAACCATCCCCGCTCTTCCAGCTCCCGACGAATTGGGGATTCCTGACCCAAGTACCTAACAAAAGTAACATACCCACGCGGAGTAATTTGACCTGCTTGAACGTAGACCTTCGCGGCCTCGACATTGAGGGGTTGAAGTGGTTTAAAATTAACCAAACGAAGGGTATAACAGTGGCAGTCCGCAAAAAAGACACTCCCCCCGCAGAGGAAGGTGATTCTCGGATTTTAAGCGAGTTTCCGACTGCAGGAATCTCTAAGATTTTCCAGGAAACAGATAGACATCTCGATCTCGTATTGAAACAACCCCTCCTGACGGGACCTCAAGCGAGATTCCTGTTAACGGGGGAAACAAATTACCGCTACGAACGAGTGCGGGACATATTAGGTAAGATTCCAGCATCGTGGAAACAAAATGCGCTCTTCTTCGCCATCCTCCGATTAGTCGAATGTCTCGAGATCTGTCACACTGCGTATACCACCATCAGCGCCGGTATTGATCTCCGTCCCGAACAAAAATCAATGCCCCGGAAACCCAAACAACGTCAAGGATGGGCCGCAGTCGAGGCGCCACGCGGTACCCTCGTTCACAACTATAACGTGTCTCCGCGGGGGTACATTACCGGCGTCAAAATTTACGTACCTACAGATATTAATTTGGTAGCCATTAATGCATTTCTCCGCCTGGTCGCGGAACGCCTCGGTTCCAGTCAGTGGGGGAAGAATCCTCGGAAACTACT
>MBAA01000096.1:3842-4076 GCA_001940655.1 Promethearchaeota archaeon CR_4
CAACATTGCTTTGCGCGCGTTCGACCCGTGTATTTCTTGTTTGGCGCAATAAAACAGAACGGTAGTGGCATGCGCTGCGTGCCACATAAGCGTGATTCATCAATCTCAACTTATTTTTATGCTCGTGTTTGTTCCCGCGAGAATATGTTTTTCTTTGGGCATTCTCCGGGAAGTTAGAAATTATGGGATTGCATTTTCGGGTTGATTTTTTGAATTCCATTTAGACGAACGAAC
>MBAA01000096.1:4086-5356 GCA_001940655.1 Promethearchaeota archaeon CR_4
TTTAAATATTCCATTTGTCTTAATAACAAGATGTGTAACGAACGAACGTTCGTTAACCTAAATATTTCACCTAACTTAATAACAATATATGTAAAATCTAAGTCGCGATGTTGGCAGTGTGAAAGATATGAAAGATAAAGCTAGCAAGGTAGTTGAAAAAGGGACGAAAGAGAGGATAAGGGATGTAGCCATCGACCTCTTCTCACGGGAGGGGTATAATGCGGTCTCCATCCGGGATATAGCGAGAGTAGTAAAGATCACGGAAAGCTCTATTTACAACCACTACACAGGCAAAGAAGATATCATAGATTCGATCATCGACTTTCTCATTACTATGTCGCAACCGTCCCCGAATGAAGTAACCATGGATGGTTTGCTCGAGAAATATGGTCCCGAGGGATTGGTGATGTTCATCGGAAAGATGATAATGGAACGATTGAAAGTCCCCCACATTCGAAAAATTTGCCGGTTCATGTGCATCGAACTCTATCACAACGCAAAGATCCAGGATTTCTTCAAAAATACGTTTATTAAGTCCTCTTACGAGTCGTGGGAGCAAATCTTCCAAAAAATGATGGACATGAGATTGATTCGGAAATATGATGCCAAGATGCTAGCAACGGAGTTTTTCGACTATTGCATTTTCCTATACTTCGATTGTTTTATCATTAATTATGACGAGGCCGCATTCGATGCACTAATTGACAGTATGATAGGAAAATTGACCTCTCACGTCAGGTTTCTATTCAGTACTCTCGGAAAAACGGAGACAGGAAGCTTGGGGGAAGATAAATGAGTACGAGTGTGTATTATTTTAGCGCGACGGGGAATTCATTGGCGGTAGGTAGAGATATCGCGAGAACTGTTGAAGGAAAGCTGATTCCCATTTCCTCCACATTGGATAGGTCCAGCATAGACCCCGACACACAGACGATCGGGATCATATTTCCCGTGTATTACGCAGAAATTAGCGGCATTCCGCAAATAGTCAGGAAATTTATCCAGAAATTGGTCAAAATAGAGGATAAATACATATTCGCGGTTTGCGTCCACGATGGCAAACCCGGGAAGACGCTTACTAATCTCAGCAGATTAATTTCCTCGCGTGGGGGCACCCTCGCGGCAGGATTCTTGGTTAAAATCGGGATTTCCGAACCAATTTCAGAGAAAATCAAACTCCTATTCCTCCACGAGAAAATTCCACCAGATCACGCAACGGAGACACAGAATAAACAATGGCAGGCGCTGAGTAAGAAATGGAAAGAGACTC
>MBAA01000096.1:5371-8926 GCA_001940655.1 Promethearchaeota archaeon CR_4
CGTGCGTGAACGTCCGGAAAAAGGGGAGAATTGACGCCCGCGGTACATTGCTAGACATACTGTTTGCTCCGCTGCTACCAGTATTGCAAAGGATGCACGTTACTCGATTGAAGAAATTGAGCAAAATACCCCATTTACCTTTTAACGAACTCGTTCATTGGGCGGATCGGAGCTTTTACACTGCCGGCACTTGTAACGGCTGCGGGATTTGTACCCAGGTCTGCCCCGTGAAGAATATAGAATTAGTAGAAAAGAGACCATCATGGTTACATCACTGCGAGAATTGCTTGGCATGTTTCAAGTGGTGCCCCCGAGATGCCATTCGAGGGGAAATTGTAGCGTTCGCAAATAAGTACCACCACCCTGCCGTGAATATCTCCGATATTCTTAGAAAGAAGTCAACGAACTATGCACGGAGGTGAATTAATGACACAACAAGAAACCAAAGAATCCAAGGCGGCAAAAATCACGATGGTGTTCTTCCTCGCGGCATTTGCAATTGGGGTCTGGTCACTTCTCTCAAGTGGGGATGATACACTCTACCTAATCGCGAGAGTGCTTCACATAGTACTTTCGGTCATAACGATCTTGGCTTGGATCATGGCCATCAAGAGACAGGAAGCAATCGCAACCGTGCCCAGCGAAGTGCTTTTTGTTGCAATGAACATCTTAGGCGTGTGCGGTGCACTCGTACCGGCCAGTTTAATCGATGACATCTTGATGGGATTCCACAAGTTCTTCGCATTCCTTACGCTTGTTCTATGGATTGTAGCAATCTGGAAATCAAAAAAGGAGTGAAATGCGCGTGTTTTCACGCATTTATTTTTTTTACTTCGATTTTTCGCAATGTCTCGTGTATTTCCTGCATATCACTTTCCCGCTCTTCACCATTTGCAGGTAATTGAGAGTGATGGTGGTAGTGGCACAGAATTCATCCTTATTCATGAGAGAATAGAGGGTTCTACCCATGCCAGAATCCGTAAGGGCGTAGATAACCGCGCCGTGGAGAAAATTCTGTGGATTTTTTAGTTTCTCGCTCACTTCTAACGCGCATTCACTCACGCCTCCCTCGCATGAGATGAAATTCAAACCGATTAACTCCCCGAAGGGATGAAAGTTCTCAGAACGTAAGGGAAACGACTTTGGCTTGTAATATCATCATTTAGCATTCGTCGAATTCTCAATGAGAATCATTAAAAGAAAGATTTCTGGAGTAACGAAAGAATTAGACAAGAGTTATTTTTTTTTCGTGTTTCGATATCTTGCGATTTCAGTAAGCGATGAGTAGATTTCCGGAATTATATGCTCTGGAAAACCAAGGATCTCAGAAAGAATGATCGCATCAAGGGTTTGTCGGTCGTGTTGCTTGAATTCTTCCCAAATCTTCCCCACTTGTCGTTGACCCAATATATGAATCGCCTCAATTAACCGTTGACGTTGATCTTGTTGAATCAACGTTGGATCAATTATGGGAAGGGCCTCCAGATCCCCAATCCGAGTTTCGTTGGAGATCGTGCCATCTCGATTCTCGAGGTATCGTCCCCCGAATTCGAACATCAGGTACCCAAAAGTCGAGTTTAACAGCGCCAGGATCACTTCAGTATCTTCCTCCTTAACGGGAAAGAGCTGATAAAACCCATAATTGACCAGTATCCGCTTTTGGAGGACAGGATCGAGGAGGTCGGGGCGCAAGTAAAACGTGATTTCGCGATTGGTGGTAATTTCAAAATGGAGCAGTGGTGCAGGCGGAGATTCCGCGATGTGAAACCAATCGCGGACTGGATTGGCGGAGATGCGATTTTGGCACGTCCTCCGCAAAGCATAGGGCAGATCGGGGGGAGTTCCCTCGCCGAATTTGAGGTAGTCTACGACTTTCGCATCAGCAGCCTCTAGATCCCCCCTCGGTTGGATTGTAGTCAAACAATACCCGTCATTTGCTTGAATGAAAATATTCCGCTGTGGTTTGAACTTGACGAGGATCGGACTCAGGTATTTTCGCTCTATTGTGAACGCGTTTTCCTTCCACGGATTTTTGCTTGCTAAAACGAGGTGAGTGTCAGTCCATTTGGCAATGGAGTGATGAATATTTGGGAAATAGAAGAAATTATTGGCTCCCGATTTGATCCCGGGGGTGATTTTACTTAATATTGACCTGAGTGGAACGAGTAATTTCCGCGAAGAGGCGATCTCCAATATTTTGAAATATATTGTAGGTGCGCCGAGGAAGATTCCCCACTTTCTTGCAGGGTTCAAATGTTTTTGGCGTATTCCGATAACTCGGAAAGATAAGGATTCACGTATGAGAATTTCTTGGAGGTTCTCCTCCGTCTCACATTTAAAAACACCAGTCACTGGAAGCTCCTCGATGAAATTTACAAAGTGATCTATGCAGGTCCAATCTGCCTTCGAGGGGTTTTGACCCTTAGAATCAAGACTTGGATTGAATATCTTGGATAGATCTTCACGTAACTGCACAAATTTCGCTACATACTCTTCCCGAGTCTCTTGAGCTGACTCTCGCTCTAAGATCAAAACACAGGGAATCATCTGTGCGTCTGGGAACCATTTTTCTCGGAGGGATTGGATTATAGCAACGATCTTGTAATGACCCAAGATGAATTGTTTCAACGCGAGGCCGAAATCCACGTCCAACCACGACCGAAGCGTGATAAACCCCAACCGACCGTGGGAGTGCTCCCCGAGAAAGATGGTCGAGTGGAGGAGGAAATAGGCATAAATCCCGGCCCGCGCGCTAATCGTGAGGTCAAAATCTCGCTTGATGACGTTTGTCAGTTTGTCTTTGTAATTTTTGCCGGCATTCAACCCGTCCAAAATCTCTTGCCGGGTATAGGGAGGATTGCCGATGATCGCGCCCATACACGGCAAGAGCGGGGGATCTACTTTGACACTGATCTCGGGGGATGTCTCGGTAGTAGCAAGACAATCAAAAAAGTCTACGGTAACGATCTGGGGTATCTTTTTACTCGATTGCCAATCTGAGAGGGGGATTCCTGCAATTTTATTCAATTTTTCCCGTGTTTCGGCAACGAGTGATTCCTCCACGTCCGTACCCCACAATTTCTTGAGGATGTTGATCGGATCTAGATGGGGGTTCAAATATTTCAACCGGGTGAAGGCACGTAGGAGGAAAACCCCGTTACCGCAACTGGGATCGAGGAGGGTGAGGTCTGCACTTTTGACACAAAAACCGAGAATGAGGTCAACCACGTCCGTGCGGCTGAAATATTGCCCGAACAAATATTTCTGGGAGGAGGCGCTAGGATGAATAGTTTTTTGTGCTCGTCCCATAGATTTATTCCTTGATCGCGCGCCCATAATCTTACTTTAAAACTTGATTAATTGTTGAAGTTTTATGTTTTGGGACTGGAGAGAGTGCTTTCCTCTTGTATCATACGCTAAGATTTTAGGAACAATTCCAGGGCAAAGATGTAGATAGCATCATTTAATTTTATTTGTAGGGTCTGTGTAATGATTTGATTCTAGTGTGTTTATCTTGATCCGAGTATTCTTTCCACTCATTTTATTATTTGGGAG
>MBAA01000056.1:0-2782 GCA_001940655.1 Promethearchaeota archaeon CR_4
TCTGGTTGACTGGTTGATCGTATTTGGTGTAAGTCTTCCCTCATTACTTGTTCTCGAGTTTGTAAAATGGCACACTAGAGTGAAAAAAAAGGAATTTTTCTAAATAATTTCTAGCACAAAATTGGATAAATACCTTAATCTTCTTTGAGGGGAGGTGTGATGCAGTCCTGTAATCACTCAAGATTGGAATTATTTTTCCCGCAGGCATCCTCGGCATTATTCTTAAGATTTCATGATATTAATGAAAATCAATTTTCAATGCCTTGGTAAATGAATAAACGCTGCTTATGATACGATGCTGCGATTGAGAAATATTAAGAGGCAAGGAATTTTTTTTTTTTCGCGAATAAAAGTAAGTGAGTTAAAATTCGTATGAGAGAAGTAGTCATAGTATCTGCCTGCCGAACCCCAATCGGGAGTTTCGGCGGATCGTTGACACCTTTACGAACACCTGAGCTTGCCGCTGTTGCTATTAAAGAGGCGGTCAAGCGGGCAAATAATCTTGACCCAACCGTGTTAGGTGACATTCGGATGGGTAATTGTGTTGAAGATTATGATGGAACGAATACTGGACGAGTTGCAGCATTACTTGCAGGAATACCCATCACGGTGCCGGGGGTCTCGATTAACCGGGTCTGTACGTCGGCGATGGAGGCTTGCGTTTCCGGAATGTTCCAGATCCAAGCTGGATTTATTGACGCGTGCCTTGTTGGCGGGGTTGAATCGATGTCCAATGGCGTTTATGCCATCCCCGGCGCTCGGTGGGGCCAGAGATATATGGACGGCCAGTTAATTGATACTGTGTCACACGGTTTGCATGCTGGATCCTATTTCGTGAAATACCCTATGGATGGCCCGGTCGAGTGGGCGCGGGGTAAACCGTACATCATGGGTTTAACCGCAGAATTCCTCGCGATGAAATACAAGATCACCCGCCAGGAACAGGACGAGGTTGCATTGCGGAGTCACAACAATGTCGAAAGGGCAACTAATACCGGCAAATTCAAAGACGAGATCGTCCCCGTGAAGGTTCCCCAGAAAAAAGGGGATCCGAAAATCATTGACAAGGACGAACACTTCCGCCCAGGGTTGACCATAGAGACACTCGCCAAATTACCCCCTGCATTCATCCCAAAGACGGGAACGGTCACCGCGGGGAACTCTTCCGGTATCAACGATGGCGCTGCAGCGATGGTCATCATGGCTAAGGAAAAAGCAGATGAGCTCGGTCTCAAGCCATTGGCATATATCACAGGCGTTGGCATGGGTGCGTGCGCCCCGGAGTTAATGGGGGAGAGTCCCGTACCCGCGGTCAATAATCTCCTCAAGAGGACGAATCGAACCATTGACGAATACGAGCGCATCGAAGTGAACGAGGCCTTCGCAGCCCAGTACATCGCTTGCGAGCGGCAGCTGAAGTTCAAGCGGGAGATCACCAACGTAAATGGATCCGGCATTGGACTTGGCCACCCAACTGGATGTACGGGCGTGCGCATCATCGTCACGCTGCTCTACGAGTTGATGCACTCGAATATGAACTTGGGAATGGCGACATTATGTGGCGGTGGTGGCGTGTCGATGGCCACGGAAATCACCCGTAAATAATCTTTTTTCTTATTTTTACCAACGGAAGTCGAATTGTACGGTTTCAAAAACACTAGTTATTCTCACTTGCTCGCAAAAGAAGGGGCTAAAACCTGCTGCCGCGCGAGATCTCTACCAAGGGTCTCTTTTCAAATTGGGACGCAAGTTCGCGGAAGTCCAGCACTTTGATTACATGATCATTTCCGCAAAGTACGGGTTACTCCTTCCAGAGCAGGTAATTTCTCCCTATGATCAGCGCATCTCGAATATGAGTGACGTGCGGCGGATCCGCGAAACAGTACTCCCACAATTGCGAGAAATTCTCCCTTTATATGAGAAGATTATCATGATTGGTGGGAGTTATTATCGAAAGGTGCTTGAGCCCATTAAATCTGCGAAATTTGAGATTATAACCGATTCGCGGGGCATTGGAGGCATCCTGCAGCAGCTTAAGCGAAGAATTGCATCTATTGAAGAGTAATTGGCGAAATTAACCCTAGCATACCCTTATCTCTACTTTTCATTCATAAGTCCATTTAATACCCCGAGGAAAATCATCGAGGAAGAGATCAAGGCCGCACTGGTTTTCCCTTTTTAAAACGAAGGTTTTTTTTATTCAACTAGCCATCTCTCATAGCTGATATCAGCAGAATCGATTAAAATGAGCAAAATATCTGAGAAGGCACCTCCAAAGCTGGATATTACTGACCTGAAATTATCTGATTTGAAAGAAAGCAACGATTATATGACTCCAGTCGAGCGAATCGTTGGATTAATTACAGGTAAGAAATTAGACCGAATCCCAGTCTTTCCATTTGTCTCAGCTGCGGCAGCCCAAGTACGTCGACTGAGTTTGGGAGAATACGCGTCAAATCCCGAAGCATTCCTCAAATGCCAAATTGAAGCACAGCGGATTTTTGGATATGATGCAATTACTGCTATGCCCGACCTTTGTGTAGAGGCTCAGGGTTTTGGGGCAAATATCATTTTTCCATCCAATAATGCAGCGTATCCGGATCCATTTAATCCTGTGCTCAAATCTGCGGATGACTATAAGTCAGTTGGCAAGCTTTTTCGTTGGGAGAAGGCCACGCGAATGACAGACCAACTTCATGTAATAAAAACTATCAAGAAAGAATTGCCCAATCTAATGGTCGGGGGGATGACAATCGGGCCCATGGGATTACTAACGCGATTG
>MBAA01000056.1:2800-13041 GCA_001940655.1 Promethearchaeota archaeon CR_4
GTGCGAGATATGGTCCGGAATCCGGATAAATTACACGAGGCACTCGATATCATAACTGAAATTCAAATTGAATATGTTGAAAAACAAATCGAGGCTGGAGCAAGATCTATCCTTGTACCGGTAGTTCTTGCAGAAAGGGAACTAATAAGCAAAAAAATGTGGGAAGAACTCGATGCACCTTATCAGAAACGGATTGCTGACGTAGTCATGAAAAAGGGAGCATTTTATGTTGCCCATACGTGTGGCCGGGGCCCGTATTTCGACCTGCTGATTAAATGGCTGAGACCTTCAATCATACAAAATGCCTTTCTGCCAGATGGGGTCGAAACCGAACAGGAAATGGTCGCAAAATATGGTAAAAAATTGATATTATTAGGTTATCTGAGCGTGTCGCAACTTGCGTGGTGGAATCCCACTGATATAATGATGGAATGTAAAAGGCAGATTGATGTCTTCGGAAAATCACCAGCCGGATACTTTCTCGGAGCTTCGTGTGAATACCCTCCCTATGCTCCACTTTATAATGCGATGGCTGTGGTGAAAGCCGCAAAGATTTTCGGAATTAATTATAAGGCAGGTAAAGGGCCTAATTACGGGGAGGAGGGAGCCTAAATTTCCAAGGAAGATATATTAACCAAGCTTAGACAAAGCGTTTTAAATTTCGACAATAAAGCGGCGAACGATACTGCAAAAGAAGCTTTAGCAGCAGGAATCGACCCGGTAGATGCGATTAAGAATGGTCTTTATGCTGCCCTCCAAGAATTGTGTACGGAGTATGAAAACACAGTTTTTTTAACGGATATATTACTAGCTTGTGATGCTTTCTATGCAGGTGTTGGGATTCTAAAAGCGGCTATCGATCCTCAAACGCAACGGGCGAATCGAAAGGGTGTGGTAGTTCTCGGGGTTGTTGAAGGGGACATCCACGACCTTGGCAAAAATATGGTGAAATATTTAATGGAAGCTGAGGGATTTGAAGTCCACGACTTGGGATTTAACGTTAAAGCCGAGAAATTTGTCGAAATGGCTAAGCAGACTAATGCCGACATCATCATGATATCCCTCATGTTAAGTTCGATGTTTCCCGAAATCAGTAAAATTGTGCAGTTAGCGAAAGAGAAAGGAATAGGGGCAAAGATTATGGCAGGTGGGGGTCCAGTAACTGAAGAGATCGCTCAAAAATTTGGCGCCGATGGTTGGGCCTTGACCGCGCCTCTAGCGGTCAAGCAAGCATTGAAAATACTCAAAAAAAAATAGGTTTTGCTTTTTCCCTAATTCATCACGCATCCTTTGTCAAATTCCACGCGTTAATTTTTAATTCGATAGAATTTGTTGACTATGCTTGCATCATCAATGTGAATATTTTTAGTTCTTCGAAAAGCCAGTCGAGTACACAATATTCGTTTGGTTTGTGTGCTTGTCCATCGGTGCGCTCATAAACCGCTACGGGAATACCTTTTATCCGGAAATACGCGCCACACGTGCCACCCCCGACCCCTCCTAAGATTGGATCAATCCCTCGAACGTTCTTAATTGCTGCGTTCAAAAGCTCAACCACGGGACTATTTGCAGGAGTGGGAGGGGCTTGCAGATTGAGATTTGAGAGGAATGAAATAGCGATTTTGCTTCCGGTTGCTTTCTCGAATATTGCCCGCATTCGCTCAATTTCTCCCAGCACATCTTTAATGGGATACTCTGGGAGGATCCGGCAATCAAAATATAGCACGTCCTTGCCAGGTACAGCATTGATGTTTTCTTGGTTAGTCTCTTTTTTCGTGGGTTCGAACGTGCAAGTAGGGGGCTTGAAAAGTGGATTCTCCAAGGGATACTTCCGGTGAAGCTGTTTGTCGAGTTCAATGGCAAATTGCATTCCGATCCGGTGAGCATTGAGGCCAAGTTCAGGCGTCGAACCGTGAGTTTGTTGGCCAGTTACCTCGATTTTCATCCATAAGATGGTTTTCTCAGCAATCTCGATGAAATTTCCTTCTGCGAATCCCGCATCGGGCACAACTACGAGGTCAGTTTCGGAGAAAATTCCGCCTCGCTTGAGCAAGAATTCGATGCCAAATTTACTTTGCGTCTCCTCGTCGGCTACGAAAGCAATCCCCACCCGTTTAACAGGTTTTAATCCTAAATTATGTAAACACTTGATCGCGAAGAGCGTTGCCACAAGAGATTGTCCATTATCTTCTGCACCCCGACCAAATAGTTTACCATCTTTGACGAAAGGTTTGTAGGGGTCAAAAGTCCACGCCCCTCGGTCTCCTACAGGCACAATATCTAGGTGGCAAATAAACCACAATGTCGGGATGGTCTTTTTTTGACCAACGTAAAAGATGATGTTTGGACGGATTCCCCCCTCCGCTGTCGGGTCAGGGGCGTCATAACGTTCGATGGTGCCAAAATTCAGCGCCTTTAGATATTGTTCTAAAAAATCTGCCTTCTTTTTTTCGCCTTGCCCTCCAGAAAGTGGCGATATCGCCGGAATTGCGAGCATTGCTTGGAAAAAGTCGATTACTTCTTGTTTGTGGTCTTCAATCCAGCGTTCAATTTTCGGAAGCGAGGGAGCGGTTTTTGACACTTTCTCCATAAGCATCGTAATATTGACAAACCAAAAAATAATGCGAATAATTCCTACCCATATGCGGATCGCGCTCGCTGAGGTCAAACGAAAATGTGGTTCATTTTTTGGAAAGTCATTTGAATTAGTCGCCGATTTCCTCTACAATGTCGTTTCAGACCTAAAATTAAAGAAAACCAGTAAATTTCTCGACATTGGGACGGGGAGTGGGATTATGAGCATAATCTTAGCGATTCAAGATTTTAAGATCATCACGGGCGAACCGGCAGGGGATAATTGGGCTGACTGGCAGACGCCTGTGAAAAGTCTCGGTCTCGAGAAACAGATTAGTTTCCAACCATTCCGCGCTGAGGCTCTCCCCTTTAATGATGCGAGTTTTGACGCGATTTTTATCTTCGGCTCGTTCCATCACATAGCAGAAAAAACGTTGACATTACAGGAATGCTCTCGGTGCCTCAAGGCAACGGGGGTTCTTGTTATTTTTGAGTTTCATCCGAAGGGAATTGCGCTCCTACGAAAGGAAATTCCTAATCATCCTGACGCAGCGAATCCTCTAGATTATTTAGGACAGTTGCAGTTATCATACGAGATTCGATCTAACGAGTACATGAACGCTTACATCTTTCACAAAAAGTGACTTCAAACTTGAAAGGATCAAAAATAAATTGGCATGTAAATTCAAGAAGAAGAAAATGCAAATAAACATCGACATCGTTTCTATTTCTCTGGAGTAATCAGTTATGTGTGGGATTTTTGGGATAGTGACTCAAAGCAAAGATTTGCCCGTGGCGAAATTAATCCGGGAGGGTTTACAGCGGTTGGAATACCGCGGGTATGATTCCGCGGGTATCGTAATGATCAGTGACCACAAGCTACACCTCAAGAAAGATGCCGGCAGGATAAATGACATAAATGCCAAACTTCATTTTGACGAAATGCCCGGTTTGATTGGCATGGGGCATACCCGCTGGGCTACCCACGGTCCACCAATTGCGAAAAATGCCCATCCCCACCTCGATTGCACGGGCAAGATAGCGGTCATACACAATGGTATCCTCGAAAATTTTCAACAATTGCGTAAAGAACTAAGCGCACGAGGGCATATATTCAAGTCTGACACAGACACGGAAGCTGTCTCTCATTTGGTTGAAGAGTTGATCAAAAAAGGTCTCAATCTAAGGGAAGCGGCCCTGGAGGCAATTAAATGCTGTGAGGGGGCGTTTGGATTAGTTATATGTGCAGCGGATCATCCGGACTCTATAATCGTGGCGCGGCGTGAATCTCCTCTTGTAATTGGAATCGACAAGGCAAGAGGAGCTATCTATGCGGCTTCAGATATTCCTGCCTTTTTACCCCTCACGCGAACTGCTTTGATCTTAAATGACAACGAAATGGCGGAGTTAAAACCAGACCAAGTCGATATTTATGACCTATTAACCGACAAACCAGTGAAACGGGATTCATACGAGGTTGAGTGGAGTATCGATGCCGCGGAGAAGGGAGGATATCCCTATTTTATGCTTAAAGAGCTACACGAGGTGCCAGCGAAAGTCAAGGCTCAGATTCACATCCCGCAGTCAGATATCGATGCTTTCGCGAAAGCGATCATTGGCGCCTCCCACTTCTACATTACCGCTGCGGGCACGGCGTATCATGCGTGTTTGGCCGGGAAGGCCCTCTTTGCGAGATTCGCCAAGATCTTCGTCAAACCGATTTTATGCTCGGAATTTAGGGACGAACTCCGGGATTGTATGAAACCCAATTCGGTGGTCATCGCAGTCTCGCAATCGGGGGAAACTCTCGACACCCTCGAGGCAGTCCGATATGCTAGGGAAAAATATAATGCGAAGGTATGCTCTGTTGTCAACGTGGTTGGGTCCTCCCTGACCCGGTACTCCGATCACGTGATTATAACCACCGCGGGGCCGGAAATCGCCGTCGCGTCCCAAAAAGCGTATAACACGCAAGTCTCCGCCCTCTGTCTCATTGCCCTCCGCATTGCTGAATTGCAAGGACAAATGCCTGTAGACGTGAGTCAGAAGTACCGGGAAGCATTGAACGGTGTCCCTGCGGTACTGGAAAAAATTCGCACGGAGCACGAGCAAAAAATCAAGAAACTCGCCGAGAAATATGCCAAGAAACCAAACTTTTACTTCCTCGCTCGGGGGGCGTCCGTGGCCGCAGCGGCAGAAGGGGCGTTAAAGTTCAAAGAAATTTCCTATAGCCATACCGAAGCTTATGCCGCGGGCGAGTCCAAGCACGGCCCGATTGCCCTCATCGTGAAGGACTTTCCGGTCATATTTGTCGCCCCACCTGATGATACCTATGAACGCTTGATCGGCAACATTATGGAAATGAAAGCCCGGGGAGCCACTATCATCGCCACTGTCGCGGAATACGATGAAAAGATCACCGAACTCGCGACTGATACAATTCGGATTCCCCACCCGAAGGATGAATATTACGTAAACTTGAGTCCCCTGATGTACACTTACCCGCTTCAGATCTTCGCGTATTATGCGGCGGTACACAACGGGCACGACCCAGACAAGCCCCGCAACCTCGCCAAGTCCGTGACTGTAAAATAAAATTCCACCTTCTTTCTTTCTCACTTATAGGGGGCATACTAAAAGTGGCAAAAAAGCACCGAAAACGCCACTCCAGGCGCGGATATCCTGTCGCGACCTTAGTCGTTTTCGAATCACGCCGTGCTCTCTTATGGCAAGTGTTTAGTGAAACAATAAGACCTCTTGAACCGGTAAAGTTCGTTGGAAAACGGGAGGATTTAAAAGCCCTCTACGCTTTTCACGAGAAGATCGTAGATGCCCTTCGTCCTGCCCTCAAGGAGGGAATTCGGAGCGTGATTCTGGTTTCACCCCCGAAAATGCCTTATGGTAACGAGTTCCTCGTTCATGTAGAGAGTCACCACCTGTGGCTCGTGAAGACAAAGAGTCCTAACGCCGTGTCCTTTGGCACGCTGGAAGCAAAAGTTAATGATTATGATGACGTGACAATACTCGTACAATCAGCGCAGTTTCAAGCCAAGATTAGTGAAATTACTGGGGAGGAGGCAAACCAGATCCTCGCAACCCTCGAGAAACAGTTGCAGAAACCGGATGCTGACAAGGACGCCATCCTATATTCCTTACAGGACATCGAACGTGTAATATTTGCTCGCGATCCTTCAGAAAGGCATCAACCGCAATATATCATCTTTACGGACGAATATCTTGCGTCCATTCAAGAAAAAAATCGGTTACAACGATTACTACAAATTGCGAAAAATAAAAGCGTGAAAATCCGCGTCATCAAAGCAGACACGAGCGCAGGGGAGAGGTTGATGCAATTTGGGGGTATTACCTGGTTTAAGAAAGAGACAGGGACAGGATAGTCAAGGATTGCCTCTTTTTATTCCGCGTCATATTTCATTTTTTCCTTCGTTTTCTTGCCTTTCCTTTTCCTCTCCACGTTCGGAGTGCCATACCAATGGGGACTGCGGTCATCACAATGCACGCGGCGAACGGGGCCACGGACGAGAGGATCAGGTCGAGCAAGGGGGGCGTGTACTCGGCCGCCCCGCTCACCCAGTAGTTGACCACGCGGTATGTGACGTCATTTTCGCGCTTCACGTCGTGCATGAAAAGGGCGTAGCTGTAGTTGAGGGTAACGAAGTCCTCTTCTTGCGCCATGTCGCCAATTGACCCCTCGAAAAGCACCGCGTTTCCCACCTTGGTGGTAAATGCCTGCTCCTCCGTCTCCCCCCAGCTATACCCCCCCGTAACCTTAAGGGAAAAGACACCGTACCCAGCACTCGCTGATGAGGTAATGGTATGGGTTGAAGACCACGACTTAGACAAGGTGACCGAGCTCTCGTTCCCGGTCTCGATGAGCACGGAGTTCTCCGCGGTCCCGAGACCGATGGTCTGTTCTGCGGATTGCCACCGGTTGGACCATTTCTGGGCCGCTTGCGCCAGGGTCAAGTACGTCCATGGCTGCCCTACCGTGTGGTTGAAAGTCTCGACACCGATCTGGGGCGAGTCCGGGAAAACCCGGTTGAAGTAGCTCACGGTGGTCTTGTAGAGGAGCGGCGCGTGCGGGATGTCAATGGTCATTAACGTGCCAACCAGGGTGACATTCGGATGGGAGGAAACCCGATAGCGATAGTGGTCGTAGTTGGTCAACTGGAAGATGACCCCGTTGTCCGAGCACCCCGAGGAGAATTTCGTTGAGGAGGACGTCACCCGAGTGATCGTGTCCTTTCGTGTAAGAGCCTCCTCGACGGCATATCCATATCCTATGCTGAACCCCCCACACCCCCCCCCAGCCCCCCCGAGTTCTACAGATGCCTCGACCGTGAGGGACCACCCGCTTGTGGTGCCCACCGAATTTTCGGTGGAGGATCCTTGGCTGGTTGTCGTCCCGTACGACGTGAACGTGTTCGCGAGGTTCATCTCGATCCCCCGGTAGTAGGGAGGCGCCGCGAGGGCGAGCAGGATGCCCGGGGGGGTCGTTGTCCCCCACGTTTCGCCTGTATAGGTCAGCTCCGCGCCGTCCCCGTCGAAGTTACCGCAGAGGACGTACAATTCTTGGAAGGGAGCCTCGTGGTGCAAGATACCCGTTTTATGGCTAGGATCCTGCATCAACAGGGAAAACCCGTGGTTTCCGTCGTCCATAACAGTTGTTTGGACCATGCTCGCGAACACGATCTCGTCCACGCCATCGCAGTCCACGTCTCCAAGGTCGAAATCGCCCCCTTGCGTGAAGGCTGGGGTCGAATGATAGAGTGTAGTAAAACCTGAGAGCTTATCGTCAAAGATCCAAAAATCCCATACAGAAACGAGAGCATAAAAGACAAGCTCGTCCCGCCCGTCCCCATCGAGGTCTCCTACCTTCAATTTTTCCTTATTGCCTCCGATGGTTTGGTCCGTCTTTAGAAAGGTGTTACCAATCCAGTCTCGCACGTGCCACGTAACCCGTCCAATCTGGCATGAAATGATCTCGTCTTGTCCGTCCCCGTCGATGTCTGCGGTTTCCAGGAGCGCTTGGACGGGGTACGAAAGGGGGCTCGTATCATCATCTCTTTGGCCGGTTACAAAATATATCTGATGGAAAACCGGGGACGAGAGAGCATCGTCGAACACCCAACACCAATAAAAATTATCAAATTCTATCACGATCTCGTCTCGCCCGTCCCCGTCAACGTCCCCCGTAGCGATGTTAGGTATGGACCAAGCATTGCTATTCCCGTTATCATCCCACGGGACGCTTTCATAAAGCGGTTGTTTATCTTGGATATCCCAAACAAACCACCTGGCGTAATCAATAGATAACCCCCAATTCCAACACTCGAGAAAGACAAACTCGTCCACACCGTCGCCATCGAAGTCCCCCGCCGCTAGCAGTTCATGATAGGAACCACCCGGAGAGTAAAACTGGTGACTCCAGGTTAGTGCGAAATCGTGCGCAGCATCGTCCCACATCTTCACGTTGCTTGTATCCGTGCCCAGCAACTCGTCTCGCCCGTCCCCGTCAAAGTCACCCTTGACGATATGGCTCTGGGGCAAATATTGATCCGGGTAGGGAAATGTACGCATTTCCGCAAACCCGGCATATGCATCATCGAGGATAAACCCCGTGGACGAGTCAGGGTGCCAATTTGAGGGGAGCACCGCTATCTCGTCCCTTGACAATATCTTTGCCGGACTCGTCCCAAGGGGATGCCCCGCAGCGGCGGTTCGCGGCAAATCCTCGCCCGCGGTAAATACCTCCTGCCGCCCGCTCGCGTATTGGATGACGTGAGACGATTCTAGGAGTGTCAAACCCTCTTCTTCTGGCAAGACGATCGCCTCGTCCATTGCCATCCCGGCAAACCCGACGAACAGGCACGGGGCGACGACCACCCACGCGCACAGGACCCCACAGAACAAAAACTTTCTCGTAAGATGTTTCTCCATCTTGCCATTCACTCCTTATTTTTTCGGGCGGCCCAAGAGGATGATATAAGACCCAACCGCGCACAGGTAAAACCCGACCCAGAGGCCGATCGTGTAGGTCCCCCCGCCGGGATAGACTTGGAAGTAGGAAAATAGGCCCGTGAATTCCGTTCCGGGAATCATGAGGGCGTTGATTCCAATGATCAGGGGCACGAGGAACATGGAAACTGGCACGGCAAAGGCCCCGATGAACCCCGCGGCAGAAATAACTCTCCGGTTGGATCTGAAGGCGCCGAAAACGCCGAACAAGGCCGCGAGAAGGAAAGGGATGTAAATCCCCACCAAAACTAGAATTTCTGGCGCCACCCAAAGCGGTTGTTCCAACGTGCGGAAGTGCAGCGAGTTCAAAGGCATGATGGCCACAAATCCGTCGATGATCCCCGGCACATTCCCCTCCATTTTCCAAAACGCAAGGAAATCCCAAAATAAACCCCCGACAATGGCGACCGCGATGCAACAAGATCCCGCCAAGGCGGAAGTTTGATATTTATTCATTTATCTCCCTGAAGACAATGCTTGTGTAGGTTTTTCACCATTTTCCTATCGCCATACTCCTTTTACAAAACTATGGCAATATACTATGCTCTCAAAATGTATATTAATTGTTCTGTCAGAGAAACCTTCATTTTCCCCGGGGAGTCCTTGTAATCAAGAAACGAAATCAAGCGAGGATTATCACAGAACCCGGCAAACAAGAGTTGATCATAATTCGGGAGTTTGACGCGCCCAGCAAGCTCGTTTTAGGGTTCCTTAATCGATAGGCTTATTTTAGGGTTAAGGAAGCTGATCCAAAATAATTCGGTAAGAGGTGAAAATCTGAGAAAAATTATTGTAAATACATTTATGACCCTAGATGGGGTTATGCAAGCCCCAGGAGGGCCGGACGAGATTCCCGCGGGTGGATTTAAGTACGATGGGTGGTCGTATCATTATTGGGACGACAGGATGAACAAGATGATGGGAGAGATAATGGGAAAACCATTCGACCTATTGCTTGGTCGCAAGACTTACGAGATTTTTGCGGCGTATTGGCCAAATGTTAAAGATGGCCCTGACAAGCTTGCTGCAGACGCCCTGAATCATACAAGGAAATATGTGGTTTCCCAGCACCTGGCAAAAGCCGACTGGGAAAACTCGACGATTATCAAGGGTGATATTGTCAAAGAAATCAGTAACCTCAAAAAACAGGAAGGATCGGAACTTCAAGTTCATGGTAGCAGTCATCTTCTCCAGACCCTTCTGAAGCATAGTTTAATTGACGAGTTGCACGTGTGGACATACCCGCTCACCCTTGGGACTGGCAAGCGACTTTTCGGCGACGGTACCCTCCCCGCAGGTTTAATACTGCTTGATTGCAAAATCTCCTCAACAGGAGTCACCATTGCCACTTATGCGACGGGTGAAAAGATCAAAATCGGATCGTTCGCGCTCGAAAAACCGATTTAGGCTACACCAACTCAACGTAAACGTACAAGAAAGGCATAACGAACTTGGAATAAAGCAATATAAAATAGAGCTCGTGAGTATAGGCCATGGGATTAGCATCAGCCTCTTCTCCTACACCCTTCTTTCTCTTCTCGCTCGTAATACCGTGCTAATGGGGATTGCGGTCATCACAATGCACGCGGCGAACGGGGCCACGGACGAGAGGATCAGGTCGAGCAAGG
>MBAA01000119.1:0-1790 GCA_001940655.1 Promethearchaeota archaeon CR_4
GCCACCTTCTCGTGTTGCCCGATCTCGGATAATACCGCGCCCCAGATCGCCCACGCGTCCGGGTCTGCCGGGAAGTCCTTCACGATCGCCTCCAACGTCTGGAGGGCCTCCTCGATCTTCCCCTCCAAGAGCAAGTATTGCCCTATCCGCCTCCGGGGGAGCGAGTTGGCGGGGAGGAAGGGGATGGCGTCCGTGCATAACACCTTCGCCTTGTCAATCCGGTTACATGCTTGCGCCACGCTGGCGAGGCCCACGAGTGCCCATCCCCGTAGATTAGGGTTATTCTCGCCTTTCCTGAAATAGTGTCCCTTCGCCAGCACGCCTTCGATGTCCATTCCTTTCTCGTACCATTCTAAACCATTCATGTCTTCCATGAGGATAGGGGTTTATAAAATACAAAAATCCTCGAAAAAGAAATAGTCAAGACATGTCTTGGATGACCGCTGTTTCTCTCTCTCGCTCAAACAGAGATAATCGTTATGAAGTGTCACGTGGTGATCCAAGAGGAGTCTTGAATTGCTTTGATTTGAGGAACGAGAGATTAGAAAGTTGACTACGTCCCAAAAATCTAAATTCCAACTTGTTCCTCTAATTATCCAATTCTAATAATGCCCATTTGATCCCCTGGTTCATGTATTTTAAACATCGAACCGAGATTTTTTTGGACTCTTGGACTGCTGGCAGTATTTGCCAACCATTGCTTTACTGCTTCGATGAAGTCTTGGCAGAAATTCTGAACCGATATCGTCAAAACCTCCTTTTGATCGTATTGTTCACTACCAAATGAGCTGCGTGAAAATCGATTGCAATGGGCTCCGTTTGTGACAAAATAAAAAAGCTGTAAAATTTCACTTATGCTTTGCTCAGAAATATCCTCTGAAGCCTCGTGGAGGATTGCACATCGTAGTGCATAGCAATCTTTTCCGGAAAGAAATCCGTTGTATTTAGTTTTCAAATACTTCTCGAACCACGTAATGTACCGACGTTTCCCTTGCTTTTCCCCTTCCATTTTTCCACAAATGTCTGGAATAGTTAAGGTCACCATCAAAGCAGCAGTATAATTTTTATCGGCAAGGGCACGTTGAACTGCATCAATAATATTTTGCATATAGTTCCCAGCTAATACCATAAATAGTGAGAACTAGACTTTAACAACAATGACATGGAAATGCCAACTGAAATTACGACCGGAATCAAAAAATAATACCATCGGCGTGAAAGAAAGACTTGGAACCTTTCCAAGGGAAATGCGTGGAAATTAAAACTAGGAATCGCGGGTAAAATTCTTCTCACCTTTTTCTGGTTTATATGGCATCACTTTCCATCTGCGGGCATGACGCTCTCGGCATCCATAACTCGCCCGGCAAGCGAAGCGGGTCTCCTGACGTCCACGGACGTGACGAAGTTTCTGGGGGAGATGCGGGTTGCTTACCACCACCTGGTTCGCACCGGGCGCATCTTCGGGTTGATGATCTGCGACGCGGACGCGCGCGTGCTCGCGATAGACCCGTACTTTGACGCGAAAATTTCCACGTGGGACCTCGCGGTCCTGGCGGCCACGGCGTTCGGGGTGGGCAAGCAGGCGAAGTTATTTTTCGAGGACCTCGGCGCGCGGGAAATGGAACGTGGGATGCTCGTGTTCGACGGGTTGCAGTTATTCGTGACGCAGGCAGGGAGCGTTCCCTTGCACGATCCTGCCAAGGGGAAACCCAAGGAGCTGCTCCTCGTCATGCTCGCGGACAAGGACGCGAATTTCGGCCTCATCACGCTCCAGATGCGGAAGTATGCGC
>MBAA01000119.1:1820-3515 GCA_001940655.1 Promethearchaeota archaeon CR_4
CCGCGCGCCAGACCCTCGACATCCCGGAGCGCGACCTCCAGGCCATCCTCGAGACCTTCAAGGACGGGGGGCAGTGACCGTGGCGCAAGCCCAACCGCAGGTTTTGTCCCAAACCACGCCCGAGCAAACCCCCAGCCACACCCGCCTGCTCCAGTTCAAGGTCGCCTACTGGGGGCCGGGGGAGTCCGGCAAGACCACGAACTACCTGTGGATCAAGCGCAAGCTGGGCCATTGCAAGGCGTCGCGGGGGTTCTCGATCCAGACGGCGCAGAAACGCACGTTGTGGGCGGACGCGGTGTGGTTGCGCACGGAACAGACGGTCGGCGCGGAGAAACTCGTCATCATGTGGCAGGTCGTGACGGCTACCGGGCAGGAGCGATTCCTCTCCACCCGCGAGTTCGTCCTCGCAGGGGCGGACGGCGTGGTGTTCGTGGCCGACGCGACCCCGCATCGGGAAGACGACAACCTCCGGTCATTCAAGGAACTGCTGGCCTTGACCGCCCGCGCGCAAATCCCGATCATCGTGCAACTCAACAAGACGGACAAACCAGGAGCCATTCCCCCGGCGACATTGGCGAAACTCCTCGGCATCCCTGAGAGAGAAATATTCCCTGCCGTGGCAATTCGAGGCGAGGGTGTGCTCGAGGTCTTCCAAACGATCACGGGAGAAGTGTTCAAGGCCTTCTTCCGTAAATCTTAACCTGATCGGTTATGCGTTTTCTTTTTTAAGTTTTTGGCAGTATTGGTTCAAGACATTCTTTTGCTTCTTTCTTCAATTCAACCGCATTTTCATGCAGCGCATTCTCGTCTTGGGGTGTAGAAGGGTCAAAATAATGCTTGCCAATTAACTTTTCCGCTTCTATCATTTGCCCCTTCACAATTAATTCGTGATGGCTAACTAAGTTCCGAACCCACGCCCATTTGGTCAAACGGGGGTCATTCTTAGGATAGGAATCCTCCAATACTATGAAAAATTCCCTGATCCGTTCGACCACATCCGTGGAGGAGAGACCTTTCCTGTAGTGGGCAAATTGCCTCCGATATACTTCATTCCCCACGTATTTTGTTAAATCAATGTTTTCCGGCGTGACAACCCGGCATTCGAGAAATTTGATTGTGCCACCCTGTTTAGGTTTTCCGCCTTCTCCCACTTCATTTATTTGCCTTATGGTGCAGGAGACTCCGTAGTTGACGGCGAACGAGATGAAATCTGCATAATGATTTGCAGTCTCGGATGCTGAGATTAACGCTTCTGTGAAAGACAGTTCGGGAGTTATCATCTCTATGGACGTAATCCATTTCCTCTCGCCCTCATCCGTAGTTATTAACAACACATCAGGCACGTTTTTAATTCGAGAAACGAGAATTTTGGGAGGGATAAAATCAAAAGTCACCCTCCAGCGACAGACTTTTCCTGGCATGTAATGTCCCTACAATTTTCAACATTAATTTCGGCAAATTATGAAGCGATATTAGTCACTTCCGTTATTTTAGCATATGCGTTAAAAAAAGACCCAATTGTTTAGCACGAAATTCTCGTGAACCCCACGAGAACATGAAATATTTTATTGTTCGGTAACATCCGGTGCGGAGATCGCGTGTTCGAGGCGGGCAACCTTGGATTCGAGCATCGAGAGGACACCATCGAAACCTTCATCGTCGGCATCGGATTGTTTCGCGATGATCCCGGAAATT
>MBAA01000119.1:3838-12339 GCA_001940655.1 Promethearchaeota archaeon CR_4
CGATACGTTTTCCATACACGTTGTACCTCGACAACATCTGAGGGGGTCAGCACGTAAGTTGGTTTTGGGCTCGGATTTACATTCGCTAGGGGTGACGGAGGAAGCTTGATATTGGATGGCAATTCAAACCGAGCAGCTATCAATGCCCCCTTCACCGAACGGGTCAAGAGGAGGCGCAGTGGGATCTCTTGGTGCGGAGAACACAAGAGGGTGACCTTGGAGATAAGAACCACCATCAGTTCGAGGACTTTCCGGACGGTGTGCATGGATGTCCCGGTAATTCCAACAAGTTCATTCACTGTCGCACCGTTTCCGTGACTCTTCAGGTAGTCGAAGATTTGTCCCACGAAAATTTCTAGCGGTACTTTTTGTTTCGACCTCGAGCTCTGCTGCAACAATGGCGAAATTGTCTCAACCATACACGAAACTGCGGCCAAGAATATAAAAATCCAAAAGAAGCTCGATGGCAATGTTATCCCAAAATCTCTGCCTTAAATAGCACGAGCATATTTCGGGAGACATGCTGACGGAAAGCGACCTCCAGACCCCCGCGTGGTTGGCGGCACTCGTTTCGGGACATTGCGTGGTCATCCGGGGCCTCGTCGGCGAACACCGGTTGGATGGCCTGAAAGCGATCTTCCCCCTCGGCGTGCTCCAAGGGACGACCGTGGAATTGCCGCCGGGGGAGGCCATTGACGCGGAATTCTTCGCCTCCATCATGCCATCGTTGCTCGGCGAGTTGCCCAAGAGGGTGTACGTGCTGCCCCTCGTGGTTTCTACGGCCCAGATTGACGCTCTCGCGCAGGTACGGGCCAACCAACCGTGGCTCCAGTGGGTCGCAGTGATACCTGACCCGGAGGTCGACCCCGTGCTTCCCGACGGCATCCTGATCTTCGATGCCAAGGCGCGGCAGTTTCCCAACGATACAAGTATTCCGCCAGCGGCGAAAAAATGGGCGGAACGCGTGCTCGGAGGAACCCGGAATGAAGAAGAAAAGCGCCACGCGGTCGGAATCGAAGGGCCGAGGATTTTGGTCACGGCCAACGCGATAGTCGCAGGTGAATACCAACACCTCTCTGCGATCCTTGGGGGGACGGACACGGATTACGTGACGCAGTTAGTGACCATTGCCTCGTCCATTGCCGGGATGGAAGAAGTGGACGTGCAAACGATTGCCGCCGAGATCGGGGAAGAGGCGAGCATCGAGGACACCATTACCAAGCTCGAGACTCCGGGAGCAGAACCCCCCGCGAGTGAGGAATCACCTCCACCCCCACCCACGCGAGTTGCACCACCCAATCCCCAGATTTTCGAGAACGGCAAAGCTTTACCCCTGTATCCCGCCGGGGATCCCGCGGGAAAATACGCCCGGGAGATGGACGCGGCGCGGCGCGACCCTGATGCCCATGCCGCGCTGCTCGAGGTGTTGCGGGAACTCCAGTGTGACGGGGACGACCGCCAATCGAGGAATTGCGTTGAAAAATGTACCGACCCCGTCCAGAAATGGGCGTGTTTCCGGGACAGCACCTGGAATGATGGGATGCCTACTGCGACCGTGGATCGCTGGCTCGAGATGTACGCCAACAACGTTGCGAGCGTGGGGCGGAGACCAAGGGAAGCATATAATTCGTTTACCAATATCACGTTACAAGCGTCCGCGGCCAACACCACGTTCTCTTCCGCCGCTTTCGCGGAAATGGTGGATCTCTTTACTAATAAATCGGAGGACGTGCCGAAACATCTCCCTTCTTCTCCTGTTTCAAAGAAGATAAAACAGAACCTTCCAAAGAATCGATCTTTCGATTCTCGCGCCCCGGATCTTCGGGGAATACGCAAGTCTACCGAGTCTCGAGTACATAACCTCGCCGAGCGGTTGGATGATCTTGTAGACCGAATTGAAAAGATGAAAGAGAGGCACTCCCCCTCACCAATTTCGTCCTATAAACCTTAACTTTGGCGATAATCCACTTCTGTTAGCACCTACCACGAACAGCAGGGGGCGAATGATAACGAGAATCTGTCCCTCGAGGCGCTGGAAAAATGTATGTCTCGCCTTTCTTAAAAAGAAATTCTTAGTGCGTCTTTGGGGAAAAAATGATCAAAAATACAACAAGTGTTACCTTAAATTTTAATTAAGGTATATTTGTCAAGGAAAAATTAAATCTTTTAAATATCTTTATCCAAACCTCTTTGAAGCGTTCATTTAATTCTGAAAACGCAGTGTCGTCTTTGTCCCAATCAATGGTTGTTCTTGTGATGTGAAAATTTATATCCTTTACATATTTCATAAATACTTTCTTGTCTTTTCTCGAAGTCGTTATACTTGAAAGAACATCATTGGAGACAATTATATCGTCTAAGGAAGAGGGCAGATAGTCTTTGGGGGAAATAAAAAATGGAAGGTGAATTAATGGCAGGTAAAGCAGGTTGTACCATGGGAGTTTGTTAAAGGATTTTTCAGTAAGATAGGACCAAATAAAAGCTAACTGAAAATATTGGAGAATCCATCTGAGAGACTCTTGTTGGTTTTTTTCATTATTAATTGTAGAGTAAAGCGTTAAAAATGTATTTTGTAACTTAGTCGGTTCCTTAAATTGAAAAGTGTCCAAAATTTTCTTCAATACATCTTGTTGTTGTTGAATAATTGAAAATTCTCCTGATAAATTCTGCATTTTTTCATAGTTTTTTAATTTATGAGCGTCATTTAATTTTTTCCACTCAGGATCATCAATATAGTTATGCTCGTCATTTAATTTCTTCCACTCCGCCTCGTCAATATATGGTATGAATATTGAATTTGAATCAACAACGAGATTATGCGCCTTTAATTGATTAAAAAGATAAATCTCAGACTGAATTAATTGGAGGATTAATGAGTGTAATTCTTTCGATTGTTCTCCTTCTTGCTCTTCGAATGCCAATATACAAAGCAACTGAGAAAGGTTAAAATAATATTCATTGAGCATCTGATCGTCTGCCAATTTCTTCGCCAATTCTATGTTCTCAATTAGCTTTTTCAAAGCATCGATTAAACGGCCCTCTCTCAAATGTGTCCTAAAAAGGAAGTCCTGGATCTCATATTTTGTGAAGATGTCCCCGATTTCATTCGCGAGATTTAATGCATTGTTTTGAAAATCAAGACTCCTAAATTCAGAAGGATTATCTAAAATGTGTTTGATTCCTAAAAGAACAAAATTTTGTGACGTAAAAATACTCGTCATCCCTGGCAGGTGTCCACGTCCGACAATGGCATAAATTTTCTTATCTGGATATAATTTTCTTAACATCTTTATTCTTCTACACATATAAACATCCCGCTGCTTCATCATTAATCTATGTTCCTCAGTATTCTCCTCAATAATATTCTTTTTTTTAAAAGGTTCAATCCAGTCGCGAATTGGTATATCGATGAAAAAAGTAGGAATTCCCAATTTTTTACCCAATTTTACGGACTCAATCATTTCTTGGCCTGGATAAGTATCTTTGCTTTGGTAACCTTTCAACACATCGGCATATTCTAAATGTAAAGGAAAATTGTCGAAGGTTTTTTTGTCTTCAAATACTAATTTTAAATCCCCTTCAATTTCAGAAAAATGATTATTGATTGCAATATATCTCTGAATATCAAGCTCAACACATAGAATATCGGGTTTGTTTTTTAGGATGTCCTCTTGCATCATTTCAATACAGCATTCACAACCATGGATAATACCCAATACTTTTACGTTTTTTAATTGAGAAATTATTGTAGGTTGGCATTTTGATTTAGTTATCTTGTGATCTCTAAGATTTGCGTAATAACTCTCAACATATTCCTTTTTTCCGTAGTCAATTAAGCTGGCAATTATTTTGTTTTTAATGATTGTATCTGATTCCTGTTTTAATGTGCTTTCTAATATCTCTATAGATCTCGGAATTTTTAATTTGCCTAGGGCTAATGCTGCATAATATCTTGAATTATTATTCTTGTTTTCTTTCAATATTCCTTCTAATCTGTTTAATGCCCTCACATCACCTAATTTTCCCAACGCGATTGCTGCTTCGTTTCTTACATCCTCTGTATCGTCGTTTAGATATTTGACGAGGTTATCTCTTATTTGATCCCTGTTCTTTTCAAATCCAATCCGCTCTAGAGCCCAGATACAATTCCTTCTCACTTTAGAATTGCCGTCATTTATTCTTTTTAATAATGCAGGAATTGCTTCTTTCTCTTCTAACCTCCCAATTGCCAGAGCGGCTGCTGCTCTTATGTTTTCATCCGTATTTTCTAATAATCCCAACAATGGGTCGAGAGCACGTGGATCATAACTTTGTCCTAAAGCTCTTATAACCCATCCTTTGATGTCTTTATTGGTAGTTTGTTTAACCTTTGCGATTAAAGATAAGACTGCCTTTGAATCAGGAATCTCTGCTAATGCCATTGCCGCATTTAATTGCAACCCCTCATCATTATTATTAAGCATCTGGATAAATATGTCAATGATTTGGTGGTTTCCGATTTCTCGCAAAGATTTCGCTGCTTGTCTCTTAACTGTAAAAACCTTATCATTTAAAGCATTAATAAGATAATCTATGGATCGCTTGTCTTTAATTTGATTTAAGGATACGAGAGAAAATTTCCTAATAATATGGGATTTATCGTTTAAAAGAGAGATTAATGTATCAAACTGTTTTGACATTTTTTTAATGCCGATCAAAGCAACACAAATTAATCTCGCAACAAGTCTCTTATCCCCCAGAAGTGTAGAGCAACTTTTTTGAAAGTCTTCTGGAATCGTGATGCTTTCCATTTCATTGAAAATATTCAGAGCTTTATTCAATGAGGTCTCTGCTTCAGTTAGCGAATTTAGCTGTAATTCAATTAAACCGTAATTTAGAAGAGAAATTGCTAGATCTCTTTTATAACCCAACTTTTCCGAGAGTACAATTGCTTCTTTTAAGAGCAAAAAAGGGCGAGCTTTCTCATCTTTTTCAAAAAGCGTGAGAGCTAATTCGTTGTAAATGTGGGGAATCTCTCCGATATAACCCAAATCCTTTATACTTTGATAAACCTCTTCTTGTATCTTCATTGCTATGTCTAATTCGTTCTTATACCTGTGAATGCTCCCAATTTTAAGTTTTGCTATGGCTTCACCATATTCAGCACCCATATTTGTATAAATCAGGGATGCTTCGTTGAAATATGAAAGAGCTCGGTCAAAATTATCAAGAGTTACGTAGACTGATCCTATACAGATGCTAACAGCTGCTTTTCCGCCTAAACATTGTGACGTATTAAATATTGATAAAGATTCCTCGAAATTTTGGAGCGCATTACTAATCTCTTCTTTTCCGTAGTAGACCTTTCCAATATTGAGCAATGAATATGCTTTTCCTAGTTTATTTCCAATCTTGTCAAAAATTTTTCGAGCCTGTTCATAACTTTCCTCTGCGTCTTTCATTTGTCCTTTGCAGGAGTAAATCGCACCCAAATTCAATAATATGTAAGGTATTTCCAAGTTAAAACTCTGTTTTTCACAAATCTCTAAATTTAATTTAAATTTCCCTAATGCCTTATCTAAATCTCCCCTTTGCCAAACTACCACGAGGATATTATTTGCCGTATTTATAATCTTTTCAAGATAACCACCGGTTTGATAAATATCCAACGCTCTTTTATAATGATCAAAAGCTTCGTTCAAATGCCCTTTATTATGATAATAATTTCCAAGAGATTTTAATGTGAACGCCTCGCCAAAAACATCTTGATCCTCTTGCTGTAGGGTGAGGGATTTTTCAAAATACTCCTTTGCTGAACATAAATCCCCCCTAGTTAAATGGACATTTCCTATTGAGGATAAAATATTTCCCATTTTGCTGGGTTCCTCGATTTGATCACATTCTGATGCGGCATTATTGTAATATTCCATTGCCTTCTCAAGATTACCACGGAGATCGAGAACATTTCCTTTACCACATAAGGCTATAATCTTATTTTTTTTGTCACTGTTCCATTGCAGTAAATCTAAAGCTTCTTCATAATAACCTAAAGCAGAGTTTATTTCCCCCCTACCAAAAAATATATTTCCGATATTCATTATATCCCCTGCTTCATTTTCAGTAGCGTCAATTTCTTTATCTATTTCTCGCGCTGCCTTGTAACACTCTAATGCTTTTGTTTTATCTCCTCTATAAGAATGAACATTGCCAATATTAATCAAGGACACGGCCACAACTTTCAAATCGCGATTTTCCTTGCCAATCTCACACACCTTGGCGAAACATTCTAAAGCATTTTTCAATCTCCCTCCCTTAAAGAGAGCTAGACCTTTACGGTTGATTTCCTTAATATCATAATAGCTCTCATCATCATAGAACTCATCGTCCATAGATATCCACGCTCATCTATTGAGTATTATTTTCTTCAAACAAGATCGAAACTCTTGCCCTGATTTGATCCAACTTTTTTCCACGGTTTTCTTCTATCCAAGAAATCACTATAACGATCTTCCACACCCTTTGTATGCCTCATATTCCTTGAAGAGGCGCTTCTTTTTTCATCTATATTAAGTTACCTATATGGAAAAGGGATGCTCGGAAATTGGTGGGTCTTTAGGTTTAAAGATCAAAGCCATAATGGCAATTCACAATAGAAGAGATGCTTCCGGGCATTACAATGCCATTCACCTGTCAAAGCTTTCCCTAACAAATGACCCGGCAACAACGTAAATGGAGGTCTAGTTCGAACCCATCTCCCGAAAATGTCGGCGCTAATTTAGAACAGAATCGATGGCAAGATAAGAAGTGGAATTAACGATCCGGGCGCGAATACTCCCATGTCGATCGTGAGAAGATCATCCATCCCTACCTAAACGAAATTCCCGCCCAAATTCGGAGGGGTGATCCTCCGATTTTTATAGGGTCATTCGGGCGAAGCATCCCTTGGCCTTCATTTTCTCAAACTAACGCGCGTGGGAAAGATCTGCAACGAGCATCGGCAGCTTTATATAGGCAGGTCAAAGCGGGTGGGCTAATAAAAAAAATAGGCCTTGACGATGGTCACCTCTATTAACCTCCCCCAAAACATTCGCCTCAGAGTAAGTGTGTCCTGCTCGCGGGAAATTGACCTGTGCCCCGGTTGTGGGGCGAAAATTCCCGTTACCACGCCGGAAGGATTCACGGTCTGCTCCAAGTGTGGGTTAGAATATCCGGACTCGCAACCTTACGTGTGTTCGGACGCCCTCGGCCGGGATAAGACCCTCCTCCAGTCCCACGCGAAACACTCGCGACACACCAGCACGATGATCGGCAGCAAAACCGAGCGGGAGCGGTTGGCGCCCCAACTCAAGTGGGCAGAGCGGGTGGGTCGGATGCACGAGCAAGAGGTCTTTCAAAGGGCCTATTTCGAGATACGGAAGGTCCTCACGGTTCTCGACCTGAACGAGCGGACGGCCTTGCTCGATGCGGCAATGGTAGGATTTGGGCAGGCGTACCGGCACGTTACCAAGGGTTCTCGCAACCGGAACGTCCACCTCCTCGCCCTCGTCACGGTGTACCGGGTCTTGCGCGCTGCTCGGGTGCCCGTCGTGCTGAAACGATACCTCACCGCGTGCCTCGACCGCGACCAACATGATGCCAAGCAATTCATGACCGTCCTCCGAGAGACCACCTTCGCCTTTCCACGGACGAACCCGGACGAGATGGTCTTGCACGAGATTTCCGCCATTGTCTCCCGGTTGGGACTTCCGAAACCCGTCCGTGATGCCGCTGCGGCCATTGCCAAACACCACGTGGGGCGCTTCCAAAGTCCGAAAACCGGGGTGAGGGCTGCCGCCATCGTCAGTGCTGGCGTGCTTGCCACGGGCACCCGCGCCCAATTTCCCCTCGTCTCCGTTGCGCGATCCGCGGGGATCGCTTCCTCCGCACTCATCCGGTGCGTCACCGCCGCGTGTGCGCTTTGCGGGCGTCCCATTACCAGCAGCATCATTTCTGTGGGCGACCTGCTGCGATCCCTGTTTGTCGGTCCCACTGGTACGTCCATGGCGAAACCAATCGCGTCCCGTACCGCCGAGGTAAAAACAAGGATAGTCGAAATTGGCCGCACCGCCAAATTACCTGAGGTCGTGGTCGAAGCGGCATTGAAAGTGACCGACCTTCATATTGATACCTTCCCCGACCGGGTTCTTTTCGCCCAAGTCGGCGCAATCCTCAGCACGGCAGTCATCGCCTCCGGTTCCCGGGCCAAGTGCCGACTCAAGGTTATTGCACGCTCTGCTGGCACGAATTACCCCACGATGGCCCACTACCTCAAAGTCGCGTGTGCACGCTTGGGGTTCCCGCTCGAGGGAAAGTTAGCTAGTTCACGTTTCTTCCTCCCCGAATTATTTCTCCGTGAAAAACCCCCGGATCACTACGAAGGGTCTTTGGGTCCCCCGCTGCGGGCGCTTGCCCACCCCAACTATATTAAAGGTATCGAAGGGCCCCCCACTATCCCAACACATCCCTCTCCGTAATGATGTCCC
>MBAA01000208.1:0-1587 GCA_001940655.1 Promethearchaeota archaeon CR_4
TTTCATCAGAGGATAAAAAACTCCTTTAAACAGATCGGGATAAGGAAAAGTTGTGATATTCCCAATATACCTAATTTATTTAAAGCAGAAGTGGCAAAGGCATACTTGATGGCATCAGAATTCACGACTGCAGTCGCGCTTGAATATGTCATTTGTATTCATAAAGAAAGTAAAGGCATTATATATTACATGGCCGCTCCTGGGATCGAAGTAGACCCTAGTTTCCTCGAGAGCTTCAGAAAATCTATAGAGTCCGAGGAAATAAAGTTGCCCGGAACCGTCGGAGACATCGCTCAAGTCTCTGTGAAGGAAAAATACGCGGTGATCCGCTCTGGACGAACAGAGTACGTGGCAGTCATCCTCAACAAAACCCCAGATCGACTCGTCCGAGAAGCTTTGCACTCCTTCGGGATCAAGTTCGGCAGTCGTTGGGGGAGTGATTTGAAGTCACTCTATTCAGAGCTCAACGGGGATGTTAGCATTTTCAAACGACGAACCCCCACAACTGGTAACGTGGACGACTTGGCCGAAGAATGTTTCCATTTCTCCCTAGCAATGCCACACAGGGTAGAGACCACGTTGGAAAAATTAAAAGGATTGACAAAGACTGTGTGGACTCTCGCCGAACAACTAGCGCGAGGAAAACAATACATCTTGCTTGGAGATTTACTGGCCGCTTGTAAGAAAAAGACAAATGAGTCTGAATCCGCAATCTCGGTAGAAATTTTCGGATTGATCCGCAAAGCAGTTCTCGTTCCTTTCAAGGAAAAGGAAGTAGCGAATATATCTCTCGGATTATAACGGACGGGTGTTTTCTCATCCAATATAGGATTGGATCGCACCACCCTCTTTCTCGTCATCTCTTTCCTTCTCGTACATGTCCGAGAGCATTTCCTACATCTGGGCGACTTTCACGTTGACTGAATCCATCTGGATTTTCAACCCGAAACGTTCGTTGAGGGCGATAATGAAGGTATGGGAGGTTCGCAGGTCTGTCTTTAATGTGGAGATGGTTTCCGCGAGGAGAAAGATGCCCGGTTAATCTTGATGATTCAGTACTACAATGGAATTATACCATTTCGTGTAAGAAAGAAAAATACCATCCAGATGAATAATTGACGAAACTCTGGATGGCAATGATGTTTTTGCTAAACCATCAATTTTGGCCAACTTCTTCCTCGGTTACGTCTTGAGTTGGTTCTCTCCTAAATTCAAGACCTAAACTTTGGATGAACCGATACGGTTCAAGGGCTTCCTCAGATACGTCCTTAACACTCACGCGTGCACCTTGCTGGCGAAGCGTGTCCTGCAATAATTTTACATCCAAATTCCTCGGACTCACGTTTTTCTTAACAGACAACGCCGCGGCCGTCCCCGCCGCCTGACCCGTGCAGATGGATGGCGTGCAGTACCTTAATCCGCTCCCAGCAAATGCTCTAGCCGAAATGTTTGTGCCTGCACCTATGAGATTGTCCACTTCTTTGGACACCAAACACCGATAAGGCACATCGTGAGGAAGGATATCATACTTGAACCTGCCGACTGCTTCATAAAGATCTGGTGGCATATTATTTATTGCGATAGAAT
>MBAA01000208.1:1749-2220 GCA_001940655.1 Promethearchaeota archaeon CR_4
TTGTTCCGGATTCGCGGTCCTGAATTCGCGGAACTTCTTCATATCCACGCCATTGATAAAGAAGGCGTGCAAATAACCGCCAGGCCTTCCTTTCCGTGGTCCCACAGGGAACCCTTCGTCGCCCATGCAAGGGGCTCCACACTTCCACGAGATATCTCCGTCTCCAGTGGTGTCTATGATGACTTTTCCTATCACCGCCCTCCGGCCTTCCTTGGTTTCAAGAATGACGCCTTTAAGGAAATTTCTTTCCCGTATCGCGCCTACTGCAAAAGTATGATACATAAGCTTGACGCCGGCTTCCAGCATCATAGTGTCTAGAAGATACTTGTAGTACTCCGGATCAAAGGTGTAGCCCCAGCGCCCCCAATATCCTGCTTCAGTCTCTCTCAGACGCTTTGGAAGTTCATCTGGACCCAAAGCCATCAGCTCAGCTTTCAATCTGGATCTTTCGGCCAACGTAAAATCTTCCAA
>MBAA01000208.1:2228-4799 GCA_001940655.1 Promethearchaeota archaeon CR_4
GCCGACAACGACAACATCTGCTTCTTGAAGTACAGCAATCTCTTTTTGGGGTTCAACTATTTTATTCATTCATATTCCTCCTTTTCCTGAAAGCGAATTAAAAAAAATTTAGAACTGTTTTTCTCAATCCTACAGGCGAACATTTCTTCGAGTCTTATTAATGATCCTTGTTCATTAAGCAGTTTTTACGGTGAAAAGTATTCCATTCATCAGTTATTAAATCTTTAGATTTCTTTCCCATTTAACACCTAACCTTAGTTTTAACACCCAAGTTGGAGATACTCACAGAGTTTTTCAACGGAATTACAAAAGTCGTCTGGTACATCACCGGGGAACTAGCGAGAGGTAAAAATTACATCCTGCGCGGGGAATTGTTCGCAAGTGTAAGGAAAAGACTGACAAAGGAGAATCCGCGATCCCAGCTGGGAATTACAGTCTTGTCAAGAAAGTAGCAATGATTCCTATCAATGAAAAAGAACTGGTAAATATTTCTCTCGTATGATTAAAGACACATTTTTCACTATCCAATATAGGACTGACTCGGCCCAATCTCCTTTTCATCACCTGTTTCCTTCTCACGCATGTCCGAGAGCATCTCTTCCATCTGGTCGACTTTTACATTGACAGAATCCATAGGAATTTCCAATCCAAAACGTTCATTGAGCGCGAGGATGATAGCACGAGAGGCTCGTGGGTCTGTCTTCAACATAGGGATGGTTTCCGCGAGGAGGGAGATGCCCGGCATATTGTAGTGGATCCCGCACCATGCGGGAATGATGCCATTTGCCCCGGAGATAAAACCGCCATCCATCAACTTACAAAGGCCGGATTCTAGGTGAACGAAACTCTGGATGGCATTTAGGTGGGTGCCAGACACGTGGACGAAGGCTTTCTCGGGGACGTAATCAGGGACGAGCGCCCCCGTAGCGACTACCATTGTCACTTCTTTGACCGCCTGCCGCAAGAATTTACAGATTTCATCCGCAAATTCATAGATACCCGCGGAATTCATGGGTTGGAAGTCAGAAGTTAACACAATGAGGTCAAAATCTACCCCTTCCTTGCGGGGGAGAGCCTTATAATAGAGCTGCGCAGAAGGGATCGTCATCATCCCATTCTTTTCGATAATCGCCTGCGAAGGGAAGTCATCAAAGTAAATCTCGACCCACTTGTCCGCGTGGAGCTCTGAGTAAATTTCCGCGACAGCATTCTTCCCCACTAGTCCGATGCCGGGGCAACCGACTACAACAAGTGCTTTCTGAATGGCAGGATCGGACGATAAGACTTTTTTGAATTTGATCAAAAATCGTCAACTCTCAATACACCTGTACAGATGTTTTATTAAGAATTTCTGGATAGTTTTCCATTCCTTTAATCGGTGTCGTTAAACTGAGCTCTAGAAGACGATCCGAATTTGTCAGTAATTTACATTTGGTATTGCGCCTGGAATAGGGGGAGGGGTGTTTTCCCGATTCTTTTTAGGCGAGTTAGTCCATCGCAGAAATTGTTCATTTGGCGGAAAATTGGCATACAACCTTTCACGCCAAGCTTCTAGAAAATTCCCCCTCTCATTGTTTTGCTCGGCGAAATTGCAGAGAGTACAACCAAACTTTTTGAGTTTCTCTTTAAGCGAGTAAAAGCTAGCAATACCTGACGTGTGGCGAAAGAGGTGGTGGTCGATCACAATTTTCCTCACCCTTTTTGCGAGGAGTTCAATAATGCGATAGAACGCGTCACGGTCTTCAAGGGTAAATTTTGGAGGCGAAAGATATAACGGAGGGCCCCCTAGGACTATCACGTGGGGGTCTTGGGCAAGAATCCAATCGACTGTTTCTGGAACCGTAGGGCCCTGCACGTCTGGACAAAAACAAAAACAAGTTTCTGGATCCTGAATGCAGATTCCGATAACATAACCCAACTTTGTCCCTACAGAGCCGTGAGGAAGCGGAGGACTGAATCGAATCTCGGTCTTCCTGAATAAAAACCGCCGACCATCACTAGGAACGAAGGATCCGTTAACCTCGGTTAAATGCTGCTGAAATTCTCCCGCACGTACTCGCTGGTTGGTCCCAATGCGATCAGTGGGATGTTTCGCGAAGACCATTTTGTTTCGGAAAATCTGCTGGAATATTGTAGAATCACTCCCCAGATATTCCCAATTGCGTTCCCGTGGTTTATAGTGGTCGTGGTGATAATGGGAGATGGCAATCAAGCGAGTATCCACACACGCGTCTAAGATGCGGCGGGTGCTCTGCTGCAATGTAACGTATTCAAAAGTATGAGGGGTGGGAAAATTTGGGATGGGTCCCAATGCACATGCGGGATCTAAGAGAATCGAGATATCATCTGTTATAACTTTCAAGGCGAGCGCCCGCACTCCCATACTTTCACTTGCTAAATATTGGAGGTGAATGCCCATCACCTAATGTAAGATTCTTTCTTGTAAATTTTTCATCCAAATTTCGAGTGAGGAGTGTCGTAGCATAAATATTAGCTCGTTAAAAGGTAAAGATTAAGTTTTCCGATCAGTGTGAGACTCAGAACGCGGGGTAAATCTCGGCGGTTTTTCTT
>MBAA01000227.1:0-3128 GCA_001940655.1 Promethearchaeota archaeon CR_4
GCCATGGACGAGATGATTCTCGACAATTATCGCCAATTTAGTACCTACACGAACCCCGGATGTTATGAGGCCTTTTTCAAGTCGCTTCCCGATGATATTCCCGCACTCGGACGACTGGTGTGCTCCCAAGTCATCCATCGCGTTGCCCTGAAAAACGGAAACACGGGCGCCAATGCGGATCAAAAATACGGCGATATGACGAAGTATCCTTGGTACCGACTCCGGTGCGATGATGACGTGCTTGTGACCGCTGCCGCCATGGTCGCCGAGCTTTTACGCTTGGATGCTCGCGGGTTCAAACCCGATCGCGTAGTGGAACATAAGATTGTCATCACGTGTCGCTATGTCTCGGTTCTCATGTCTTCCATCTTAAAATCAAAGGGGATTCCTGCTCGGTGCCGCTCCGGATTTGCGCCCTATTGTTTGCTTGGTGTTAGTGCGGATCACTGGATCAACCAATATTGGAGTGGAACCGAACGCCGGTGGATTATGTGTGACGCGGACGGATTTTTCGAGGATTTGGAATTCGATCAATTTGACATCCCAGATGATAAATTTTGTTGGGCCGCAAATGCTTGGTTGGACATCAGACACGGCAAAACGGACGGAAAAAAATTCCTGTACGCAGATGAGCACGATACACGTGGTCTACGAGCAGCTATTCGGGCGATCTTCTATGACTTTCACGCTTTGATGAACAACGAGATTTCTTACGAGTTTCAACCGAGGTATGTCGCTGGCAAGTTCGACCAACTGACGGAAGCAGATTTCGCGGAAATCGATGAATTGGCAACATTAATGCTCGATCCTGATGGGAATTTTGATGCGCTCGTACATATATGGGATACCCGGAGGAAGTTCCGCATTCTCAATAGCCCCCTCGTGGGGGATGGGGACCATACTGGGATTTAATGATAAAATCCATAATAAATCTAAAATGGAAAATGCGTTGAACCTTTTGTGAATTTAGTCTTAAATGTTCCTGATTTTCTCTCCCGATTCATTCATACTTCCTTCCACTGGAAGTCTCATTCCTCCCTCTTTGAAATTACCTTCTTTTTTGTTTGATTATGAAAATTATTCCCAAGGATCCACAAATTAAGAGGATTGGAAGGGGGAAACCCGGAACCCCTACATCTGGAGGATTAGTTCCATCTGACGCGCATTCGTCTTCCTCGGTGTTCCCGTAAATGGTATTTCCTCCTGTCGAATTCGCGAGATTAATGTCTGAATTTTCGCTTATATTGCCAGGATTGTTGGAACAGAAATTATTATTCGTTATCATCGCGTTCCCACTTTCAACCAAGTCGATGGCAAATGCTGAGCATCTAGTTATGGAGTTACCCGTGATGTTGCACCCATCACTATGTACCAAGCTGATTCCATCACTCACACCCCGGTCGATGGTATTTTCCCTGATCGTGGTATTATTCGCATGGTAAAGTGACAAACCTGACGAATTTTGGACGACGTTGTTGGACAAACAGCAATTTCGTGAGTATGTAAGTTCTAAGGGGAATTGACCTGTGTCTACCATATGATTCCCTTGAATAGAAATATTCGTGCAATTCGCGAGATGTATCCCCGACTCTTTCGTTGAGAATGTGAAATTCGTAATAATGGAATCAGAACAATTGAAGAGAATTACCATAGCAGACGAGATTCCTGCGAGTTGGAGATTTTGTTGTCCCTCATAGTAGAGAATGGATTTTCCATTCACAGTGTTTGTAGGATCGATAGTGACGTTCCCCCAACCAATATGAAAGTTCGTTTCTAATCCGTTCCCGAGCATTTCATTCCCGCTTACCCTCGATGAATAAACCCCGACTAACGAGATGTCATACCAACTATTTCCCCAGAACTTGCATCCCTCGATGGTGACGTTCCTGCACGAGTCAATCATCACTCCTTTCTGGTTATTAAAGAATCCACATCCCGTGATGTTGACATGATCACATTCCCAGAGAAATATTCCATCCCCAGTCTCATGGGCATTCTTCACGCTGATGTTCCGTATGACCAGATACCGCGTGGTGTCGACAATGAACAAACCCTTCCCTAGCCGGTTAGGTACGGTGGCATTGTTTCCATCAATTAGGAAATTCTCCAAGACATATGCGGTCTCCCACGACAACCCGTCCCCCCCGGCCCCCGCACACGTGGCATCTAATTCAACATTCCCATGAATTGAAAACGAATCTCGGTTCTCCAAATTGGAAAAGAGGTGTGAGAAGGGATTCTGTTCTCCAGTGTTCTGGGGGACAGAAATTATCCCCCATACAATTAAGGGCGCGGCAACCCCACCCATAAGGAGGAGGAGGACTAACCATTTTTTATGTTCGCCTAGCTTCATATCCTTTTTCCCTCTGTATCTTCTGGATTAGTGTACCTCCATTTAAACTTAGCAGCTGGGTGTTTAGGGAATTCTATTCCTCCTTGGAATGTGGGGTTCATCACACTTCCATTCCCATCCCCTTCAACATAGTATCCCTTTGAGTTCTACGCTTCCTCAGACTTTGGTGAATAATGGTTAAAATTATCGTATAAATTCTAATAATTTCTATGCTCGTTTACATTTAGGAAACGGGAGGCCCTTCCCTACCATAAATACTCGGTGGAAGTTCCGCATTCTCAATAGTCCACTTATTAGTGATATTGATCACACCGGTTGTGTATTGCAAAATCTCTAACCCAACCGAAAAATATGATAGCATCAGGAACACGGAAAAGGTCATTCGAATAGATGCCAATTATGCAATCTGATCCCACGCGGCGGTTTTCTGGTCGTGTCGCGAATTACGTGAAGTATCGGCCAGGGTATCCAAACGACATCATTGTAACCCTCCAGATAGATTGCCATCTCACCCCGGACTCGGTCGTGGCCGATATTGGATCCGGAACAGGACTATTGGCAGAATTATTTTTGAAGAACGGCAATGTCGTGTTTGGCGTTGAACCCAACCGCGAGATGCGGGAAACTGGGGAGGGAATCCTGAAAAAATATTCGGGATTTCACAGCATAGACTGCCGTGCCGAAGAAACGACCCTCCCGACCGGTAGCATTGATTTTATAACTGCGGGACAAAGCTTCCACTGGTTTGACCGCGAGCGGGCGCGCCTGGAGTTCT
>MBAA01000227.1:3139-8684 GCA_001940655.1 Promethearchaeota archaeon CR_4
CGCCCGCATAGGTGGGTCGTGCTGGTCTGGAATGAACGCAAGACCCAAGGGAATCTTTTCATGCTGGCGTACGAACAGCTATTGCTCACCTATGCAACGGATTACCCCAAGGTGGATCACCGGCAGATTGATGCTAACGTGCTCGGGGCCTTCTTTGGCCACAATTATCGCGAGAAAACATTCAGTAATTCCCAAACGCTCGACCTGGAGGGTTTGCGCGGGCGACTTCTCTCTTCTTCGTATGCACCGGAAAGTGGCCAACCAGGACACGATGCCATGCTCACGACCCTCGACGGGATCTTCCAGAAATACCAAGTCAACGGGCAAGTTGTGTTTGAATACGAGACAAAAATGTACTACGGACAATCACCACGCCGGTAACGCCAAACACGATGAAAAAATGACTTCCGTTTCCATATTTGCTTGCGAGATCGTAATTTACCCCTCTTTTGCCCCTTAAGACACCAGACCAGAGAACCAGCGTTCAGCGTTGGTGCGGAGTCCTAGCTCGATTTACTTTCTTCTTTTACCAATAATTATTACTCCCACAAATCCACAGATTATGAGAAGAGGAATGGGGAAAGCGGGCACCCCAGCATCTATGGGAGTGGTCTCATCTGACGCGCACTCGTCTTCCTCCGTATTCCCGGTTATGGTATTTCCTCCCGTTGAATCCTCAATGTTAATGTCTGAATTTGCACTTATGTTGCCAGGGTTGTTGGCGCAAAAATGATTACCCGTTATCACCACGTTCCCGCTTTCATGCAGGTCAATGGCGAAATATGCACACCGGGTAATGGTGTTGCCCGAGATGTTGCAAGCATTGCTATATACTAAGCGAATTCCATTATCCACTCCCCGATCGTTGGTATTTTGCCGGATTGTGTTATTATCCGCATAGTAGAGTAGCAAATCTGACGAATTTTGGACGAAGTTGTCGGATCCCGAGGTTCTGGAAGGTCTTTATTACCTTAATGCAGCTGTTATTTCAAATGCTTGCAGTTTAGCAATTATTTTTTATCCCTGATCCCGTTTTTTATCCTCAGGGCTTGATGTCTCCCCGTTCCTCAAGAGATTCATAGGGAGCGTGATTTTCACGGTAGATCCTAGGTTTGGGCCAGGCGACGAAATTTCTATTGTCCCGTTGTGCCGTTCGATGAGTCCTCTTGTCAGAAACAAACCAATTCCGGTGCCTGGCAAAGTATTATCCTTGGACTGCATGCTCTTTGAGGAAAAAGGACGCCATACTTCCCCTAATTGCTCCGGCGTGAACCCATACCCTTGATCTTTAAAGAAGATTGAGATCTGGTTACCATTTACTTCTAAGGTGACCGTTACTTGTGTTCCTTCGGGGGAATATTTAATCGCGTTTGACAAGATGTTGATGAATACTTGCTCGATACGAAAACCATCCACCCATATATCGAAGTCTTGGATGTGATTATTTATCGCAATATTATGCGAAAGAGCGAGTTGAGCTACGGAATCGACAGCATTTTTCATCAGGATGGTCGTCTTGTGCTTTCCCATCTTAAGTTCGAGTCTCTTGCTTTCTATCCGCCCGACATCGAGGAAATTATTGATAATCGTAGTTAATCTCCGGGCGGATTGAAGGATGCTCGCAACCTCTTCCATCCCGATGATTTCATCTAATTTTTTCCCCTTGTTGATAGTTTGGGCCATAAACTCGGCCCACCCGATGATCGGCACGAGGGGGGTTTTCAGCTCGTGCGAGGCGAACGTAATGAGGTTGGTCTTCATGTCCGAAATACTAAGTGCATCCTCGTATAATTTGAGGAGGGAATTATGACTATCTTTCACCACTTGCATGGCCTGCTTTATCTGGTCGATGTTGATGAGCGTGACTAGAAAAAGTTCTTTGTCTTCCAGAGGAATCCTCTTGGCAGAGAACAAGACCCAAATGGAAGTCCCGTCCTTTTTCCTCATGACGGTTTCAAAATTCCCCACCTCGCCAGTCTTCTCAATCATCGACAGAAATAGTTCCCTATCCTTGGAATTGGCATATAATGCAGGTACGGAGACGTGCAGAAATTCCTCCTCGGTGTAGCCAAAAATCGCGGCGATTGCCCGGTTGCACTCGTGGATCACCCCCTCGCGATCCGAAAGAGCCACCCCGACAACGTTGCTTTCAAAGAGCGTGCGGTATTTTTCCTCACTCCGGCGAAGCGCCTCTTCTGCTCGCTTGCGCGCGGTGATGTCGTTGATCATTTCTATTATCTGAACGACTTTGCCAGAGTCATCTCTCACCGAGAATGCGGAGATCATCGTGTCCAAGATCTCTCCATTTTTCTTCACTACTTGGAAATTGATCTCCCCGTGAGCTTGTATATCCACGCCCGTGTTTGTTGGTATAACGTGTGTCTTTTGATATTCTGTGTATTTCTTTACACGGTCTATCGAAGCTGGTGCGAGAAACTCGTCATATCGGTGACCTAAAACTTCCTCCCGCGTATACCCCAGTTTTTTTAACCAGATATCGTTAACACTAAGAATGATCCCTTTCGGATCGATGGATTCGAGCATCGCGGGGGCTTTCATGTAGAGATTCCGGTATTTTTCTTCACTTGCCTTGAGGATTCCTTCCGCTTTTTTAAGCTCGGTGACGTCTGTGATAAAATCAAGGATTCCAACAATCTTACCAGATTCGTCCCTCTCCGAGATTATCGTGACCAAAACATCCATCAAATCTCCATTTTTCTTCACGAGCTGGAAATTGCGGTTTTTAAATTCACCTGTCTTCAAGAATTCAGGGGTGGATGTAGATAGCGCATATTCTTTCGAAGCTCGGGTGAAAAACTTGGTATACCTGTGGCCAATAACCTCGTCTAACGTGTACCCCATTTTTTCCAACCAAGTGTCGTTAACGCTAACGATATACCCCTCCCCATCGATGGATTCGAGCATACCGGGACTTTTCATGTAGAGTTTCCGGTATTTTTCTTCACTCGCCTTGAGGGCTTTCTCTTTTTTTTTCCACTCCGTAATGTCGGCTAGGATGAGGATCAGGTTGTTGATTTGCCCCTTAGAGTTTACCGGGAAGATGCAGGCGCGCATCCTTCGATCCTCCCCAAGTTCGCACTCGACCTCTTGAAATTCGCCCTTTGAAATACAGTCCTTGATCGCTTTCTGTAATCGCGCTTGAGCTGCTGGCAGAGATTGTGCAATGGCATCGTGGCCAACGGATTTATATCCCTCTGCAGGGAGAAGTAGGGACGAGATGGACGTGCCGATGATGCTGTTCTGGGGTTTCCCGAGCAGTAACTCAGATGGACGATTCGCTTTGAGGATTTTCCCAGATCGAACATCCACAAGAAGGATAGAATCTGACGTCTTGTCAAAGATTGCTTCCCATAAGCTGCTCTCGGTTAGAGGCGGGTCACTTCTCAAATCCATCATCTATCACAGTAAACACTGAAAAAATTCATCCATTCATCCTTAAACCACGATGTTCAATCTCTTCAATCTTACGCTTTTCCCCTAAAAGTGTATCCTTTTTTGAGCGTCCCACAAATTAGGTTTGAATTAATTTCGACCGTGAGAACCGCATGGAGGGTAAACATCTTTCGTCATCTATGCATTTCCCTGGGCCCTCGCCATAAAACCGTCATTTTTCACATACTAATTCAATGCGATCTTACCGGCCGCTAGGAACGCATTAGACTCTCCTTCTAAGTCCTAAAAATGAGGAAAGGGGAGGGGTTACCATTAAACCTCTCCTATCCAGTAGAGATGCGTTTATTAACTACTTCTAGCCAGTAGAGATGCGTTTGTTAACAACGACTTGAAAGAGTACGATCATTATGGCAGACCCCATTCCCGTCGACTTTATCCCCCTCGCAATGATCATCGGTATCTTCACCATTTTCATGATCATCGTGACTATTCTCGCTGCGCTGCGCCACCGCGAGAAACGAACTCAGGTGACGAAAACTCTCCTCGTTATGTATGTGCTCTTCATAGTTGCAAATGGCATAGGGCTAGTGACGGCTATATTTGGCATATTAGGCATTCCCGCCATCAGGTTTGTGTCCGAAATCTCGGCTTTTCTCGGTGACCGACTAGTATTGGTATTAATCAACACGTTTTTTGCCCAATTCGAACTTGTATTTTTTCTAGTCGGGTTCTATTTCATGTTCGTCTTTGCTCAGCTCGTGTTCGGCGATGCTAATGCACCACAGCAAATCCGAGGCAAACTAGTCAAGATTCTGATAGAAATTGCTATTGTCCTTCAATCCTTAGCCAGCATTCTTGTCGGGTATTCGATGATACTCGCAATCGCGGGCTCCCCCATCATCGAAGTTATCATATTGTTGGGTGCCACCATCCTTCCTATTGTAGTTCTAGTAATTCAAATGCCATTCGTGCTTCTTACTATGATTCCCATCTTCATCGAGTCCAACCGGGCACGGCATCGAATCTCCCGAGATGACCCCCACCGGTCGAATTTCCTGTACCTCGCCATCATGGCCTTCATACTCCTCCTTACGCCGATTTTTACTGTTCTGCTCATCGCCATCTCCCTTTCAGGGGTTCCATACCCCAATTTTGCCGCGTATTTAACGTGGGTTGTTGAACCGCTGACCATATACGCGGGCTACCGGGGCTTTTTTTCTCGCAAATCCCCGGGAACGTAATTGCAATTTCCGTTTTTTTTTTCAATCCCTTGGATCCGGAAGGTGCACCGCACCTTCAAGAATTCAACTACTACATATGATGATTACAATTTCCAAAGGAAATGAAATTCAAAATAAACCAAGTAGAGAGGGATATTCCATATGAAAAGCTCCCGAAAGCGCTTATCCGCCCCGAGCTGAAGAAGCTGTTGAAAGAGTCCATCGCAAAAAGCCTCAAATACGGTTCAAAATTATTGTGATAGACTCGATGTCACCGTATTATGCCATATCCTTTTTTTCGTTCATTATTTTAATCTATTGTTCTTTCATCGCATTATAAGAACCTACATTATTCCGAATCCTTGCTCCGGAATACATTTAGGTGACTTCGGGGCTAGATGCTTAGAGGTGATTTTTCATGGTAAGTCAACTTGAGTTTAATAAAACAGAAGTGGACAAAGTCGAGAAGGACTTTTCCAAAGTTCAATTTAGTCCAGAAATGAGAGGAATACTTACTGGCGCTGCCCAATTACTCGCACAATTTCTACCCATAAGTGTATTAGCGTTGAAAGGTTTCATCTCAATGGCATTACGGGATACCCAACTCCAAGAGAAAGTAGATATGGCGAATTTTATGCAACTCCCTCGGGAAACGAAACTCAAATTAGATAAAATAATGTATGATTTTCTCTATGAAAAGCTCGCGAAAGTTCTTGTCCGCCCCGAGCAGAGGAAGCTGTTGAAAGAATCCCTCGAAACAGGTCGCGAATACGGGTCTAAATTTATGAAATAGATCCACTGTCACGGAACCACGCAATATCCTTTCTCGATCGTACTCTTTTTTTCCAATTCTATTGATCGCTCATTAAATGTAAAAATTCTACATTACAATACACGGGCCAATCCTCCTC
>MBAA01000227.1:8696-9785 GCA_001940655.1 Promethearchaeota archaeon CR_4
CCATTTGATCTTGACTACCAGAGGATTCTAGAATCTTCCATCCAGTCTCTTTTTTCTCGTGTGACGAGTTAATCCCTTGTGTGTCACTCCTTTGCTAGCTTTCTGCTGGAGCTAGCGAATGTGGTCGGACTCCCTCACTGGAAAGTGAGTCACGTGCATGGTAAAATTTTCAATCCTCGCGTTTTAAAAACCCATGGTCCATTTAAGAAACCATTAATTCACATGCTCGCCGTTGTCCAAATAATGAGAATGAGGATTCAATCTGAACCCGCACGCTCGCTCAGTTGGAACCAACGTCCTGGGAAAGAGTTTCCGGTGTTTTCGCAGCTAATTACATATGGAACCGCTCCCGCCGCAGCAGGCCCACCAGTCATCGAAGAGAGCCCGCGCCGTCTCGTTCAGGTACGCGTAAGGGCACACGGCAGTCAAATTGCCACTCAACATGAGGTGGAGCTGGGAGCTCGCGTTAAAGCGGAGTAAATTCCCCACGAATTGCCCTTGTTCCACACGCTGCCCGACGGCCACCGAGATGTTCTCCAGTTGCCACGCATTTTGTGCTTCTGTCCAGGCGGCGGGTTCAAACGCATAACTATATTCCCATTCGCTGTTCATCCGGAAGCGCACGGTCACTTGATATGTGAGGCTCCCCGGCTCCAACAATGTGGTGATGTTGGTGACAAATGCCGCGTGAATGGCATAGAAGGACATCGTATCATTATTGCCGAAGTCATGACCGGGATGGTAAAACCCCTCCCACAAGTGTCCAAAACCCGAGATATATGTCAGACTGTCGTTCGAGTGCAAGGGCATTGCTATCTCGGGGGTGGTGCCCACCGGTAACGTGTCGGGATATGGTGGTACGTATCTGTCATTGAACACGAGCATATAGAGCACGGTAACCCCAATTACGCCACACACGAGGACGATGAGCAGGATTCTCACGGATCGTTTCATGCAATCAGCTCGCAATATCACCCTGGCGATATTTATACTCTTGGCATCCCTGTTGCTCCTTCCTTGAAAGTGCCAAGCGTATGTTTTAATCTCTCAAATATTTTGAACATCCATTGAATATTGAAAATTTATCTA
>MBAA01000227.1:9799-11056 GCA_001940655.1 Promethearchaeota archaeon CR_4
AATGGGGGCAGAAGACTGCCCAAACTATGGTAAAATTTTCAATCCTCGCGTTATTACAAACCCATCGTCCATTAAAGAAATCATTAATTCCCGTGCTTGCCGTTTTCCAATTAATGAGGATTCAATCCGGACCTGCACGCTCTGTTGAGGGCGGTGGATTAAACCTGTCGCCAAGTGCGAAAGAGCTATTTTTAAGTGCAAACCCGACCCCGCAAGGCGGTGGTGTGACATACATGCACGATACTGGGTTACTTGACCTAAATAATATGACAATACCGCCACCTGATCCGCGTGGCGCGATACCAGAAAGCTCGCGTACCCACGTAGAAACCCTTCGACTGCACCTCACCATCGAACCATGTAAATTTCGAGCGAGCAGAACGTGAAAGTGGAGGAAAAATTATCCTATCCCTTGCCACTTGAGTGTGATCTTCATTGAGGCGTTAGCGCTCCCCTTTACCACTACAATATTGCCATCGATGGTCATTCCAACCGAAAATTCTAGATCGAGTTCCGTCGGTTTTTTAGCGCAGTTTTGGATGCCCTCGAAAACCGGTTCGGTGAGGCGGGGAATGATACCACAAATCTTCTTTAATTTTTCTTCCGTCAACTCTGTCGTCTTTTCCGCGTAAGACTTTGACGCTGACCACTCTGGGGTTCCTTTCTGGCCTGGGGTTCCTTTCTGACCGGCACCCGATTCAGTAACTTCGATAAAGAATTTAGATTCTTCTTCTTTCATTGATCAACACCATATATGATTCGCTTACCATAAAGGAAACCTTCATTGGAGAAATAAACCTATGCCTGATATCGAAATAAAATACGCTGGCGCCACCGGGGCGAACTAAGGTGATTCAAAATCGAAGGAAAATATCCACTCCCATGAAAAGGGACTGAAAGTTCAGGGTTTCTCTTCCACTAACTAGGACACGGCAAGCACCGAGATAAAAGTCCCAATGCTGTCTTGTCGTTTCCCACGTGCCAAATCCAATAAAAGGGGAAAGCGATATTCCGGTGTTGCACGATTATACAATTTCCTTGATTTTTTCTTGCTTGATTTTTTGGCGTTGCTAGCCGCTTTCCACTAAATATTAGAATAGATTGTCTTTATGGAGTAAATAGTCTGCGGACTTGCTAGGTTTGCTTTCTAACAGAAATTTCCCAATCCACTCTATTTCCGTCTCTTTACTTTTCGGGTTGACAAGGTCCCAGGTTCCCGTGCCCGGCGAGATGCAACCAACGGGTAGGTCTTCCGGA
>MBAA01000227.1:11167-16270 GCA_001940655.1 Promethearchaeota archaeon CR_4
CGTGGAAGAGATACTCTGTGATGTGGAAAATGTTGTAGTAGTAGAAAAAATAGAAAAGGGTTAGTCTTGGAGCACGATTTCCGCCGCTTTTGCCAGCGGGTCTAAAAATTGGACTTTCATCCGCAGTAATCCATGGTTGTACTGGACGTCAAGGGTATCCACGTTGACTTTAACCGGGAAATATTCCGTTAGCGTGTAGAGCACGTGTTCGCAGGTGCCCTTCAGATCAAATAATTCCGGCAAGATGCGTAATTTCACGCGGTTTTTTGGCACGCCGGGTAGTTGAACCTCGCAGGTGAACTCTCCCGTTGAATAATCAAAGTGCGAGGAGAAGGGCGGCCGAATGCGGTACCAAACACCTTCACTTTCCCCCGTCTTTTCCGCCACCTTGCCCTTTTGTTCCACAATTTCGCCTGCCGGTTTCACGGCCTTTTCAGATTCGGTTGTCGGAGCACCAATTTTCTTCTTTGCCTTGGGCATTTTTCACTTCGCCTCCTAATTCTTATGAAAAGGTTGGAAAAGGTAATGCGTTTAAAGCGGTACCTCCTTCGCGTGGCGGAGGGGGTCTCTAATTTTGGCTTGAATCTTCAGCAAGCCATTTTTGTAATCTGCCGTGGTTTCCTCAGGGACGATCTCTGCCCCGAAACTCACGTCTGCTGCGTATTCCACGTTGTCACCGGGGCGCATGGCGGACAAGTGTAACCACGTGGGGAGCGCTTTGACCACGATGTCTTCCTTTTTGACTCCGAGCAGGATCACTTCAATTTGCACTGTGCCGTCGGGGTAATTGATGTGCCGGTAAATTTCAGGATAGATCTTATAGGGAGCCGAAGAACCTTCCTCGGCAATTTCGCCTTTTGCTTTTTCCACCATAGCCATCGTTGATCCCTCCGTTTAATTGATCGGGACATTATATGCTTCGTCGAGCGGGTTCTTGCGTTTAAACGCCACGCGCAATAACCCTTCCATATATTTCGCCGCGACTTGATTGGGGTCAATATCAAAATTCAGATCGAGGTCCAATGCGTATTCGATGTTATCTCTCTCTGCTCTGAGGTAGAAGAGATCTCGGAGCGCCTTCATCTTGATGTTTTCCCGCGCAACCCCAGGAATTGCGACTTGGATGATGAATTCATTACCCGCCATCCACGCACTATAATTTGGGGTAACACGGTACTGGGGACTCTCTCCATGCGTTTGTCCTTTGAGCGCCTTGGGAGGACTTTGCACTATTGCCATAGCTTACATCGCCGTTGTAGCGTTTTTTTCATTATATTCGGGTTATAACATTTCATGAAAGTAGGGGAAAAATTAACCTAGCTTTCCACTCAATATGAAGGCAAATTGTCTTTATAAGGTAAATCGCCTGCGTAAGGTGTTGCACAAATTATTTTCACTCCCTTAACGAAGGCATCAAGCGGGGGTTGTTCACGTCCATCAAAGACCTCGAAGCCAAGATCCTGGCGTTCATCGAGCATTTCAACGAGTACTCCGGGAAATCATTCAAATGAACCTAAGCGGAGCGACCCCTCTTAGCAGCGTAAGGGAGGTTATCTAGCCAAGGACTTAAGTTGCCCAGCGCTAGTACGAATCTAATTGGGCAGTTGATCATTTGCCTCAATCTATGAGGCGGATTGTTACGTGAAGAATTGAGATGCCCGTTCATAAAATGGGGAAAATATTTAACCAATTGAATTAGGCCCGATTTGATCTATAATATTTGGGACAAACCGATCTGGAGGGGTGATTTGGGAATCCTATCACTTATGGCGACTATCCTTCCTCTGGTCGGTAGTCCGAACCCTTCTCTTGGGCTGTTGGGCTTTCTTGAATGTCGCCAGCGGTGTTTTGCCGTGTTCTTCCTCGTCCTCCCGCGCAACAGGTTTGTGCTCGGATTGTTCTAGGTATTTCTTGAGCGGTTCCCAGTAATAATCCTCCCAACCCTTGGCGATGTCCTCGGCACACGGTTGGGGGAGCTTGTCCTGAATGAAGTCGAGCTGGGTGCCCTCGTTCGTGGGAGTTAGCACGATGGTGATAATCGAGAAATGGTCCTTTGGCCAACCCTCCTCGTCTGCCTGCCATTCTTGGACAATCTTCTCGTCCGACACGAGCTCCAAATTTTTCCCCTTCACATAACCATTGAAGGCGGTGAACACGCCTCCCACTCCGCGGTTGATGTGCGCGTGGTCGCCGGTGAAGGTGATGAATCTCTTCGAATCCATTAAAGTTTCGTATATCTCGTGGGGACTCGCTCGGATGGTGATCCTTTGCTGCAATGTTTTATGTGGTACTGGCATGTGAATCACTGGAAGGAAGTCTAACCGGATAAATAACCATTGCCCCTTCATACAGACCCTAAAGTTTTTCCACTTAGTTTTTTAGTTTCTTTTCTACTGGCATTGATATAACATTTAGTTTTGCGTAAGTGACTAAAATTGACTTTTGTGGGTCTTTCATCGAGCTGCGCTTGTCGAATGAAGGAGATAATCGAAGCTTCCATCCCATTCGCTGACTTGTTAAATCGAAAATAACTGGCTGTAATTCCTTTCTCCCCTTCCTCAATTAAATACGCGCCATAAACAAACCTCGCCCCCAGACGTCATGCTGGAGAAGATAGATGATTGAGTCCTTGGAGACGCGGCGCTTCCCCCGGCGGATCAAAGGATGATACTATCATCAAACCAGTAAGAATATTTGTTGAAGAACCAATTTTCAAGATCTATACGAAAGGTGATTTTCCTCTGTCCTGGGATTTGAATTAAATCACCATAGAGCTCCCTATGCATCTTGAGAAGCGATGTCCCTTGTTCTTGAATGTTTTTTAGAATGGTCGGTGCCCCCTTATGTTTAAATGTTAAACCTGCCACTATTTATGCGATTAGTAACTCAATTTGGTTTGAGAAGCGGGATCTATAAATGGCAGAACGGCGAGAATTTGACCAGCGATATGCAGTGCTCTGGCATAGTATTGGGAATTTCTTGCGGAACAATTCGGGTTTTCCCGTGAGTGGGGTTGCCCGTGAAGGTTCGCGCCGGAGAAGCAATTATCAGAATAAAAGTGACTTGAACATCATTTTTTGCATTACTGACGACCTAGATAAATATTCCGTGTACCCCCCCTAAGAGACTTATTAGCGTTAGGATTTCCGGATGCGCGTATCGAAATTGGGGATTCCTACAACGTCATCAATTTCTGGAAAGGGGACCTCTATGTAGACCTCGTTCTTAGAACCGAGGTTGAGTTCCAGCGACAATTAGATTCCCTTATCTTGGTAGAGATATAATTTCCCCACTTCAAACGATTTCAAACGCTCTCGTTTCCCACGAGCTCCACGCGGGCGCCCACCTCCACGCCCCCCGCTTCCAGATGCCGTATTTCTGCTATCCACCGGCCGACATCGCGGACTTGAACAAGTTCCTCGAGCAGTCCGCCAAGAGTCTTGCCCTCGCGATGGCCCTCGGCGGGTGGGACCTTCCCTACAAGAAGCTGGTGGAAGCATTTTCCGCGTCCCTCGCACAACACGACCAGGTACCCGAGACGCTCGAAGCATTGTTCGAACTGTTCGAGGCCGCCCTGCATGCCCGGGACTATGGTTCTGCGCAAGCCAAGATCGTGACCTCGATCATGAACCGCGTGGACTACCTCCGCGGGCAACCGGAACTCTTGCAGGCTGCTCGTGTTCTCCCCCCGGGGATGCGCCCAGAATGGCTCGACCGGTGGGCCCTTGGCGAAGTTGTGTTTCTGGACTTCCACCCTGCGTCCGAAGACGAGCGACTCTTTTACCTCTTCACCCTCTTCAACCTCCTCGACACCTTCTCGCGGCAATACCCGCCGTCTGCGGGCAATTTGCTTCGCTTTGCGGTCGTTCTCGACGAGTCCCACACGATCACGAGCTGGAGTCCTGCCAACATGACCGGGCAAGACAGCATCCCACCGCAGGCTGCCGAGATCAACCGGGTCTTCCGCACCCACTTGACCGAGGATCGGTCCCGGGGTATCGGATACGTCATTGCAGACCAGCAGGTAGACGGTCTTCCTGGGTCTGCGTTCGAGATCCCTGCTATCCAGCTCTATTAAACAGTCGGGCGTGCCACTGCTCACGCCATCACGACCATCCCCGAGGAGCAAAACCTGTTGAGGTTGTTAGAAGAACGCCGGGTCATCGTTCACGATGCGATTGACTCCCAGCATTTTCTCGTCCACGTACTGGATGTTACCCTCCCCCCCATAGCGTGTTTACCTCCCGCATTACCATTACCGTCACCTACCTTCGCTCGCATCGCGGATATGTTAACCGCCAATCCAGAAACCATCGACCCCGCAGTTATGGAGGTATCTATGCAAACCCAGCTCCGCGCCCATGCTACCACGCTCGCGGGACAGGGATATTTGGAAGGAGCCCTCAAGGTGTTATGGTGCCTTTGGTACAACACCGCTTGTGGTCTCTTCCCGTCTGGGCAAACCCCAGCTGCGGGAACGCCCTTACAAGACCTCTTCGCTCGCCTCGAAGCTATCGTTCGTCCGGACGCCTGCTTACCTGCCCCCGGTCTCGCTGATCTTGAATCACATTATGGGGCCGTGGATGCCGTCTTCTCCCATGCTTGCACTGGAATGCTGCACCCCGGGGACATTCCGGCGTTTGACCGTGGAATGGACGCGATTCTCCGCTCATATCGATCGTTACTTGCGATGCCTGTGAACCCCGCGTTGGCAAATTCTGCCCTCCCGTCTGTGTCGCCCCCACCAGTAGTCCCGGATTCCTCAGGAAGTATCTCCGAGGCCGAAATCGTTGCCAATTGGCAGGCGTGGCTGCCTGAGTGCATCTCACCCCAAGCGGTTCAGACGTGGCGCGTTCGAGTGCTTGAGCTTACGCAAGAAGGTCAGGTCTTGGATGCTTTCGCCATCACCTACTTTCTGTGGCACCACCTGTACCGGCAGCTCATCGATGGTAAGTCCGCTCCAGATGTAGTTAATTTCCAGCAGCTGGGGCTGCAAGTGTGGGACTCATTACCACTAACAAAGCAAATATTGGTGGGTTCTCAGTTTCTTGCGCTCTGTGACCTTTTGGAAGACCTATCGCAAAAATTAACCGCAGGAGCAAT
>MBAA01000227.1:16287-16429 GCA_001940655.1 Promethearchaeota archaeon CR_4
ACACGCCACTCATCCGTGAGACATTCTTAGCATTAGAGGAGGCCTTTCTCCACATTATTGATGCTTGAATACTGAAATCTATTGCCCGTACGACAACATATTCAAAAGATAGGTGATTAAGTATAGCGATTCATTTTATGTC
>MBAA01000227.1:16438-16562 GCA_001940655.1 Promethearchaeota archaeon CR_4
GTCATTTTTCCAAGGCCTTGGAGAATCTGGAGAAGCATTAATCCCGAGTCTGTTATAATTGACTTATTTTCTCGACCAATACTTTGGATCTCAATTAAAGACCAATCCCTGAGTTTCCGTAACC
>MBAA01000227.1:16597-24865 GCA_001940655.1 Promethearchaeota archaeon CR_4
TAATCCAATCCGATTTTTTGCGTTATATCCCTCATATTTGCTACAGAATTCTGGCGTTGAAGCGTTGCAAGTTCCTTTAATATCTTTGATGCAATTGAAGGAATATCGACCCGAGGCAATACAGGAACTTTCACTAATGTGAAGGGGCCTTTTGCTATGCCATGGGTTTGAAATTCTTCTAAACCCATACTATCCAGAACGGCAGGATATGTATAATCACTAGCGATGAGATAAAACGGGACAATATTTTTCGCGTAAAAAGCCGCGATTTCACATGCTATGATGGCAAATAATTTCGTACCGGTAGAGATATTGATAAAAATTTTACAGTCTGGGGTCGTTGTAATTTCGTTCTTTATGATCTTACAGAGGATTTTAATAACTTCACTTGAGTCAGTTAGATTGACTCCACATTTTATTAAATTTGTTTTATAACTTGGTTCCCATAAGTCCACAATTTTTTTGTAAAAATCCTTTAACCATCTCGTTAGATTGGGACTTTTGTCTCGGTTTTTTGAAGGTAATTCCTTTATCACATCGCTAAGAAGAATGATCTTTGATACTGGAACAAAACTTATGCTTTCTAGGATGCGGTCAAGTTCGAGACCAACTGGTACAATTAAAATATTTGTCATTAGGATCTACCTATTCATCATCTCTTTCTACCTTTTAATTTTTTTTCAAGCTTTTTTGTCGCATTTTCTCATTTTTTATAGTTCTTTAAATAAACCTTAAATATATGAAATTGCAGTTCGAAGGATGAAGCATATGATATCGCTAAATTTCCAAGATATATCATGTGTTCGGGCGAGTCCCCGCTTACCCACACTTATTGGAGATCATGCAGTTTTGATTGGAACTTCGCCGCTTCTGGGCAAGAGCTTAGCAATATGGAATAAGAAATAAACAATGGAGAAAAAGAATATGAAAAAACCAATTGATTCAGGGACATATCCAGCTAAAATATCCCCCGTATCCATCCTGATTGCCTTGCTGTTCATCCTGGTTCTAACGCTGGTGTTTCTTTCTGTGCCTACATTACAGGATGTATTAGCTCTAGGACTTGCAATTGGATGGGCGTCAGTTATCGTGGCAATCTTGCTATCGCTCGGTATTGGTGTCGTTCTAGTTGGACTGTTCGCTGGTAGAAAAAAGAGGTAAAATAGGAATGACAACGACATACGCCACGGGCGATTCAACCCTTATGCAAGGAGATATATTAAATAAAACAATAATTTGATTGAAAACGGGAGAGCATTGCGAAAAATTGGCCCGGGCTAGGCAAATTTTTGCAGATGCAGCTCCCAAGCTACTAGTTTTCTAAGGGAATTTGAAGCTTGTGGTTTGGGTAAACATCTCGCAGTGCCTTCCCTTCTCATAAAAAGTAAATATGAAGGCAAGTCACAATGCAGGAAAAAATCAACTTAGGAACTAAATCTAAAATTGGAACAGATATAAGCAACACCACAACACCACGGCGAGGGCATCGCCGGCAGATGACCCCTGTTGATGAAGCAGTTGTTATCTTTCATAGGTTACATCGGGAATTTGGAGAACGATCTGCCCCCCAGCAACGTTCGGTTCCAGCGCGTGTCATCCAAGGTATGTATGCTATCCTGCGTATGAAGCAGGCACAATACTATGCTTGGCGCGAAAACGAATGGCCTGCATACTACATTGCCTTCCGCTTGCGCCGCCTAATTGCAACAAGTGTCTTTCATCGATTTAAGAACCAGCGGAGAGTGCTCTACCGGGGGCAATCAACATGGAACGTGAGGTTACATTGCGCGCATGACACGGATCAAGTCATCCTCGGCGATGTGTGCGAGACGAACGCGATTTTCAATCAAGGTGGGTTTGGTTTCATCATTCTCGAAGCAGAAGCAACTTATGACGTGCAAGGTACGATTCGCAAGTGGCATGATCAACTTAAAGGAGGCCCATCGGCATACACCCGTTGCGTTGCTGCTGAAGGGCGACAGTCATCTTTGCGAAAAGCATCATTTAGCCTTGTTAAAGGAACAGCCTTTTACTTTCCCAATCTTTCGAACTTTCGCTCTGGGATTACCGCTGGGTGGTTGAACGACAGCTTTGGATTGAATATGCGGGAACCAAATGGACAGAAACGTCCCCATCCTAAGTACATACTCTCGATTGGAAATATTCCAAGGCGATTTCGTGTTGTCGAACATAATTTCAATACTATTCTACCTGGAGATCAATTGAAAATCCCGAAAGGAGGTGAGAATTGATGGGTAAGCATACAAATCGTAGTGCCATTGAGCGCATCGAACATCGCTTGGGTACCAAAGAGAGGGGTTCGGGTGTGGACTTTGTCACGCGTGGCCGGGCTTATGAATATGCAGACCGCTCGCAAGACGTTCAGGAATCTGTTGGACAATTGCAGCGATCCCGCGCACCCGGTTCTAAGACGTTAATAGTGCCTCAGAATCTCGTAGAGAAAGCAATTGAAGAGACTAAAGGAACTGGCATCGGTATCGAAAACATCTCTGGTACCCAGGTCAAGAAACCACGTAGGGTCTAACGATATTTATGGATAAAAATGCAAACAGGAGGTGAAAAAATATGGCAGAATGCCCTCCAGGCAAAGAGAAACACCACAAGATTCCCAAGTCGCTCGGCGGTTCTGATGATCCTTGTAATATCAAGTGTGTCACTCCCGAAGAACATGATCGTATCCATAGGGAAGGGAAGCGATCCGGCCGCACGACTACTGGAAAAGAAGTCAGGTATTAATTCGCCCTAAAATCTTGGGGCATTTTTTTCTATATAGAAAATTGTTTGTATGATCACAAATGAATTTAGTTAGACAAGGTAGGACTAATGTTAGAGAAAGATCCAAGTGAAATTACCGAGAAGAACCTTAATGAATTAAAATCAAATGCGGTACCAGAAAGTAAGACCTTAGATTACAAAGCGGATCTCTCACTGGATTCAAAGGATGAGAAAAAGGAATTTGTTGCGGACTTAACCGCTTTTGCGAATCAAGAAGGAGGCTCATTATTATTTGGAATTGTAGAGGAAGGTGGGGTACCCACAGAAATTCGCGGCCTTTCCATCGTTGATATTGATGAGTTTATTTTAAAAATGGAACACATCTTACGCGATTTCGTGGAACCCCGCTTGGTGGGCTATAAGATTGGTTATGCTACCCTTGCAAATACCAACAAAGTAATAATAATAAAAATCATCCCAGCTGGAATGCCCCCCACCGCAATAGATTCGACCACCAATTTTACACTCGAAAAGCAAATGGAAAAGATCAAATGGATGTGGGAGAAGTGCGTGCAGCATTTGTGTCAAGTGAAAATATCTTCACCCGAATTCGCAAATTTCAAACTAATCGTGTTGACGAAACCAATGAACTAGAAATTCCCGTCCCTTTTGGTGAAGCACCTCGAATAATACTCCACGCCATCCCGCTGAATGCATTCAGATCGGAGACTTTAATTAGTCTTGAGGGATTAGAATACGAACACGTGTTAAGACCATTGATCGATTCTGTGGGGTTTACTCGCTTCAATTTTGATGGGTTTTTACACGTGGCAAAAATGGGTGAGTACCCCGTTAGTTATGTGCAGATCTTCCGCAATGGTTGTATCGAATGGGGAGATATTGATTTGTTAGCGGATAGTGAAGGTAAAAGGATATATTCCTATGGTGCGATTGAGTATAAAATTATTGGAGCATTCCGGTCAAGTTTTGAGTTTTTTAAAAAATTTTGTATCAATCCTCCTGTTGTGTACTTCCTCACTTTTTTGAACGTGATGGGTTATAAGCTTCCAAGCAGGTCGCCTATAAATGACCAATCTCCACTTGACCGGGATGATCTGTTTCTCCCAGATTTATTCGTGGAATCTTACGATCAGAAACCCGAGATGATTGTTCGACCATGGTTTGATGCTATATGGAATGCCTTTGGCCGACCAAAAGACCCTTGCTTCAACGAAAATGGTGCCTGGGAAAGATCAAGATTTGACGAATGAATTTGCATTTCAATCTTCGATCCTTCTTCTTTCTCGTGAGATGTCAAGTTAATCTTAGTATATTTGTCGGGCCCCCGTCCACGGAGACTTCAACAGCATCCAATTGGAGGGGTTTTCGGAGCTCAGTGGACGTCTCTCCGAGTCAATTCGTATCACGGGAGATATTTGCGTGTAGAACCGACATAAATACTAAGATTAACTTGAAAGCTCATGTTCTTTCTCTTATTATTCTTGATCTTTTTTGCTTTGTTAAAAGGCTCATTTCTTGTTTTTTCTGTGGGAGAATGTCATCTAAATATTACATAGACTGAAATGCAGTTAGTTTGAATCGAACCCTAATGAGTATTTTACATTGGGATATCCATCAATTAGTCCGGGCGTTAAATATCACTGAAAAGGAAACAGATTTGTATTTTAAAGACGGGAGACGGATTTCTTTTTTAGTGGAACGACGGATTGCCCACGAAGTTCTTCACGGGTCTGTTGCTACTAGCGAAGGTGCTTCATACGATGTGCTTGATAAAGATGGAGGTAAGTGGGAGATTCGAAGCATCTCTAAAGGTGGAATATATTTCTATCCTAGCTATATGGTGGGATCGGGGCGTCATTTCGAGGAAACGGGTTTTCAAAAAAAATTAGACCAAATCAAAGGGTATATTGTAGTCGACATTGAAGATTTTCCTGATGTTCACTATTGGATTATCCCCACGCAACAAGTAAGAGAGTGGTGGATCTCAGGAGAGTTAGGTGTTTCTACACGAATATCGCATCAGAAAGCTATGGAGTTAATTAAATCGCTCTAATATCACTTGCCATCGAGAAACTGGTCGAGAGTTTGGCCCTTCTTCTTTTCTAGCGGTTTCTGAATCCCTTGCACATTTTGTTCCATATCAAAAATTCCTATTGCGGTGTCTAATTTCTTAATTAAATTTGTTTTAAGACCCATTCTTTCGAGCGTGTCCTTTAGAATAAGGAATCTATCTCGCTCTCGTTTAGATTTGGGAGTCGGTAATGTTGAACTGAGGTTCTTTTGCATCTCCACTAGCAGTCCAATCGTTTCCTCGTAGTGGGGGATTAAGATGACTGGTTTTGCCTCGTAATCTCGCCCGGATGCAATTGTGGATTGTATTAGCTCTTTCCGTGGATATTTTTCATACCCGTATCCTTTGATGCCCAATTTTAACGCTGCGGCCAAGGTGGTGCCAGTACCTAAAAAAGGATCTAGAACCGTTCTTGCATCGGGCACCACTTTGATGCACTGGAATGGCAGTCCAATGGGGAAAGGGGCGTCATGACCTTTTTTGATCGTGGCTCCCGTGGTCATCTCGTAACAGATGTGCCACACATTCCCCGGGTCTCGCAGGTCTTCGTCCCCGTAACGCCCGATGTTTGACTTATCAGCATAGGGAATCCCGATCGCTTTGGGATTCACTTCGTACTTGCCCACGTTCTTGACGAGGAGGTTAATATGTTCCCAGATATTGTTGAATCGTTTATTGCTGCCTGTAGGTGTGTAGTGTCCCTTACCGTAAATTGACTTGACCCAGATGATATCTTGAATGCGGTGCCAACCAACTTCTTCTGCCGCATTGACTACCTTTTCCGAGATGCCTTGATCCGTGGCTGAATCGCCGATATTTAAGAAAAAGACCGCTTTTTCGCTGGCTACCCGCAGGCAATCTTTCCATACCCGTTTCAAGAATTCTAAATAATCCTGCTCGGGCATATCGTCATTGTGTGCATCGTTATTATCGGAGGAATAATTTTTCTTCCGGTTATAGGGCGGGGACGTGACGATGACGTCAATGCTACCGTCCGCTATTTCCGCCATTATCTCGGAGGACTTGTAATACACGACCTGATTTTCAATCTCCAACTGGTCTTGCGGTTGACCTTGTTCCATTTTCACGCTTGCTCCGGTGTTTCTTCGGGTTTACCTACTTTCCTGATAGTAAATAGAAATGCATACCTCTAAATAGGTTTCTCGACCAAAATTACTTTCAACCGTCAATTTATTCTGTTCCAGGACGTAGTGTGCGATGGACCACTATCCCAGCATTTTGGTCACAGAGGAAATGATAATTGAAGCTAAGAAATTAATCTCGTCCGTGAAAGTCCATCGCACCATTGCTTCGCAGATTGACACGTTAACGGGCATCCTCGGCGAATTTGCATTTGCCCAGTTTTTCTACGGAGACTGGCGTCAACATCGCGTGGGTATCAATAAAGGTCAAGTGGATTTTGGCAATATCGAAATCAAGACGTCTGCGTTTCCGTTCCGGGAAAGTTTGAACTTGCTCGTTAGGGAGGACTATGCTTACAAGCGAAAACCAGCTTTTTACGTGCAAATTATTCTCGATGTTGAATCCTCGAAAGTTAATGATATCAAACCTGGAACGCGTGCAATTCTCTGTGGATTTGCGACTTCAACGGAGGTTGATGCTGCTCCATTGCGGGATTTTGGTAGCAAATTTGGCGGGCAAGGGGGGTATTTATGCCATTTTATCGAAGTTACTAGACTGCAATCAATGGAACTTTTATTGAAAAAAAAGGATATGGTTAATTATTAATACTATTTGGAAGAAATAGTCTAACATTAATTGTTTATAGGACAATTTACCTCAAGCATAGTTACTTCGGGGCGACTTTTTCAGGTATGTCAGTCTCAAGAGGAGTACTCGGTTAATTTAACTGTATTTTCCAGCAGTATCAGTAAACCTTCAATCTTGATCTGTCGTAGTTCCTCAGCGGTCATAGCAACCGTAATGGAAATTCATTTGAATGGAATGAACCGGTGCGAACCAAACTGAAACTGATTAATTAGAATTCTTGGTTCTGAAAGGTTCGCCGAACCTGTGTGTTTAATTATGAGACTGTGGAGGTATTTTGGTCGAGATTCTCAGAGATCTCACAGCTCCAGTACTCAATACATTTATTAAATAATGTCTGATGCAGTGCTCTTTAACAGTAAAAAAGTATGAAATATTCGAGTAATATGAATGACTTTTACTGATGGAGTTCTCACTAATTCAAATATCGAACATAACTGAAAATGATGTAAACCTGTCTCGCATGGACAATATTACTGCGAAAAATATAAGGGAAAGGATCGAAAATTATGGGGGAATTACCTAAGAATCAACAACGTATTTTCCTATTTCTCTTGGATCATTTCAAAACCAAAGAATCTTTTACAAAAGAGGAGTTACTGAGTAACGCAATAGAATGGAGTAAATCAACTCCTGATACCTATTTCACAAAGATTTATAGTCCACTTCTAGTTGATTTAGAGGACGCTAAATATCGGGTTGGCGAAATCTTTGCAAAATACACATCCGAAGCTAAATTTCAGAAATATATATCCCAAAAACGCAATACCCGGGCCAAATATTCCAAGTTGAGTTATAGCAATGTTATTGTTTTCGAATTTTTTATGCCTTTAGCTCACGAAACCACTCTCCGTCAATCTCTCGATGCTCTTTTTTACAAGGACACAATAATTCCTCGGTTAAAGAACATCATTGGTGAATTTGAATTAAAAAAATATTTTCCTAGAAGCGAGACGGAAGAAGATGATCAGTATTATGAACGAGTCTGCAATTGGATTTCTGAGCGTTTTGTAGGTTATTCAATTAATCACGTTAGTGGGCGATTTAGAGCAGAGGAGATCAAAACAATGACTGAAGCAGTTGAAATGCAAAAAATCTGGGACTCTTATTTACTTGACGAAACAACTGCAATAGTGAAATTCATTTTTCCTGTTGGTAATCCGGTTAAAAATACAATTCCAAACCTGCTCAATTATTTTCCGATGACTCAACAGGAAACGGAAAAAAAGGGACTTGACCAACTTAACCAAGAGGCTAACCGAATCCGCTGGTTATTTGATGCCCTTTTCGTGAAAACCATCGTAGAACTCGTTGGTGAAGACCAGATCTGGATGGTTGAAACGGGGATGCAGAATCGCCTGCACATCTGGCGGGCGATAGAATAAAACCATACAATCTTTCGTCTTTTACTTTTCCAGATTATATCAATTGCAACAGACAAGTCCAATCTGGTAAACCCAATTGATAGGAGGCCACTCTAATTTAATGTCGAATTTTTTGACTGTTTCGTCCACGTTGATACCCACTGCTTCCATTGAATATTGTCTTTTCTGAGGATATCTACAAGGGTTTCCTGTATCATATGTACACCCCCCATCCCGAAGATTTTTGCAGATGCGGCAGGTGCCACCCCATAAAATTAATTTTTCCTT
>MBAA01000227.1:24877-24966 GCA_001940655.1 Promethearchaeota archaeon CR_4
ACTGGGGGGCATGCCCACGAATGGGAAAAGTTTGGGCAGGTCAAATGGGAATTTTTACAAAATATTTGCACACGCTTGTCAAATATGAG
>MBAA01000227.1:24990-28282 GCA_001940655.1 Promethearchaeota archaeon CR_4
AGGCAAGGGGAATCATCAATTTTTAGTCTAAATGTAATAACTCCTGAGGTTTAATTATCTTTACAATTTTTTCTTCTTTTATGATCGCTGTAAAATTCGGGCCTGAATACGTTGGTTGGTTCCCAGGTTTTGGAAATTCAACGCTAAGTCCTATTATCTTATCAATACCCTTAACATCTACGTAATCTTTAGAAGCCGGAGAATCTAAAAGTGGTTTAGTATCAAAATTTTTAACTATACTCATTTTGAATTTAAAGTTCCGTTTCCACGAATCTACACCACTTCTAAATAATCGTATGAACTTTTTTACTTTCCTCCTTAAAAATTCCATAAATTCCGTTTGACTTTGATTTATTTCAATAGTGAATTCAATCTTGGTAGGTGTAAATGATCGAATAAATACCCTCGAATCAGCTTGCTGAGAACCCCGATCTTTCGCAAACGGTCGATCCCATTCCTGGAGTTCATCACAAATAATTAACAAAAAGGAAAAAGTATTTGCAAAAATTTGATAAATGTCATCACAATCATGGGATGCAATTGCTCTTAAAATTTCGCGTCTTATCAAAAACTGGCATGAATCCTCTTTGTCTAATCCAGATATCGAATCAGCAAATGCATAGTCAGATTCTAAAAAATAAGTAAGATTTTTCATTAAAAGAATGCAGGAAATTATACCGTGACTTAAGCTTTCAAACGCATTTGAAAACTTCGTGTAGAATTTGGATTGAATTTGGGGATAAAATTCCGATTTTTCTTTATTTAGTTTCAGCTTTGAGGAAATAAATTTTAAGATATAATCGTTTAAAAATTGCCCTTGTAAGGGTAATGTAAATCTTAATCCATAGAAATTTGAAACCCCAAAATATCTCATCATACTGGAGACTCGCTGATTTATTTTATCCAATTTTTCTAAAGGATATCCTAAATCATGCGTTAAGGCTATCATTGTCCAAATTGCGAATTTTTCTTTTATTCGCTTGTTATAATCGCTTTTATCTCTTAAATTACTTGTATCATAGTCATCGATCTTAAGAATATTAAACGAATTAATATGATTATAATCACCGGAAGTCTCTGTAGTTTGATTAAAGAATTTCTTATCACAAATCAGGTAAATCCCTAATAAATAGACTCTAAATACATGTAAAATATGTTCTCTTTGATAATCATCCGCACCAAAAAGTAATTCTTCAAATTTTGAGTATTCTTCGAAATACTCGGTTAATGAGGTCACACCCAAATCCTCTTTGTAAGTTCCCCTATCCCGGGAATCGCAACTTCTTAGTGTTTGGATCGATCTTCGAATAAATCGAGGCCATATTGCCTCAAGAAGTTTAATTTTTAATTTATGTCTTAAAGTGGTATTACCTTGCTTATCTTCCGTGATTTTTTCAGAGGATGTTGGTGTTTTACTTATTCCATCTGTGATCGGTTTCTCTGGATTTGTGGTTGTTGGTTTCTTTCTAGGAGAATTATTGTATGAAATCTCGCATAATATGGCAAAAATTTCGTTTAAAGCTAGACATAGAGGTTTAATTCCTTCAGATGCTTCGAATTTTTCCCCTTTTTTATCTCCAATTTTTTTGTTTATTTGAGACATAATTGGTTTCAAATTATCATTTACTATGTGTTCTTCATTAAAAAATGCTAGCTCAGACGCTTCAAACAAGAATTTTTCCGTCTCTTTTGATAATTTAACTTGCTCTTCTTTGATTTCTCCCTCAAAAAGGGGAACAAAACATTGATGAGGTTCTTTTGTGGAATCAAGAGGTTTTAAGTGCTCAAAAAAAAAATTAAATAAAAGATTATCATTAATCGGAAATTCATGTTTGGGTTCCAAATGTAACCTCTCTTCAATAGACATTTACGCAATCTTGATTTTCTAAACGTTTTTGCACTTTAACTAATTGTTCATTGTTTGGAATTTGAAATTGTTTGCAGAGCAAAACTTGCATTGGGCAAATTTCTTTACATATTTCCTTGAATACACAAATTTGACATTTATTTTGTATGATCTCTTTTAATGAAATTACAAAATCGTAACGTTGGATTACTTCCTGTAATGAATTTTTGTCCAACGGAATACCTAAAGTAGATTTAAAAGCTACACAAGGAAAGAGTATGTTTTCTGGGGTAATTGCAAATTTTTTGATTCCTGCTGTACACGAATTATTTGCGTTACCTAAACAGGAGAAAGCACTCCCAATCTCTACAAGAGAAGGGGGGAATGCTTTTATAATTGAGAGTAATATTTCATAAAATTTTTCAGAGGATTCGCTCGGATCCACTATAACTTGGTTTTGTTTCCCTCTTCCTTGAGGAATAAACCGGAGTATCTTTACTTTTTTGACCCCTATATTTAACAAAAATGAAATTGTTTTTTCGAGATCGTTTAAATTTAATAAAGTCGGGACGATATGCACTTCAGTTTGAATTCCATAATCTAAACAGAGTTGAATACTCTTCAATGCAAATCTAAAACTATTTCTCCTTTGTGTGATTATCTCGAAATTCTCCTCATTCAGAGTTTGGAAATTAAAACGTACAACGCAGTTTCGGATGCGGGAAATTTTATTTATTAATCCTTCAGGCAGAGAACTGATTTTTTTTGATTTATTGACTAAACCGCAGGTATATATTACTTTTTTAAAGTTCTTCTTAATCAAAATATCAAGTATACTTCCAATTTCCGGATGGGAGAGTGGTTCACCCCCAGATAAATGAATGGAGCGGAACTTTAGAGATTCCGCTTCATTCATAATGTCGATTATTTGAGATAAGCGCATGTAATAGTTTTGAGATGGACCTGCATTACTCGAACAAAATAGGCAATATTGGGGGCAGAACTTTGTAATTTCGATTACCAATTCTGCTTCATCAAAAGAGAGGTGGTTATTGCTACAAATTTGTGAATCGAGTGTTAACATAAATATTCTTCACGCTACTCAAACTTTTTTAGTATCTTTTAAACTCCTTTGATTTTCTTTTCTCTTCTTTACGAATTAGAGATAACTAAGATTTGCTTTGAGTGCGTTTGTTTGTTTATTCACTCGCCATATGAGAGACTTTTGGATTTATTAATCGATTTTTTAGGTGCTCGGCCGGTTCTAGACTAGCTTTGTTCAATCATGAGATAGGTCGTTTCTGAATTTAAATTTATTTGTCCCATTTTTGAGAATTTCAGGATCATGAAAGTTCAATTAAATTCGTCCCTCTGTTCCTGATCTTCGAACGATTTTATACAATTTTGCGCTTTTATTGAAAGGATATGTGGATTCCGATAGTAGTT
>MBAA01000227.1:28320-29128 GCA_001940655.1 Promethearchaeota archaeon CR_4
GAGATTGGTTACTGCGGGGTTTTTCCGATTCTCTGTCGTTGTTTGATGAATATTATATAACTCGATATAACTTCTACCATACACACACAAATTGTGATCCACGCCTACCCCCAGTCGATGAGCACCTACTTGACAATAGTCACTGAATCCCCTACTCATTGCAGAGTATGACGTTCGCGTGGAAGTATACCGTGACCTCACCTACAGGGAGCGCGGTTCACGCCGTTGAATCACCTTCTTGGGGGATTTTTTGGCTAGTTACTGGAACCTTCGTACCATGCTGTGTGATTGAACTACATGCTTATAAATGAAAAAAATGGGGAGCACAAATTTATTGACTAGGTTTCCTAATTCAATTCAATTTCAGAACTCTTCATCAATCGGACTCCAACAGGTTGCGTGAGTTGCTATGGTTCATAAGGTTCCAATGCCAAAACTCGGGATGACGATGATCTCGGGGAAGGTGCTGAGCTGGATACGTGCCGAAGGCGATTTCATCAAAAAGGGGGATTTAATCCTCGAAATCGATACAGATAAAGTATCTATCAAGGCGGAGTCCCCGTTTGAAGGCACTTTGTTGAAGATCATTGCCCAGAAGGGCGCTATAGTCCCGATAAATCAAACAATTGCCTTGATCGGCACTCCGGGAGAAGATCTCACCGAAGTACTCAAGCAAGTGGAAAAAGAGAAACAACAGGCACCTCCACCGAAAGTATCCGCTCGCGTGAAAAAGTCCGAGAAAGCCAGACCTGCGGGTTCTGCCGGGAAAGTCTTGGCATCCCCGCGGGCGAGAACGCTCGCACAGCAA
>MBAA01000227.1:29287-29509 GCA_001940655.1 Promethearchaeota archaeon CR_4
AACGCATCCGTGGACTCCAGCGGGGAATTTTACTCAGTCATCCAGAACGTCAACATCGGGATCGCCACGGCGGCAGACAAGGGGCTGGTCGTGCCCGTACTTCGGGAAGCGGACAAGAAATCGTTGCCCGAAATCGCCCGGAAGGCGCGCGATTTGACCTCACGCACGCGAAACAACCAGGCTACATTGGACGAACTCGCGGGCGGCACGTTCACCATCACG
>MBAA01000227.1:29537-29669 GCA_001940655.1 Promethearchaeota archaeon CR_4
TCACGCCCATCGTCAACGTGCCCGAGATGGCGATCCTGGGTGTCGGGCAAATCGTGGACAAACCCGTGGCGAGCAAGGGGGCGGTCATTGTGCACCCGATGATGGTGCTGTCCCTGTCGTTCGACCACCGGA
>MBAA01000227.1:29746-34489 GCA_001940655.1 Promethearchaeota archaeon CR_4
CTAAATCGCGGGTGCATTCCCGTCCGGGCGATTTCCCGCACGCTGCAACTAAAACACGAGGTGGAACTCGCCCAAGAAAAAGGGTTGGGCCTCACCGTGGGGAATAGCACCCTCGACTTCCGCCAAATCATTGCCCACAAGAATGAGCTCGTGCAAACCCTCCGGGACGGTTTGATCCGGAGTTTCGAGCAGCAACAAATCGAGGTCATCCGCGGAACCGCTAAAGTGGTCGGGGCGAACGAGGTGGAAGTGAAAACTGCGGGAGGAGCGGTGCGGAAAAAGGCAAAGTACATCGTGATCGCCACGGGCGTCCAATACAAACCTCTCCCCCCAATTGGGAAAGACAAGACAATCCCGGCGTCTTCGAGTGAATTACTTGACTTCCAAGAAATCCCAAACTCCCTACTCCTCATCGGAAATGATTACGTCACCGCCACTTTCGCGAGTATCTTTGCCGATCTCGGCTCAAAGGTCACGATCCTATGTCCCACGCCCCGGTTGTTGCCCGATTTCGAGGAAGACGTCGTGGACGGACTGGTCGAGGAACTCGGAATGGTGGACGTGAAGGTCATGACGGACGTCCAGGTCGTGGGCGCGTCCCGGACGAAGGTGAAATACAAGGGCGAGAAAGGCGACAAAGACGACAAAAGCGAGAAGGGGGACAAAGGAGGCAAAGCGGACCAGATCCTCGAGGGGTCAATCGTAGCAAATCTGAGCGATCAGGCGGGCAATACGGACGAGTTGGGACTGGAAGCGTGTGGGATCGCCGTGAAAGACGGATTTGTCACCGTCAAGAACGGGTTTGAAACCAGCATGCCCTCGATTTACGCCATCGGCGACGTCACCAGTAGTCCTTGGCGGTTGTCTCACAAGGCATCCGAGGAGGGGCGAATCTTAGCTGACGTCCTCATGGGGAATAAGCTCAGCATGAATTACACCGCCATCCCGAAGATCGTTTTCTCCCGCCCTATGGTCGCCACGGTGGGAATGACGGAGACCCAATTGAAAGATCGCAAGACCACGCACAGGGTATTTCGCTTCCCGGTCGCCCGTAATTCCTTTGCCCATGTGTTTGGTGAGATCGGGGGGATGCTCAAGATCCTCGCCGCTCCTGACACGGGAACAATTCTCGGCGTGAGCGTCATCGGGATTTTTGCCACGGAATTAATCGCCGAGTGTGCAATCGCTATCAAAGAAAAAATGACGGTAGAACAGCTAGCCCGCGTGCCCCAGGTACACCCCTCCATTGCCGAACTGCTTAAAGACGCGATGTACGCCTTCCACAACCAGGTGGAGAAGGAATAAATCGAGAAGGATTGAATAGAGAAGGTATGATGTCATGAAAGTCGCCGCCTACTATGGTCCCGGGTTGTTCAAGGTCGAAGAACGCCCCCTGCCGGAGATTGGGGACGGAGAGATGCTTGTCAAGGTGATAGCGGTGGGGATCTGCGGGACGGACGTCCACAAGGCAGTGCACCAAACTGTGAAGGCGGGAACCGTCCTCGGGCACGAAGTGGCCGGCATCGTGGAACGAGTGGGGAAGGACGTGACAAAATTTAAGGTCAGAGACCGGGTGGCCCTCGCCCACCACGCCCCGTGCATGACCTGCCACCAGTGCCTCAAGAACCACCACTCGTTGTGCGACCAATACCTAAAAAACAACATCTTTCCGGGCGGGTTTTCCCAGTACGTCAAGGTCCTGCCCGAACACGTTCGGGGGACGATATATCCCATCACGAATGACAGCACGACTTTCGAGGAAGCAGCATTCATGGAACCGCTCGCGTGCTGCGTGCGAGGATTCCACGCCTTAGATTTTCAAGAAGGAGACACAGTTTTAATTATCGGGGCAGGCCCGATCGGCCTCCAACACCTCATGCTTGCCTGTGCCTTCAACGCGGGGAAGGTCGTCATAACGGACCTGAACCCCGATCGTTTACGGGTTGCGAAAACGCTGGGAGCAGACTTAGCCCTCAACCCGCAAGCAAAGGACTTTCAAGCAATTTTGCAGTCCGTGGGACTCGCGGATGGATTTGACCACGTCATCGTGACAGTGGGGGTCGGTGCTCTCTACGAGCAGGGCGTCAGCTTAGCCGGGAAAGGGGGGAACGTCCTCGTCTTTGCTGAAACCCCCAAGGGACAAAAGATGACCATAGAACCCAATAGCATTTACTCGAAAGAATTGCGAATCGTGGGGTCGTATTCCTCTTCACCAAAACACCTCCAAGAGGCCTTAGAACTGATAGAGAGCGGGCGAATTCCTGTGAAAACCCTCATATCCGACCGCGTCCCGCTCGAACAAGTCGGCGAGGGGATCGAACGATCCCACAAGGCGACCGATTGCCTGAAAATCATGGTCATACCCAACCAATAATTGTCGAATCAATATGCGCCAAAGTTTTTCCCTGCGCTACGTGTTTCTGGTTCCCGCGTTGGCCGTGCTTGGTGTAAAACTTGCTTGTTTTTCACAGCTGCATTTCACCTTGGCGTGGCGTCCCGCATACCTCCGGTCGCGCTCGTGTCATTCGGATCGCTCTTCACTTCACTTCACTAAACCCATCCTCTACAGGAATGCTCGTCCCCACTCTCTTGGATTTTCTTCTTTTTTAGCACTGCAACGATAATTATTCCAAGTAATCCAAATACTACAAGATGTGGAAACGGAAAACCGGGAATCCCGCAAGCATCTTCCTCCACGTTCCCGGAGATGGTGTTTCCACCCGTTGATTGAAGAAGGTTAATGTCCGAATTTCCATTCAATTTCCGTGGATTATTGTCGCAAAAATGATTGCCCGTGATAACTGCATTCCCACATTCGAGCAAGTCGATGGCGAAATCCGAACACCGAGTGATGGTATTGTTCGTGATGGTGCAAGAATCGCACTCCCAGATGGAAATTCCATCCTCCGCTTGATCGATCTTATTTTGCTGGATGATTGCGTTCGGAGAATTAAAGATCCTTAATCCATCAGTATAGGGCGTAGATTCTTGAGACATTGTATTTTGGAAAAACGAGCACGATGCTGAGTCGAAGACGCGGAGCTCTCCCCTAGTGAACGTGTTTTTGGTAAATTGAGAGCGTGAAGACTGATCCACGTAGCATAACGTGTTGGTGAACTTGTTCTCCTTGATAATGCAATTCGGGGACTTGGTTAATAACCGGATCAACTCGAGGTCTCGGAAGACGCAATTTCTAATCGTAATGCTAGTGCAAGAGGTACAGGTCACCATACATTGGGCTGAGTGAACCTCAACGTTTGCACAACCTGCGAGGTGGATTTGCCCGTTCGGACTTCCATCAACGATTATGTCGGAGATCGCGAAATAAGCGAGTAAAGGACGCCCCTTAACCAAATTAGTCGTGTCTGCGATTATATTTGCACAACTGGTGAACAACACCTCACGATCCAATATATTTCCTGTGAAGGTGTCATTTTCACACTCGGTTGCATATAATGAAGTAGCCTGATCCTTGGTAGTGTAAATGAAATTATCCTCAATAATGTTGTAATTTGATTGGTCGAGGTAGATCCCGTTATAAGATGCAGATAATACCTGGTTCTGCCGAACCGTGTTATTATTTGAATTAATTAGGTTAATTGATGCTTTTTGGAGGATGTTATTCGAAATGCTGCAATTCTGCGAATATTGCAATTCAATCGTGCTATCATAGGAGCTTTTAATTTGGTTCCCGTAAATGGAAACGCGTGAGCTATTTCCCACTTGAATTCCCGCAATTCCACTAAAGAATGTGAAGTTCGTCACGATACAGTCCGAGCAGTTGAATAAGATGGTTGTAGCAGCCTCTTTCTCACGCAAGAGGAGGTTTTGCTGCCCCTCATAATAGAGGATCGGTTTGCCGTTCACGGTATTTACAGGATCGATCGTCACGTTTCCCCCCCAGCTGGAAAAAGATGCGGATAATCCGTTCCCCAGCATCTCATTCCCAAGCACCTGCGATGAAGAAAGGCCGGATAATGAGATGTCGCTGTTATCATTGCCCCAGAACTTGCATCCCTCGATGGTCACATTACTGCAAGTGTAAACCTTCACCCCGTCATAACTTTGAAAAAACCCGCACCCCGTGATGTTGACATTCTCGCATTCTACGAGCACAATTCCCCCATAATAATCGTGGACATTCTTTATGCAAACATTCCGTATCACGAGACAGCGGTTGGTGTTTTCGAGATAAATCCCCGAATCACTTCTATTTTCCATATCGATCGTAAAATTTTCCAAGACATACGCGGTTTCCCACGATAATCCGTCCTGCCCAGGATTTGCACACAAGTTGTCTAACCGATTGTTACCATAAATTTCGATCGGACGTTGGATCTCGAGGTTGGCAAAGAGATCCGCAAACGGGTTCACGGCCTCCGTTTCTTGGATGAGAAGGGTTATCGACACTACAATCAATGGCGTGGCTAGGACTCCTATAATGAGGAGTGCTGCCAACCATTTCCTATTTTCGCTCCAGTTCATTTTTCATTCCCTCTGTAACATCTGTTTAGGTGCAACTCAATTTAAACTTGATTGGTGAAAGTATGCGGAATTGCGTTCTACACTTAACCGATGAGTCAACTCTTATGGCTCCCGCTCGCCGGAATAAGTGAAAGGAGACGAAAAGAAAAAGAGGAGATACGAGGAGTGCTGCACTTTTGCGGTCATATTTCGAATAAGTGTGAAATTATTTTTGAGAATGGTCCCACAAGGCGACCGATTGCCTGAAAATAATGGTCG
>MBAA01000227.1:34535-36639 GCA_001940655.1 Promethearchaeota archaeon CR_4
ACAATTCCCGTTTTTGAATCCTACCCTATAAAATTGTGGAGGGATATCCATGGGAGCCAGATGTGCCTGATTGCAAAATCAGGATCATCCTAAAATCTTTCTTAGGATATCCCATGTGTTGGAGGACATATGACTTTCTTCGAGTTAAGCGTCTGATTGGTTCGGAGGAAAATTCTGAATGAGTCCCGATAAATTACCCTCGGTGTCATAGAAATATATTACATATCCAACGCCGGGGACTGTCAATTTTTCTCCTAATATGGTACCTCCTTGCCTTTTTATCTTTGCAATCGTGGCATCAATATCCGGGACTTCGATGATATTCACGATTCCAACGTTGGGTGCCATCCGACGTTGTAGACCGCCATCAATACCCGGAAGAGTTTGATCTCCCGTCATAACCGTCCAGTATTCCATCGGGCCTTCCCATTTATTAAGCGTCCACTCGAACACGGATTTGTAAAATTCTATTGCCCTCTCAGGTTTATCCGTGTTGATTTCAAAATGGACTACACGAAATGGCGCTGAACGCATAGTCGGTTGTTCAGCGGGGGGTTTTTCAGGTGTACGATTTGCTTTCTTAGTTACTCTTTTTGCTGCTTTTTTTGGCATAATTTCGCCAGATCCATTATGTTCTTATCCAATATTCATAAATGTTATCGATGAAAATATAAATACTAGAATAGTGGCGAATTAGTACGCATTCTAATGGAAAAATTATCTCTGACGAATTTGACTATAGAAAAGGTGGATTTGACGTGTATAGATCCCACGCCGTGTGGGAACATAGAAAAAATTAAAGGTTGGTAACTTTCGCAATAAATTCATTTATTTTTACCTGCCAATCCACTTCCAGCGGTCCCTCCATCCCTCCTACAGAAACATCAGTAACACCGGGTAATTTTTTGGAAGCAGGGACTTTCCCGAATAATGCTTCCCACTTCCGAGCAACATTTTTCCAGGCAAAACGCTCTGGGGTGTCAGAGGTAAATACGCCGTGGGTCGCCCACACCGCGGCTTTAGCCAGCGTTATCCCATTTTTTGTCAGGAGGCCTGCAAAATGAGATGCCCAGCGTTTGATGGTGAAAGAAACCATTCCTGCACGAATGGGGCCTCCAAAAAGAAATATATCGGGGTGAAATTCAAATGCTTGTTTGTGGGAGATGTCTTTGGCATAATGCACCCTGACTTCATCAGTGGCGTTTCGCAGTTTTTCTGCAATAAATTCTGCAATCTGCTTGTTATTACCATACTTCGTATCATACACGATTAAGATTTTCATAATTCGACAACCATTGCAGCAAGCTTTGTAATCCTACGGATATCATTAAACTAAAAGGGTATTTAAAAAATTGGAATAGACGCAGTCCGCTACGTTTTACCAAATTACTCAAATTATATGCTTGGGAATCATAGGAAATTCACTACGATGAGCATACTTTCTAATAAGTTAGTCTTTGTGGTTATGAGTTATAGTTATGACGACATTTCCCTTTTTGTGCCCTGTTTCGGCATATCGGTGGGCCTCGGCCATTTGCTCCATCGGAAAGCGTTGATCTATGACCGATTTTACCTTCCCCGCCTCAATCATCTCCCTGAGGAAGTTTAATTGTTCAGTCTCAAACCATGCGATGCCGTTATTAACTGTCAGGTATCTGCCGTTCGGTGCAAGTACTTTCTTGCATTTTGAAGAAGAGATTTTCCCAACGGCATCAAAGATGATATCGTAACGGTCGCTCTTGCCGGTAAAATCCTCTTTTGTGTAATCAATGACCTTATCAGCGCCCAGAGATTGCACCAGGGCTAAATTCGTGGTGCTACACACTCCGGTCACCTCCGCTCCATGGGACTTGGCGAGCTGAACCGCAAAAGTCCCAACGCTTCCCGAGGCGCCGTAGATGAGCACTTTTTGTCTGCTCCGGACATTCACTTTTCGAAAATAATACAACGGGGTAGTTGCCCCAACAGGAACGGTCGTGGCTTCCTCGTAGGTCATATTGGTTGGTTTTAGTGCCAGCGCTTTTTCAGGTAAACACACGTATTCGGCATACCCCCCAAGTCCATACCGGTCGGTAGTTCCCATCACTTGGTCCCCCTTCCGAAA
>MBAA01000227.1:36648-38791 GCA_001940655.1 Promethearchaeota archaeon CR_4
GTACACACAATCGCTTTGATCATTTTTGCCACCTATTTTAAACCATTTATGAAAATCTTCAATGCAGCTTGCACGTTGTGCATCATTTTTTCGTGGTCTGGGCAGGGGGGAGATTTAGCGCGAGCAGATCGCTCATAATTCCCTTTAACACCATCTACCAAAGCAAACATGAGCTCGCTCGTTTTGTCCACGTCGCAATCTTTTATTTGGCCTTTTTTTATGCAATTTTTCAAAATATTGGCCAAAAATGATTTTTCTCCCTGTTCAATTTTCAAAAAGGTTTCAAATCCAGATGCCTCCATTAACTGTTGCAGTTTTTCTGGTTCAATTTCGGTAATTTGGGGTAAAATCATAGACTTTTGAAACCAAAAATTGAGCTTTTCTTCAAAATATACGAGAATTTTTTGTTCACAAATCATACCTTCTTCGATTTCTTGGTGTAATTTCGAAATGAATTGCTGAAATTCACCGAGAACTATGCTAGTAAAAATCTCCTCTTTACTTTTGAAGTAATAATAAATAGAAGCTTTGTTTAATCCGATCTTTTTGCCAATATCGTCAAGTGTTGTTTTCTTATAACCGAATCTTGCGAAACATTCGCTAGCAGCTGCTAATATTTGTTCTTTCTTGTTTTCTTTTTTGTTTTGCGACATAATTATTATGATCCCGAATATTCAAACAATTGAACAGATTGTTTGAACGGTAGTTTATAAAGTTATTTTTTGAATGAAAAAATACATCAAATCCGATGTCAAGATTTTAGATATCCTGCTTTTCATCGGTAACAAGGTAAGTTAGGAACAAACCACACGTCTCGATTTTTCCCCACTTTCCCTCTCCGGAAACTCCCTCAGAATGAAATTAAGAATTCACTTGAAATTATCGGGGGTTCTCCAAAAGGATTAGTCACCTTTATTAATATAAAGTGGTTTCCTATTTTCTTGTAAAAATTATTGAGAAGAACTAGATTAGGAAAATGCGAGTGACAGTTAACCTTGAAAATGAGGTGAATGTAACATGGCAAAAGAAAACGAAGATAACCCAAAAGATGTATGGAAAAAATTAGTGAAGAAACATTGGAAAATCGCTCTCATTATTGCAGCGGGGATTGCATGCGCGTTCATTGGTGCAATTTTCGTGTTTCTATGGAGAGTTACCGGGCCCGAAGCGATTTTACGATATCCCCAAACATTGGGACTTTGGACGGTCGGCTATTTATTCACATTATTTTTCGACCTAATTCTGTGGGAACTTCTAATTATCGGGATTCCCGTGATTGCGGCAGCCATTGTCATATATGTTATCTGGTGGAAAAAATTGTCCGCAGAGGAAAAACAAGAGTTCCCCAACTCACAAAAGGACAAAAGGGCTCAAAGAAAAATGTCGAAAGGCAGAGGTGGTGGTTTTTTCAATATCCTGCTAACCATTACATGGTTGATAATCATCTCTGTCGATGGCTATTGGGACGTTGCTTTTGGAGGGTGGACCTTCATTTATCTAGTCAATTCAATTCTTGGAGCATTTTTGTGGGATTTACTTATATTGGGGATTCCCGCAACAATTGTCCTAATTTGGTGGTTAACTCGCGCGAAATGAAAAAATAATCATAAATTTCTCCCCTCTTTTTATTAAGGGGGATTTTTTTGCACCATATTTAATTTCTCTTTATATGTTATGGGTCAGGTTTTGAGCAAAATCTTCCGCATGTTTGAGGTCTTCAGCATTCGGTCTCCCCTTATTCATTCCCCCGAAATATTTCAAGAAACTATTGGTGTTAAACCCTTTACAACTAAATTCACCGACAATCAGGTAACCTTTCGACTGGAGTTTTTCCCTGAGTAGGGAGTGGTCTTTGGCGACTTTAGCTTCTCCTTGGATTGCACTGGTTGAGAAAATAAATGCTTTCCTGCTGGTGACTGGTGGCAATTTATCCACAAGGTCAAACAGGGACGTATGGTGTTGTGCAGAATATATCCCGGAACCAAAACCGACGAGATCATACTCTCGGAGATTTTCCGGGTTTATCTCCAGTGGCGTCTTTACTTGTGCATCAAGAACCTTCGCGAAGACGTTAGCAATTTTCTCCGTATTTTTGTGATGATAGGAAAACAAAACCAAGAGAGTTTTCATTAGCAGCGGATCC
>MBAA01000227.1:38805-39086 GCA_001940655.1 Promethearchaeota archaeon CR_4
TTTCTTTTCCTTTTTTCATCTTTCCTTTAATTTTTTTTTTCAAGAGTTATGGTGACATTGTCCTTTTTGTGTCCTTGTTCGACATAATGGTAAGTCTCGACAATTTGTTTCTGCCTCTTTAAGCTGAAGTACCTCTGGTGATCTGTATTTCGTGTAGACAATTGCCTTCATATGGTAACCACATTCCCTTTGGATAAGAAAGTATAGCAGACCAATTTTTTCGCTTTCATCCTAATTCGGCAATTATTTCCTTCAAGTTTCGTGCAAACTTCTGGATTTCC
>MBAA01000227.1:39101-39531 GCA_001940655.1 Promethearchaeota archaeon CR_4
GGCGCCACGCTCGCTTGTACTACATTTTGCGCTCCGAGGTCGGTCAAGAGCGGTTGGGAACATAATCGCCCCGTCCGGACGATAGTGTGGTGCAATTCATCCATGTACATGCCAATGTCGTGGGCATCCAACCCTTGGATCGAGAAGCTGACGAGGAGGGATCGTTTTACCTCTTGAGTACCTAAAATACGGCACCTTGGAATCTCGCGTAACTGGGCAACGAGCTCGGTTACGAGGTCCTGTTCGTGGGCAATGCATTCTCCAGGGGAATTCTGCTTAAGAAAGGTAAGGCCCGCACCCAAACCCGCAATGGCTCCCATGTTCAGGTCTCCTGCTTCCATCCGGCCGATATTCTGTCTAGGGGAGAGGTGTGTCCAACTTGCCTCTGAAATGTTCCCCTCGCCGATAATAGGAGGCGTAAGGTTTGGAA
>MBAA01000227.1:39542-40198 GCA_001940655.1 Promethearchaeota archaeon CR_4
TTGATGCCGGTAATTGCCGCTCCTTGAGGGGCATACAATCCCGTCCATCCGTTACACAAAATGACCTCAGGAGCAATTTTTAGGAATTGCGGAGGCACGTGTCCGAGCGCTCGCGTTAGGTCAACAACTGACGTAACCCCATACTTGTGAGTCAATTTGATTAGGGGGGGCGATTCTTGGAGAATGCCCGTTCCTACCGGAAGGACTGGCCAAATTACGAGTTTGACCGACATAGTTTTGAGAATCTCCTCAAACTGCCGAAGGTCTACCTGTCCTGCCTGGTCAAGGGGGCAATGAATGGGGGTATAATGCAATTTTTCGGCTAATTGGAGGATGGGCCCCAAGAGGGCGTGATTGACACTCGCGGCGAAGAGGATCGCATCACCTTTGTGGAACGGTGTGCCTAAAATTAGATTTGCGAGCGCGATTGTCACATTAGGGGAGAATTCGTAGGACATATGGGGAATCGAGAGGAATTCCCCGAGTTGTCGTTTAGTCCGATTGTAGAGTTGGGTACTTTCTACCGTTAAATCATGCATGCCCTTATTGGGAAAATAATGGTTACTTTCCAGAAAATGGGATATTTGTTTGACCACGATTTCAGGCAATGGATTCACGGTGGCATTATCGAGGAACAGGATATTATTTCCTGCTAA
>MBAA01000227.1:40256-40448 GCA_001940655.1 Promethearchaeota archaeon CR_4
TTGGGCGTCTTTTGACAAAATTAAAGAACGTCGCAAGAGTTCATTGAACTTTAATCTACATTGGTTTTTAACCTCTAATAGATGTTGCCCACGCGTTGAGTCGACTGTTATGCCCACGATGAAAGCCGCAGTTTTTCATGGTATCAAAGATGTGAAACTGGAAGATATCGAAATCCCACGTCCGGGTCCTGG
>MBAA01000227.1:40483-40628 GCA_001940655.1 Promethearchaeota archaeon CR_4
CTGTGAAAACTTGACTTGGCTCTGGGGAACTTTCGCAGATTATATCGTTATTCCAGCACCCATCGTGAGTCAAAATACTTACATAATCCCCGAACATGTCGGATACAAAGAAGCCGCGTTAACAGAACCGCTCGCGTGCGTCCTC
>MBAA01000227.1:40647-42305 GCA_001940655.1 Promethearchaeota archaeon CR_4
ATGTTAAAATTGGCGATACCGTTGTCATCAACGGTGCAGGGCCTATTGGGTTGATGTACGTCATTCTTGCCCGGTTGAAGGGAGCGAGAATTATTGTAACGGACATCCAACCGGATCGTCTTGACGTGGCCAAACGTCTCGGGGCGAATCATCTCATCAATGTTGGTCAAGTCAAGGATGTCGTGAAAGCAGTGAAGGACTTCACGGAAGGGGGCCGAGGCGTTGATGTTGCCATTGAAGCAGTAGGGAAACCCGAGATTTGGGAAACCACAATTGCGATGGGGCGGAAAGGTGCTACCATTAGTCTTTTTGGAGGATGTCCCTCTGGAACGTCCATAAAGGTAGATACATCATGGATTCATTACGATGAACTGAAGCTCATCGGCGTGTTCCATCACACCCCCCATTACATTAAACGAGCCTTCCAAATGATTTGCGATGGCCAGATGCCCACGAACGAATTAATCACTCACGAGATGCCCCTCCGGGACGTGCAGAAAGCCCTCGAAATGATCACCACGCAACAGGGCATCAAAATCGCGTTAATACCAGAACCAAAGCAGGAATGATAAACTTCTATGAATCTCGAAAGCATTGACATGGAAACCCACCTCCATATGTATGAGACCGCGTACAAGATCCGACAATTTGAGTCGAAAGCCTTCGAAGTCTTCGCCCTCAACAAGATTCCGGGAACTATGCACCTCTACCTCGGGGAAGAAGCCGTGGCTACAGGCGTGTGCGCCAATCTTACAGACAAAGATTTTCTCACGAGTACTCACCGCGGGCACGGCCACGCCATCGCGAAAGGTGCTGATGTCAAGAAAATGATGGCAGAACTCTTTGCGCGAACAACTGGGTATTGTAAAGGCAAGGGAGGGTCGATGCACATCGCAGATTTTTCCGTTGGAATGCTCGGCGCGAATGGGGTGGTAGGGGGTGGAATCCCGATCGCCGTGGGGGCAGGCCTCACGTGCAAACTCAAGTATCCTGGTCGTGTAGTAGTTTGTTTCTTTGGGGATGGTGCATCAAATCAAGGGGCAAATTTTCACGGCCCGCTCAACTTGGCGTCCGTTTGGAAGCTCCCCGTCATTTTTGTGTGTGAGAACAATCTGTACGCCATGGGAACCTCAGTCCGCTACTCCACATCTGTGCCAGACATCGCGATCCGAGCTAAGGGATATGGTATACCCTCCAAGATCGTGGATGGAATGGATGTCGTCTCCGTCTACGAGGGGGCAAAGAAAGCGGTAGAATATTGCCGGGCCGGAAAGGGACCTTATTTTCTCGAAGCGAAAACATACCGCACCAAGGGACATTCCAAGTCGGATCCTGCGGCGTACCGCCCCGAGGCGGAAGTGAAAGAGTGGCTCGCCCGGGACGCCATCAAGATGTACCGGGAGAAATTACTAAAAGAGGTTCACCTTCCACTGGACCAAATAGAGAGCATTGAAGCGCGGGTGAACCAAGATCTCGAGGATGCCGTCAAATTCGCGGATGCAGGGCCGATGCCTACGATTGAAGATGCACTCAAAGATCTCTACGTGGAGGGGGGAAAACAATGAGCACAGCAACAAACCCTCTACCCATTTACGAGCGGTCAATTCCAACGGGTACCCGGGAATTGACGGTGGTTCAAGCGCTCAATGAAGCATTAC
>MBAA01000182.1:0-2071 GCA_001940655.1 Promethearchaeota archaeon CR_4
ATGCTGGTCTACTGCTTTCTTATACGTCTTGGAAGACTTCTGGGGTTTTTCTATGGTCAAGTTCAGGTTGTAAAGGAAAGCATTTTGCGTGTCGTATGTCACCGCAAGCTGGGCAAGTGATTTCTCAAGAACGGTCTCGTACATGACTACACGGAGCACCCGATTATCGGTTTGCTCGACTTCACCACGGTTGACGTTGGTTTGCCCTAGCATCTTCTCGAGATTCTCTAAGTTGACGGGTACGCCGTAGTCGATTTTGAGGACGATCGCGTCCCCGGCAGATTTCGAGAGGCGTTTCAACGCCATCATAATTATAAAAGCGAAGAGAAACCAAAACGCCAGGTTCGCGAGGAGCCATGTCCATTGGTCAGGGAACGCGATGCCAAAAATGTGGGGGACATAATTTGGCATATTATATGAGAATTCGCCAGAAATGAGCGTCAGGATGCTCATCGCGAGGGATCCCGAGAGGACAATGTTCAAGACTTGCATTTTCGAGTCTTGACGCTCAGCAGCCCGAGCCATCCGCGTTTGCACGATGGTGCTGTCCTTGAGCTGGTTAAAAATGCCCTGCAGGCGCTTCTCGTTGATGACGTTCACCTGGTCCCGGAGACCTTGAACATCGTTGTTTAACCCTTCAACAAGTTTACGCGTGTCATGGACGCGCGCTCGGATGAATTCAATAATTTCGTTCATTTGGAGAAAATCCGCCATACGTTTCTGCTTTTCGGTAAATTCTTTAGTCATCAAGCGAAATTCATCGATGGTGTCCTGGAGGGCTGTATCGATGTGCTCCCGGGTTTCCTCAAGGAGGATACAGTTCTGTGAAAGTTCGGAGAGCTGCGTCTGGGCGATACCCACACTCCGGGGGTCTCGTTCGAAGTCCTCCACCGCCTTACGGTGCAGTTCTTTTATATCATCTTCCAAGCTCCACACTCGACTGAAATAATTCGACAGGAAGATGTCGATCGCCTTGAGAAACCCGAAATTGGCGATGATGAGCTCGTATGTGCGATAATCTTCGGTACACAAGATCAATCCATGTGTGCCAACGAAGATCTGCGTGCCATCATCCCATTCAACGGTCTTATCAACGTATTCCAGCACTTGTTTCAACTCGTTCTCGTTCTGCTCGCCGTCAAGATATTCTTTGATAGGTCGTTTTGGATCAATACTCTTTGCCGTCAAGCAGACATACTTGTCACGACTTCCCGCCTTCTTGAAGAAGACCAGGTCAAGGATGCGGCGCTGGTGATTCATGAGGAGGGTGTCGAGAAGCGTGCTCGAGTCGAAGATAACATCGCTGAACAGGCGCGTGATTACATCTACGCTGATCTTCTCCCGGGACTTACCCACCTGGAGCACGTGCATCCCAAGGATGATCTTGCCGGACTGGTTCAGGTAAATACCAAACTTTTCCTCCTGCACGATTCCTACTTCCTCGGGGAAAAACACTTGCGCGTTGAACTTCACGAAGTCAGACTGGTGGAAGTCAATCACATCGATTTTGGTTTGAGTAGGTTCGATGCGCAACTGCGTACCCGCAGGGGTACGATCTTGAAAGGCGGTGATAAGGGACGACTTAACTCTCTTGTAGGAGTCGAGTTTGTTGTTAAAGGCTACCACTGCATTGCGCCCGAAAGGGATGAACTCCGCTATGATAATATGCGGATCTACGAGGAGATTGATCTCCTCGAGCTCGTCCCGGATATTGTCGATGCGATAACCCATCAGGTATCTCCTCCTCGTTTCAACTTGAGCAAGTCATACATCGGGACGTTTGGGATGTAAGCCTCTGTCACGTAAGAGACGTCCTCGATCGCGGTGATGTTGCTGTACCACGCAACGCCACAGGCGGGATTGCGGCAGAATATCTCGATCAACTCCTCTTCGTCTGCGGGATTGGGGTTGATCCGGGTCTCAAGAAGCTGCCCGCACTTGGGGCAGTTGCATAGACTATCAACTTCTTTTTTGAAGTCTTCCGGAATCTGCACTTTTTCGTTTTCCCGAATACGGTATGCATTTACCACATGGTAAGTGGTAGTGGAAAGTTTTAAGCAATCCAACAAAC
>MBAA01000182.1:2093-2547 GCA_001940655.1 Promethearchaeota archaeon CR_4
GTCGTCTTCCATTTCTTGGGAGATGTTCAAGAAGCGACGCCCGATGCCTCCCGCAATCTCAACACTCATCGGGGCGTAGTCGTATCCCTTAAAAATTTGTTTGGTGATTCCCTCGAACCCAAATACTCGCAGGGGTAACTCTTTCATCCAGATTTCTTCCTCGTCTTTCGAATGGGAGGGTTTGGAATACTTCGACAAGAGATAATACAATTTCTTGTGCTCGTCCGTCATCGTTTCGACGGTCCAATCTTTAGAACTCATAGGATTTCCCTCAAACATCTTACTTTTTTTTGATATGTCAACTTCAGTAAATTTCAAGCTTTCCACGAATTAAAAATCCGACATAGATTTGCCACTTTCAATGATAAAAGAAATAACGGGTAGAATTATACTGCCTCTCACGCAATTCGCACATCGATGTTCACGGAGCTGTTGAAATTCGACGTCAGGAGGT
>MBAA01000182.1:2565-2893 GCA_001940655.1 Promethearchaeota archaeon CR_4
CAAATTAATGAAAAAGGAATTCTTATACTTGGAAATGTGCCAGTCCCCGAACCAATGGAGGGGGAGGTTCGAATTAGTGTACGGGCAGGTGGGATTTGCGGGACGGACATCGCCATCGTGAATGGAACGTTACCGACCCCTCGCCCTCTCATACTCGGGCATGAGATCACGGGGATTGTGGATAAAGTCGGAAATGGCGTTGAAAAGGCGTGGATTGGGGCACCAGTTACCACGGAAATCAACCGCTTTGCCTGTGGGAAGTGTTTTTTCTGCCTGCATGGAATGCCCACTCAGTGTATTCTGCGTAAGGCCATCGGAATTGACGTCA
>MBAA01000182.1:2918-3261 GCA_001940655.1 Promethearchaeota archaeon CR_4
CACGGACGCAAATTTACTTCATAAAATTCCCCCGAAACTCGGATTCTTGGAGGCTACCTTCATTGAACCCCTCGCCGCCGCGATACAAACCTTCAAGCTCATGCCCCTCGGAGATTTAGACCAAACTGTGGCAATTTTCGGGCCCGGGAAGCTGGGGCTCCTGATCCTCCAAGTATTAAAGGCGTTGTACCCCCGCGTGACAGTGATAATGGTAGGCCGAACCGAGTACCGGCGACAGTTTGCGGAAAAATTTGGAGCCAACGTGGTTATTGACGCGCAGGAGAAGAATCCCGTCGAGGAAATTAAGCAACTCACGAATAGGTTAGGCGCGGATGTTGTAGTC
>MBAA01000182.1:3297-8601 GCA_001940655.1 Promethearchaeota archaeon CR_4
GTGCAAGCGTGTCGCACGAGGGGCATATTGGCTATCAAAAGTACGCACGGGGTTCCCACCCCGGTCAACTTGACGGACGCGGTCGTCCGAGAAATCACGATCTATTCGTCCCGGTGCGGTCCCTTCGAAGACGCAATCTCGCTCCTACGTGACGGAAAGGTGGACGTGGGGGCGATGATGACCAAAGTATTCCCACTCTCGAAAGTGGAAGAAGCATTTGCGTTCCTTGCCAAAAAAGGACATTATATTAAAGTGGGACTGAAAATGGCCGAATGAACCTTGCCCTGCGCAGCATATATTACCTGCAGCGATCCAAATCCAACTGATCGTCCCATAAATTAAAAACCCGTTCAAGGGGCACAGGCATAAAAATAATGCGATAGAGACAAAATCATTCTTGATTATTTCAATTGGGTATCGGTGATATGCTTTTCTTTTGTGGGAAAATGTTTCTCAAATTCCTCTAATTCGTCACTCTTAACCTTAAACACTCCATCTTCAAAATATTTTCCTGAAATGCCATTCAAACTTCCCTCAGACAGTTGCAATCCCATAAAAACATCAAAATTCTCACCAGTTGATGTTTGCACGTTAAATTCTTTGGCATTTCTGAACCCAAACCTCGAATAGTATTGGGGATTCCCCCACAAAAAAATGCCCTTATATCCGAGTTGCTTTGCTCTTTTTATTGATTCATTCATTAAAAGACTGCCAATTCCTTTTCTTTGTTTTGATGGTAGTACTGAAATAGGTCCAAGACACAAGACTTCAAACTCCCGTTTTTCATTATTAATCACTGTTGCTTTTGAGTAAATAATACTCCCCACGATTTTGCCGTTTTCACATATAACGAGATCAAGATCCGGTACAAATGCGGGAATACATCGCATTTTGTGCAAGATTAAATGCTCATCGCATCCCGGTTTGTAAACATCCCAGAAGGCTTCGCGCGTGAGATTTTCAGTTTCTTCATAATCGGTTTCATTTGCTGGATGAATTATATATGGCATCTTTCATTTCCTCGTTCATTTATACCTTATAATAAGGGCAAAGAATGTTAAGTAGATAGTAGGCAGGGTCGCCGCATTTTTGAGGGAAGCCACTAATTTTTGGGGATTTTTCGTATTGGTGCGTGTTTTTACTGCGATCTCCGCGAGAATAGTTGCTCACCAACTCGAACCTTGCACTGCCATTCGGATCAGAAACCTAAAACTGGGAGGAGGGATAAAGTTTGCTCCCGCGAAGGTTTCTTTAGTCTATATGATCAAAGTCCTAGAGAGTTCCATGAGCCAAAAACCCGCCGTAGTAGCAAAAGCAAATCCTAAAGAAAATTACGTGATTGACGCAAATTTTTTCATCAATTTGAATAACATGCGGGATTTTTCCCTCCACATCTCGAAATTCGGGGAATTAGCTCAAAAAATAGGCGCGCAACTCCACATTTCGGAACAAGTCTTTCAGGAATTAAAATTCCTCAGCGGACCAAACGTAGATCGCTTCAAGAGATGGGTGATAATCTCAGTGGTTCGAGACCCAGAAGTGACAGGAGTCAAGAATCTGCTAGCAAAGAAGGGGATCAAAATGCCAGCCCAAGATAATGATTTGTCCCTTGTGGCGCTCGCAACGAGACTCCAAGAGAAAGGTTTGAAGACATACTTAGTCTCGGACGACTTCAAGCTGGCAGAAAATGTCAGGGTTCTGAAGTCCCCGGTCGAGGTTTTGGCACTGGGGGCTTTCGTCTTGAAGTTTCAAAACGCCGCCCAAGACCCCCAAGAACGGCGTTATTTCAAAACCGTGCGAAAGGAAGTCCTGAATTACACAATTTCGTATGCCCTCCAGCGGGCAGACGTGTATCCTGCGCAGAAAAAGATCATGTGGATGCTCGAACGAAGCATTTCCGTGGCAGAAGAGGGAGGGATGGGATTTAGTGTCAATGCATGGGAAGTTAAAGACGACACTTCCATGCAACAGTTCACTTTTTGTGACAAATACATCATGAACCGGAAAATGAGTTCCGAGGAACTACAGACCATAAGCGATTTTACCCCCTTCTTGGACGAGATCATCCTGTCTCGCCGGGAGATTGATCGGGCAAAAAGTCTTTTGGGGAGAGACGACTATAAAGGTGCACTGAAAGCGCTCGGAAACGCAGCGAATCACCTTTTCGGAAACTTGCAGTTGTCTCTTGCCACGTTAGCACCGGAGAAATCAAAGTTCTTCGAGCGAATTGCCTGTGCAGAGCTCGCCCGGAGCGAATTCTTGTATGCGATTTTACTCATAAATATGGAGAAGATCAATCTCGCCTTGCGGCGCTTGGATCAAGGAGCATTATACAGCGCAATGGCAGGTAACGCGCAATCCACGCTGATGCTCAACTACCTGAAGGCCATGATCCTCGTCTTTCATAACAAGTACAAGGAGGCCATCAACCAGTACGGCCTCACGGCGGATCTCGCCCGGCGATACAAGAATCACAATTTCGAGTTGAAGAGCATGGTGGGACAGGGCATCGCGTTGTTCTTTACCGACCAGCAAGAGACTGCTGCCGATGTCCTTTCCTTGGTTACGAGTCAAATTCAGGCAGATGGGGTGAACTTGGGCGAGGCGCAAGTTATGCTCTCCGAATTGGGGGATTATTTCTACGCACTCGGTCGACCAGATATCGCATCGCGGTTATTCAGTCAATCCCTACAATGTGCCACAGATGCGAACCTTGACAATCGCGTGCCTGTTTTGATAGAGAAATTGAAACGCAGCTCCCTGACAGCTAGCTTTAAAGGATTTTCCGGTTCGAACTTTGCTGCGTTCATAGACAAAATCTACGAAGTCAAGAATGAGGAGAAATACAACGAAGCCATTGCCCAGTTAGCCTTATTTAATGCGCAACTTTACCATGATTTTCCTTATCTCACCCCAAAGGGCAGTTGGGTACCTTACTTACAGTTACCGGAAATCCTTCGCGTCACGTGGGAGGTAGTGGAGATCAGACACCTTGTAGGCGAGAAGACCCTGATCATCGCCTACCACGAAGCTCACGGCCTTATCGGATTTCAAGTGCCCTTGAAGGTGGAAATCTCTGGCGTACCTGAGAATTATTCAGTGGAATTGTCCCGGAAGGCACGGGTGAGATTATCTCCGCCCTCCGAGGATATTCGTGCAAAGTATCTGATTCGAGCGATAGCAACAACTGAAACTCCCGATGGAATTACCCTCTCCCGGGTAGTTCCGAGGTTCTTTCAGGAAGTAAAAGTCTAAAACGAGGTTTGGACTGACTGTGCCCCAACACTAACGCATGCATTCATCGCGCGGCATTACGCCTTTGTTTATGCAAGTTCTCTCGTGCAGGGACAAGTCTTGTCAATCCGGGGGGGCACTTGCAAATCTGTGCAGCCTAGGGGTTGGCTTCGCGGTCATCGCCAGGTGGCACACCTTTTGGCTCCGCAAAAAGCCCATCGTTAGGCACTGGGGTTACGACTTGCAAAACTCTCGAGCTGTCGCCTTTACAAATGCGCGGGCGGTCATAGCTCGGCAAGCGCCTAAAGCTCCGTCCGTCCTCGATAGAAAGGCATAATTGCCTTCATCGAGCCCACCAATAACATTATAGCCAAGGTAGTTCAATAAATTTTCTTTTCCTTTTAATAGCCAAATCGAATTCCACAACTATGCAAACTCCTGAAGAAAAGCTCGAACGACCTGCATCTCTTGAATATCAGAGTTATGATGCAGAACTTAATCAAGATAAATCACTGCACGTTCCAATTCCTTGGATTACTTATCGCTATGCGTATTATGCTCAAGCGATAATTATGTCTATGTTATTGATGAATGTCCCCGTCTTTCTCCGACAAGCGCTCACTTTGGATTGGGTCGTATTGGCGACTTCTTTCATTGCCATATATTCTCCAGTACTCTTCCGCCCCATCTTTGCGTGGGGGGCAGATTCACACCCCAAAAAAATAGCAATTATGCTCGCATCTGGAACAGTCTTTGTGGTTTTAGGGAGTATCGGAGCATCGGTTAGTGCCCTCTATGGTGTTGATGGCACGCTTGGGATAATATGCGGACTGTGTTTGGCCGTGGTGGGGGCAACGTTCCTCAATGTTGCAGCGGATTCTCACATCGTGAGAACTGTGGCATTGTCATTGAGTGCGCGAGTGAATTCCCAAAAAAGAATTGCGGCCTTTGTGGGAATTTTCACCGGACAAGTCCTTTTCACCGTCTTAGTTGGTATAAATCTCGCAGAATTCACTAAATGGGCGGTATATTTTGCATTGGCAGGAATTCTGACGGGTGGAATATTCGCAGTCATAATGCTTATTAACCGATCTTGGCGCTGGTTGCCCGATGTATCAAATTGTCCTCCCACGCAACAAGCTCAGATGAAAGAACCCCAGAAACATGTGACGAGAATCCCATCTCTTAAAGTAATGATTATCCTGTTGGTAATATCCTTTCTATACAATCTCCCAGAAGGGTTTGTAGAAACAACATTCGAAAATTTCATCGTGGATTCGTATAGCGCTAACGCATTGATCGTGTATAGTTTTATTATCGTTTTCGGGGGGATTTTAGGCGTATTTGGATTTTGGCTCGCTGGACGGAGTAAGCCACCCTCTCCCGAGCGGGATTTCTATTGGCTCTTGCCTTTAGTCATCATATATTACATACTCCTTTCCTTTATCTTACCATTCACGGTGACAATTGGTATCACCCTCGGGATACAAATCATCGGAAGTTTCATTCAAGTTCGGTTCCTGCAATCTTGGCATAGGTATTCTCACCCCGTCAAACCTGGTTTGACATTCCAGTTTTATGTTGTAATTTTTCAGCTGGGTAAACTCTGTGGAATTGGGTTCTCGGGACAGATTATGCTGGGCGTAGGATACGAGGGTCTTTTTCTGATGGCTGCAGGGATATTAGTGATCCCGTTAATACTCGTCTTAATTTTTTCCAAAATTACGAACAAGATTGTTAATAAGAAGAGCACTCCCAAATGACAATCGTGACAAACAACATAAATCTCCGAATTGCACGCCTGTCGGAGAAAGATGCAGAAAATACCTCCATTCTCGTCAATTTGGCGTTGGCCGGGCACGAAACTGGTTTTTCGCAGGAAGAGGTGGTGGAAAAGTTTTCCCCTCAAAAATATTTACGCGCGTTCAAAAATCCCTTGGCGACTTGTCTTGGGGCGTTCCAACTCGAAAAGCAGGTGGGATTCTGTGGGGGCACGTTTTTTAAAAATCCCAAAGATCAAGGGGCGAATTTGACCGAGCTATTCGTCCATCCCGACTATCACAGACTTGG
>MBAA01000182.1:8684-10083 GCA_001940655.1 Promethearchaeota archaeon CR_4
CGCTCGATTTTTACCTGAAAATCGGATATAAGATCAAAGACCAAGCAGTCCATTCCAATCCCAACATTGTCATTGTTGTAAAAGAACGATCCATCTAAACCCACATTCACTTAAAATTCAGGGAATCGTCAAATAATCCTTTCAATTCTTGCGCGATGGTGGTTTCATCCGACTCCAAGAACGTCTTCAGAATGTTGGCGATGTTCGGGGAGAATTTTTTAAGCATCGTTCGAAGGAGGCCGACTTGGATGTTTTTGTCGGATGCGACGCAAAGTACGCCTGATCCACAGGAAACGCATATCAGAATGCCTAGCTTGTATTCACTAATTTGGAGTTCGAGTTCCGCGTAGTTTAAGGTCTCCCCTTGTTCTTCTCCGGCTTGAAATAAAGCCCCTGCTATCGCTCCTATTCGTTCGAGGTCGAGGTTCGGATCCACGGTAAATTTATGCTCAGATTGAATGAGTAACCCTGAACGATCCATCAATATGACAGACCGGATTCCTGGACTCGACCGGAGGATAGTTGCCAAGATGTGCTTGAGCATTTCCTCATCGGTTTCCTTAGAGGACGAAACAGGAACCACCTAATAACTTCTGGTGAAAGCGCCTAAATATTCTCTTCTTGCTTTAAATTTTTCCGCCTAAATATTCTCTTCTTGCTTTAAATTTTTCCGCCTAAATATTCTCTTGGTGATCAAAACTTAATGGTTGAGAATTCTGGAATTGTAAACTGTCTCTTTCACGTTTAAAAGAGAGGGGAGATAAGCATATTCAATTTAAGCTTGTTTTTTCATCCCACACTAACTTTCGAGAGAGAAGGGAGAAGTCCTTTTTTTATAATAGTTTCCGTTCCAATAACCTGTTTAATTCCTTGAATAGCGGGAGATTTACCGGATCTTTATTCAATAAGATGCACAATTTCAAGTGATTGTTCAGGTCCCGCTTCACTTTAATGTAGGATCCTTCCTCGAATCCCATCTTCGCATAGTATTCGTGCAAATCCCGATTCGTGATCGTGGAGAGGGCGAGGATTTCTTCATCGAAGCAGATTTGATCCTTGCACGATGCCACCACGAACCCGTTTTCATCCGCGATTACTCCTCCAATGAACGTGGGGAAGGTTTTCCGAATATCTTCGAGAAATTTAAAATCATTTTCGGAAAATAATATTACGTCGTCCTTAGACACTATCAAGCACCAAGAACAAGTCCCTAAAACCGTTTAAAATGGGATGGACTATGCAGGTAATATCTTGTCAACAGGCGTCCCCAGAAAGGAGGGGAGGGAGAAAGCGAGTGAGATCAAAAAAAGTTTACCGACGCTTGGCGGGGATTTCCAAGTTTAGTTTCGTTATAAGTTCTTTAAAGCGGTTACGTACGGTGACCTCTGTCACTTGGGCG
>MBAA01000182.1:10140-15472 GCA_001940655.1 Promethearchaeota archaeon CR_4
CGCGAGCCACGTCCGAGATTTCCGTGAGTGTTCGGGGAATTTTCATCTGGCGACACGCGGCATATAACGCTGCCGCTGCCACTCCTTCGATGCTCCGCCCGCGGATGAGGTGCGATTTCACCGCGTCCCGGTAAATACGAGCCGCGCATTCCCGGAGGTTCTTGGGGAGGGAGAGGTGAGATGCCATCCGGTCGAGTTCGCTGAGTGCAAAAGTTAAATTCCGCTCCGTCGCATCCGACACTCGAATCCGAGATTGCCACCGGCGGAGGCGGTAAATCTGGGCACGTAATTTAGCTGGAATCTCCTTGCCAAAGGAATCTTTGTTCTTCCAGTCAATCATCGTTGAGAGTCCACGATCGTGAATGGTGTAGGTCATTGGGGCACCGACACGCGTACGTTTTTCCCGCTGGTCAGAATCAAACGCTCGCCACTCTGGGCCACGATCTACGAGTCCATCTGAAATTACCAAACCACATTGGGCGCAAATTACTTCCCCTCGATTTGGATCAAAAATCATTTCCGTGTTGCCACATTCGGTGCAAGTTTGCCTTCCTTCCTCGGGATTATCTTCACCATCAGGTAATTCTCGAAACATTCGTTCTTGAGATGTGATAGCATCAGTCTCCTAGCTGTTTTTTCGGTTTTCTCGGGGAAATATTCTTGTCCGCATTATGGGACTTTCTGAAAGGTGGAGCAGTTTTAAGCGTGAAAAAAGCGGTTCCTCGGGGTATTTTCTGGATTGTTTCGATGATCTCGTTCGATACCGGACGAACTGAAATGAAAGGGGACAGTATCGGGCCAAATATATCGCTAATGGTGCCAACTCGAGACATGTCCTCCATTACTACCTCGGAGCGTAATCGTGGTAGGTTCCCAAAGGCAATTTTTTCCGCAGCACGCAAGATTACGTGCTGTGGACTAACCCCAATCAGGCCGCCGAGTTTTTGTATCTTGATAGTTACCCCGTCCGCGCGAGTTTATTGGTGTCAAATCGCCTTTATTATTAAGTTAACAATAGACCCAACCAATCTTGTTGCTATACTGGAACTCGTAACGATGCTTTTAAATCTTGCTGGTGCATTCCAACGGTTTATTAAAAGATTAAACGCTCATTTGACTAAACGGTACAGAATTTCACGAGAGACCGTCTATCCTCTCATTATAATTAAGGTCTAAACTAAGTGAGAACGATAACCAACTCTCTTGTGTCAAAAGGAACTAAAAGTAAGACCATACATACTTGAAGAATAATTTAAAGCTAGCTATAGCTTTATTTAGTTCGTCTAGAAACGGTTTGGCCTTTAGAAGTCACATATTTGTTTACTACCAAACTTTTTTCCTTACTAATTCCCAAAAAAACGCAAATCCCCGAGCAACTGAATCGTGGTATGTTGGGTGAAAATTTAAGTCACTCTGAAGGGAAAAAACGAAAATGGCAGGGAATTAGTTTTCTGTGACTGGAATGTATATATTGTAGTAAAAAAATCAAGTATTGGAACATAATATCTTCTCCAGGGAGCATATTCTCAACCCCACAATGGAAAAGGACAGCAACTTCCTCCACCTTTTTTCAAAGAAGTGCCAGAGAATCCCGCCAGAGGATTTTACACGAGCAATTGGTTTGATCGAGCAGGTTTTCGAACCGTTGGGTGGTAATAGCCGAGCGAAGTACCTCGAGACTTTGTTGGTTGCACCCTGGATCGCGGCAGTTATGCGCCCCGCGGTCCTTCCCCTTCGCAATCGGGTCGCAGAGGATCCGCGTGAAATGCAAGTTTTGCTCCCGAGTGCCAAGTTCCAATGATAAAAGCACAGAAAACAACCAGGGTGGGCGGTATTGCTTCCGGTGGTGCAGGAAGTCAACGACTGTGTTTTGTTGCACCGCGACCGGGTTGAGTGAGATCGTATCCACTCCCAATGCTAAGAGCGTTTGGATCGAGTGCACCACCTCGGCAATGGACGAGGATTCGGAAGCGAGGGGGGGTTTGAGCGTCAGGTAAACCTTAGTGCCCGCCCCAGCTGTTTTCAATAGTTGGTGGCTGGCCAGAAAGTCCGCGTAAGAAAATCCCTTGTGGATGTAGGTCTCGCGGAACGCGTCAGACACTGCTTCCAAACCAATCCCGACATCAAAGTGTTTTTTACGGGCAACAGCAGCCAACCACGATTGATCTAAGCGATTAACAAATTCGGGGCGGGATTCTACGGCAATCTCGGCCACGGTGGGGTAGTCCCCTAACTTCGACAAGATGTCTGCCTGCAATGCAGGGGGAACTTCTTCCTGGTCAAAGAAGCTGCCAGAGGTGAAAATCTTGAACGTCACGGAAGCGGGGGGGAGATTTTTTGCCCGAATCTGTTGCTCAAAAATCCGGCATCCTTCGTGAAATTGGAGACGGAGCTGGTCCTCAGAGGGGGGATTCTGTGGCACATCGTTGAGGTACCCGCACATCGTACACCCACCCGCAGGATCCCGGCCGTACTTGCACCCGATCGTGCGGAGAATCAACACGAATTCCCACCCAAGGCTGGTGTGGAGGCGATCCGGACTCAACCACGTGGCTACCGGGGTCGAAAGTTGTTTCTCGGTCGCTGTACCCCGTTCTAAGAGGATTTGTTGACGACTCCGTTGATTAAGTTGGCTCGTGAAATCGGCATACACCATGCTCAGGCACCTCGCGGTTTTTCAAGTAATTTTGCTACTCCGCCGCCGCGCATACGGGTCATACTCGCGCCATCAACAACCGCTTCAGCCGTGGCGAGGATATCCCGGGATTCTTGGGAAAGAATTGCGATGAAGTCCCCTGGGTGAATCTCCCCTTCGACCTTAACGACTCCTGCGGCAAACAAGGAAGAACCAGTCAGCTGGTTGCCGGCAAAATAGACCCTTCCAAATTCAGAAATGTGACTTGCCACCAATCGCCGGGCACCCTCTAATTGGGGGCGAAAATACCCAGAAGCTTGCTGCATTGCGATCAACACATTATTGTTCGATTCATAGACGAGCGAGGGTCCCCGCCGGGGGACTTTCACCTTCAGGCGAGAGGGAAAGAGAGCGGCACCTGCTCCGGCGCCAAATTGAAAATCTGCGATGGCATGGCACCATTCCTCAGTTTCCGAGAGGCGAGGTTCTTTCGGGTCTTTCGGGGTTTGGGCATCGTGTAGCAGGTGACTCTCGATGAAGGTTGACATATATGAAAGCACGCTGGGACTCAATAATTTCGGTGCTGGAGTAAAGATTTGAATGGTTTGCGATATTCGCGGGGCAAGCTGCTCGCAAACTTGGAGGTACCCGCCCTCTGCGACCGCGGCGATGGGAATTTCTGCGGGGACGCGTGAGAGAATATTCGCTAAGATTTCAACGGAGATTTGTACTTCCACGTCATCCCATTGCCCCGTGACAGGGACATCATAAAAACAAGCCGGATATAATGACTCGAGGGCGCGTGGAACCATCCCGAGCGGGGAGGTGATGATGAGTTCTTCTATCGCCGACCCTGCTGCTCGCGCTGCACCGCGAATAGTCTCCCGGAATTTGCGATGAGACGGCGAGTCCCGGTAAGGTTTCGTGGCAGAACACGGGAGGAGGACGATAAGTTTTTTGTAGGAGGGCACGGCATATCGTTGGCGGAGGTGGTGGCGGTAGAGTTCTAATTCTGGCCGGAAATATGCCTCCACACTGGTACATTGCAAGCCCGAGGACTTGTTCAAGCGAACACTTGGGGATACGTGAACCTGCGGAGCAGCATCATAGTTTCGCAATGTCGCGGCGATGGGATTTTCTAAATGAGTGCTCATTTCCACGAGCTCCCGTAACGTCCCTTGCACTATGCGATAGGAAATGTCCCGGTGCATTGTTTGCCACGTGTTTTGATTATGCGCGAGAATTTGCTGCTGGACTTCATTCGTGATTTGCGCTGCTTTCGACTCGATGTATCCGTAAGGACTAGCATGAAGTTTCCGTCCGGCCAATGCAGATGAGGCGAAATCCGTGATCGCATCGAATCCCAAGTAGGCGAGCAATGGCCCATAAAAAGGCGATATAGTGCCCCACGCGATCCGCATCACGTCCGGGGGTAACGTTTCTCGAATAAGCTCCCACGTTTTCAAAAAGTGGCGGTTGTTGCGGAAGGCATCCTCGTCAAATCGGACTAAAACGAATGCAAGACGCTTCCAATTCTGCCAGTCTGCCAAGTACTTTTCGAGAAATGCGGGGTCCTCCCAAGCGGGGATGAAAATACCCGCTTTAATGTCGGGTGAGAGGTGATCCCGCGCGCCGATCACCTGATCACGCACTTCCTCCCATGCGGCGGCCACTCGCCCCAGAACAGGAGGGCCAAACATATAGGGATGGGCACACACCACCATTTGATCCTCTTTGTAGAGCGTATTCTCGCGAGAACTCTGGCTAGACGCAGGAGGTTCGGGATTCAGAAGGATTAGCGGAGGAGTGACAGAATTCCCAACGGGAAAGAACATATTGACCTGAGCTTGCCCACCGTTAGCGGCCTTCAAGCTGGCGGAAAGAATTTGGTACCCTGTTGCGTCAATTGTTAGGGAATCTGCTTGCAGGAGGAGAAAGCCTGAAATGGAGGTGTTGCTGAAGGATAGCTTTCCCTGGCGCGTGAGACCGTCTTGGAGTAATATTTCAAAGAAAGGGCGCAACAATACCCACTTTCATCGCATTATTTTGGATCGAGTATGGTTCCAATAGGAGTCTCGCCATATATTTCTTGCGCGAGGACATTCAAACCGTCCACACCAATGGGCTCAACCCGCAAGGCATGAGATTCCCAAATTTTGTATTGCGCGAAAGTCTCTCGGATTTGCGTGAGGTATTTCTGCTGGATGCCACGCTGTAAGGCGCAAAAATCACAGTCGACTGCGTCCTGGGGGATCAACTTGTTGATGTGCATCCCTTGTAAGGAGATGTAAGGTTTGCACATTTCGGCGGCGCGTTTCACTTCCTCAAAGGATGGTTTTTCTGCAATAGTCACGAGGCGCAGGGACCCAATCTCTTTCATCATGCGGGTCACCCGTTCTCCGCGGGCTTCAAGCTCGTTTAACATTCGAACCAGATCATCGGTAATGGCCTTTTGCTCGGGTTTCCCCCACGAGAGGGGATTGAACATTTTCATCGTCTTTTTGAGGGGTTGGAGGGCTTCGCGAATCTGGGAGAACATTTGGAGGGAGTATTTCAAGATGACCTGCACCTGATTTTGCGGAATCTCAAATAAAGCCACCATATTGCCCGTGGGGGGGAAGTCTGCTACGATATAATTGAAGTCATACTCTTCAGCGTTAAGTAACCACTGGAAGAACATCGCATTTTTCAATGCGA
>MBAA01000026.1:0-4118 GCA_001940655.1 Promethearchaeota archaeon CR_4
AGTCTGCCCCCGTTATCAGGTGATCCCGGAGTTGGGCTGCGACCGCGTCCCCGTCCCCGTCCCCGTCCCCGTCTTGGTCACGTTTGAAAGGTTCACTCGGAACTTTTCGTGCTAGGGTTTGCATAATCGTGGTCTCTTTTCTCCACAAATTAAAGAATGGAAGTGGGGTGAATTTGTGAATTGGTAAAATGTAGAGTGGACCTTGCTCAAGGGATTAAAGGAATGGAGTGACGGGCGCTGAGATGGCCAACATAGGACTGTTTATCACCGCATTTTGGGAAGGAAATAATTTTACCTGTCATTATATTGCCAGAAAAGATTGTGTCGGCAACGGGGTGAACAAAGGAGAAATTGAACATTGCAATTGTATACCAATTCACAGCCCTACCAGCCTACTTTGGATTAAAAAGCGTAAAAAACACCCCTACTTCCAACTGTCCCCCTTAGGGAAATCCCACAAATACGGGGGACGGGGGAGCTACCTTCCCCCTAAATTCTAAAAACGGATTGGTGCTGGATGGAAGCGATCAACGTTAATGAGGTTAGTAATTTCCCCGAAAAAAGCTCCGTGAACGCATCCGTTCCCCTATCGATCTTTAGCAACCCCCACTTGCGGGAAGTGTTGTCCCGACGGGGAATTACCCACTTATTGCCCGTGCAGCAAGAAGCCATCGCCCGTGGCTTACTCGAGCGGCGATCTTTCCTAGTCTGTGCACCTTCCGGATCAGGGAAAACACTCATCGGTGAACTAGCGATAGTATTAGCGGTTCTCGAGCACCGCGGGCGTGCAGCGTACCTCGTACCCTACCGCGCTCTAGCGGCTCAGAAAGCGACTGAATTCCGCCAACTCTATGAACCCACCGGAATTCAAGTAGCACTAGCAACGGGAGATGAAGACGCGCCCGAACCTAGCCTCATGGCCGCGGATATTGTTATAACGACCTTTGAAAAATTAGATTCTGCGTTACGTAATACCAAAACTCAAGCGTGGACGAAACAGCTTGCAGTAGTAGTTGCTGACGAATTCCACGAGATCGGGGAACCAAAGCGGGGTCCCCACCTTGAAGGATTACTGATGCGCTTGCTTTCGGGGATGCAAGGCGTTCAACTCATCGCGTTGTCTGCCACTATTGGAAATCCGCAAGAACTCACGGTATGGTTGAACACCCTCGGTACGCCCACGGAGCTCATCATTTCGAACTATCGGCCTGTCCCGTTATCGTATGCTATTACCACGGATGCTCGCAAGGATCAATTTATCCGCCAGAAGGTAGAAAAAGTACTCCAGGAAGATGGCCAAATCCTAATCTTTACAGCTACCCGGAAGGAAGCTGAACAGCAAGCAATCAGTTTGGTAGACGCCTGCCAACAATACCTAACCCAGGAGAATAAGGAACACATCTTGGAAGCGATCCAGCAATTAAATACTGTGGCTGGGCACAGTACAACACTGAAACAAGCTTTAGTGGGGGGTATTGGGTTTCACCATGCTGGCCTTGACCGGGCGGAACGCAGGGTGGTCGAACGCTTATTCAACACTCGTGAAATCAAGATAATCTGTTGCACCACGACCCTCTCTGCTGGTATCAATACCCCCGCCCAGTTAGTTATACTGCGTGGAGTAGAGATGAAAAAGAGCCCTCCCGCGGGTGACTTAGACCGCGAGAACCTCCCTGAATCCCAGCAATGGGTCGCTCCCTTTCCCGGGGGACAAAACTTCCTCCCCTTCCCACCGAACCAGGTATTCCAGCTTCTGGGACGAGCAGGCCGGCCGGGGTTTGATGTTGTGGGACAGGGTATCATCCTAACAAGTTCGGAAGCACAAGCGCAGTGGGCACGCGACTACTATTTTTCTGACCCAGCAATAGTCAAAAGTGAGGTCGTGGGCGAAGGGTCGTCTCGGACGAATTCTTTCTTACACAAACTCACCCCCCGGTTTACTCCCCTACAGTCTCGGCTTGACTCGCTAGATGCGTTACGGGAGCTCGTGTTGGTGAGAATCCACGATATGGGGCGGGTAAACCTTGCAGACCTACACGCATTTTTCCGATTATCGCTTTATTGTTTTCAAAAACAACAATTAACCTCTCCACAAACCAACCACACCCTTCCCCTGAGTGTTATTTCATTCCTTCTAACCCGCGGGTTCGTCCGGCGCGTGATCCTCCCCTCCGCCCAGACCCCTCTTATGCTTGAAATCACCCGTCTCGGGGCGCTTACCGCGCGTCTCTATGTTCCGCCCTTAAAAGTATTGTTCATCTTGGACGCCCTCTCCCAGGATTCTGCCGTCAGTTCTTCCTCCCTGCTCAAACTCGGGTGTACCTTATTATATGGGCAAGAGACCCGCGGGGAGAGTAGTCTCTCGATGCTGGAGCAGTGGATAGAGGAGGTGCCCGTGGAAGACGTGGTTCGTCGTGCAGGCAAATCCCTCGGGGACCTCGCGGTCGTGAACCTAGAGGTGTCTCGCTATCTCAAGATCGTTGCGCGCTTCGCGGACTATCTCGGCCAATATGGTATAACTGAGCTTGCCTGCACCCTCGCGTTGCGCGTTCTACACGGCGTCAAGGAGGAACTATTGAACCTCGTAACACGGGTGCCGGGCGTTGGTCGTTTGCGGGGCCGCTTACTTGTAAACGCGGGATATGCCACCCCGGGTCAAATCGCATGTGAATCTCTCCCCTCCCTCGCGACGGAAACCGGCATTTCCCCGATAATTTTGACCGAGATCCAGACGCAATGTTCCCTCATCGCAGCAACTTCGCATGAGGTAAAGTAGTTTAAAATGGCTGAATCTTCGGGGGGATTGTCTGAAGGTAGCAATGATCTCCGTAACGTCCAACTTAGGAATCCTGTTTCTTTTGCGCTTTCGCGATTTTTTGAAAGAGTTCTTCGCCGCGAGCAAATTCTTCTTCCAGGTCCTTTTCACTTTGGTTTGGCGGCCGAATTTGCTCCTTTTGGACGTAATCCATCATATCATAGAGGGACACACCTGCCGCTGTCGCCACCTCTTGAAGACTTTTCAAGCCCTTGCGGTAATATTCTGCCTCTTTTCGCATTGTGTATTCCTCCATTTTCTGAAGTAGAAACTTCCGGATCAGCGCAGATCGGTCGATTTTTTCTTCAGCAACGATTTCATTCAACCGCTCTATCTCCTCATTTTCCAATCGCGTGCTTACAGTTTTACTCATTTCGGATCCCTCGCAAGAGATCTTGATTCTTCTTTAACGCGAAGATCTTTCTTTCCTGTGTTAACGCGTTTACTCTCACCAATTCTTCCAGAATCCCTTCAAATTCTGTTTCTGACAACCGCCCTTCTCGATATCGCTTGCCAAAAAATATCTCGAAAGGCATCGTATTTACTTGCCGAGCACGGAATTTCTTCATTGCCCGGATGTCATTTGTTGAGTATGTTGGGAATTTTTTGCGATAGACCCATCAGTTAACCTGACTTCAGATTCCCATCTAAATTAACCGACACAAATCTCCATTTGTATTACGTTCATTTGTGATCGCATTTTTTTTTTCGATTCTTTATTGGTGGTTCTTTTTTGATTTTCAGGATCCTTCGACTCTTGCCTTGGAATTTCGCGTATTTTGCCGTAGTATTTATAAATCGGAATTTCTTAGCATTGGTACAATGAAGAATTATTTGCGACAGACAAACTTTATCTAAAGTTTTATGCGATCCTCATATATTATAATAAAAAGATACAAAAATGACCTGCGATGAGCATAGATTGGATCCCTGTAGGCGCCGCTCGCGCTATTTCCACAAAGGAAAGGGGAAATAGGGGCGTCTTTCCCTCCTCCAAAGTCCCGGGGGGAATTGTCGAATATGAGTCCTGTTTGGAGCGTGATCTTTTCCTCGTATGCCATCATCCTCCCGATGTAGTCAAATTTCAACATCAACCTATCTCCATCATATATCAGGATAAGGACCAGGTAACCCGAAAATACACCCCTGACGTTCACGTGGAATTTGAGGGAGGGAATAAGTGCTTATTCGAGGTAAAATACGCGGAAGAAGTATTAGAAAAAGGGGAAGAGTATGCAGAACGGTGGTCTGCCGCCCGTGAGTGGGGAAGATTGCGAAACATCTCATTTTCCGTGCTGACTGA
>MBAA01000026.1:4145-4656 GCA_001940655.1 Promethearchaeota archaeon CR_4
TAACATTTGGTTTACGCTCGGGTCGTCCAAATGCTTGCCAAGTTCTTCCCACCTCTCAATACTTAATCAGATCGTCACGGAAAACGGAGAACGATATGATGATGTTTGTTACTTACTTTCTGAATCTGCTGGAATTGAGGTCAATAAGTCTGCGCAGGTCTTGTGTTACGCAATTTATCACGGGTTGGTTTTTCTCGATTCTTTTTCAACCAGAGGGATTGCCAATGATACCATAATTCGAAAGAAAAGGCGTGAGAGTGGACTTCCCTTCACGCCACTCGGGGAGGAGATGGGCGGGAGCAGCTTGCCAGATCTTGGTGAGGCGCGCGATGATCAAGAAGATTCTGAATCACTTGTCCAAAAACCACTGCTAGAAACGTTCTCGTTCAAAATATCTCCGAAGTATGAGGAAAAAACAAATTTCAAACTTAAAATGGTCAAGCTTTGGGTGGCCCAACCAAAATCTAGACGGACAAAAGAGTGGCGGGAAACTTTCTGCAATAAATGGGGC
>MBAA01000026.1:4693-7433 GCA_001940655.1 Promethearchaeota archaeon CR_4
ACCAAAAGGGCGGAATTGGCGAGTTAGTGCCAAAACACGACCGGGCGGGCCGGCAAACCAAATTTGACTCCCTAGCAACCGACTTAATGGAGAAAAGTCGCCAATATTTCTTAGCACCACTAGTGACCCAGAAAAAGGCCTACGCCAAACTGGAGACATTGTGCAAGGAGCACAATATTGCCGCGCCAAAATTTTCGACTTTTCGAAGTTTCATTTACGTTAGTACTACCGCGGCGGATTTTGCGAGGAAGCGGGGGAAGAAATACCTGAAGGCACAATTTACCCCCGCCTTAGCGTCCTTTCAGGGAGCCCTCGCCCCCATGCAAGTCGTCCAAATGGATAACACGAGCTTTGATATGTTCCCTGTAGATTCCGAGGCGCGCGAAAGTCTCACCACCCCTAATTTAACCGCTGCGATAGATTGCTATTCGCGGATGGTGGCAGGTTTTAACGTGTCTTTTTTTCCCAGTTCATCGCAATCCGTGTTGGATGTTTTGGTGCAGGTGATCCTACCGAAAGAATCCTATATCAATGTTTATGGCACTCAACAAGGTTGGCCAATTCAAGGATTTCCTGTCCTGCTTTTAGTCGATAACGGGATGGACTTCCGGTCCCAGGCGCTCCAAGATTTTTGCGTGAAATACGACATCATAATAGAATATGCGCCCGTGCGGACGCCGCGGTTTAAGGCCTTTATTGAGCAGTGGTTTAACGTCCTACACAATGCGCTTGTAAGTGAAGGCGTCCCTGGCGTGCGCCCGTTGCTAAAACACAGGATCGAAAACCCAGACTTAAAACCGGCAGCGGAGGCGGTTTTAACGCTCCAAGAAATCGAGGAATGGTTGCAGAAGTGGGTGTTAGATGACTACCACTTCACAAATCCCTACAGCGACCACGTGCCTGCGCCATACCTGAGGTGGCAGGATTTCAAAGGCGGACGCACGAGCACCCTGCTCCCCCTCCCGCGCGAACCGCCAGTTGACCCACATGAAATTGACTTGTTATATCTCTCCACCCTCGGGCGTACCGAAAAGATGCTAAGTTACGAGGGTGTCGTGTGGCACCACCTCAAATACAATAATAGGGACTTGGTTGCGGTGTACAACCAAATCGGAAGGCAAAAGGTGGAAGTTTTCCTCAATTCGCGGGACATTCGTTGCGTCTGGGTCATCCCGCCTAGCACGTCGAAACCGATAAAGGTCGAATTAGCCAGCGGGTGGGCCCAAACCATGGTTAAGCTGTATGGCGACAAACCGATCCATGCCAGCGCGTGGGACAGGGACGTGAAGCTTCTAAAAGAGCACCTGAAAACGCGCATTTCACCGCACCTGTACCAGAAAGAGCTGTCGCGGATAATGCGAACCGAACTGTTGAAGGCTGCTGAAAAGAAGACCAAGGTCACGCGAAAACAAAGCGAAAAAACGTGGGAAATGGAGCGGAAATCAATCGCCACAATGATCCAACCGACTCCTACTCCTTCCCCAAAAAACGAAGAGGCACGGGAAAAGAGAGAAGAGGGAGGACAAGACGACGAGAATGTGGAACCATACCCGACGGAGTGGGAAGTTGTGAAGAAAAAAATGATTTATTCCACCTTTGAGACCGACGACGAAGAAAATGAGGCGCAGCGTAAATGACAGTGCAATATAGCCACCTCAACTCCCAGACTTCCCCGCTCGTCGAAAAATCGTTACTGGAACGGGAAGAGTGGGTGAGGGAGAACCACTTTGTCTATTATCCAAAAGCGCAGGCGTGTTTAGATCAATTAAATTGGGTGTTTGAGCAGGCAACATTTAATGATGGGGACTCGGAGGGTTTTACCATGATTGGCGATACTGGTTCCGGAAAGACGTCTATCTACAGTGAATTTCGCCGCCAGCATCCGCCCACGCACTCTTCGTCGAAAGAAGGTTACCCCGTCGCATATTGCATGCTTCAAGACTCCATTACGGGTTTGAAAGGACTTTACTCCGCCCTCCTTTCTGCATACGGGCACCCTTACGGAAACCCAGCTTCACTCAAGATGGAACGTATTACAATTGACCATCTAGAGGAAGTGTTAATTCACACGCTGCAAGAAACAAATACACGACTCCTTTTCATTGACGAGTTCCAGCATGCTTGGGGAAAGAACTGTCGGGCAATCTTGAACCAGCTAAAGCGGACAATGCTTGTCTCTCGCGTGCCTTTTGTTCCCATGGGCACTCCCGACACTTTGTCCTTGCTCAATTCGGACCCCCAACTTGCAGGCCGGTGTCCCGTCAAAGATTACTCCACCCTGGATTACTGGCCTTTGAGCACTGACTTCCGGCAGTTCTTGGGTGGTTATGAGCAATTCCTGCCCTTTCCCGAACCATCTAATTTAAGTACAAAAAGTATGGCACGCGAGATATTTTCTGACTTTACAAGGAAGGGTCACAGACCCCCCCTGCGTTTAATTTTACATGCCTACAAGCGTGGTAAGTATGGACTAGTTATATGCTATTTTATGATTTTTCCTAACACGTTTTCGTGCAAGACCTCGAATTCCGTGCAAAAGTTCTCTGGACTAGTATTGTCATTGGGATCACGGGTGCAATGGTTAGTAGGATCACTAAAAGATCCGAGGTCGGTTCTGCTTCGAATAACCACGAATCTACAGATTATGTCATACAAGTAGTGACTTGGAAAAATAAGGTTATCGGTGGATCTGCTCGATATCTTTGTCCGGGGGCGCGATCTGGGCAAAGTTGGACGTTCG
>MBAA01000026.1:7442-8004 GCA_001940655.1 Promethearchaeota archaeon CR_4
TAGCAAATTTTTTCGCAGCTATCAAACAATAAACGTTTCTACTATTTTGCATTTCCGATTTCCGGAGTTTTTTTGTCGGTTCGCAACCCCGGTCACTTTCTTGCAAATTTATTTAGAGTAGCGATTTTGAAAGATTTATCTCATAAATGAATGGTTCCTTGTAAGGTCAAGATTTGAAAAAGTGATGATTTCCGTCGGACCTAATGCAGGAAAAACCAACTTGCGCCAAATAACCAGGTTTTTGAAAAGGGTTGCCGTAAAAGCATTAAAAAGTAATCATCGCCAGATCCAAGAGGAGGATATCAGTGATACAAATTGCTGAAGTCCTCCCAATTCACCCCCAACCGAATGTCAAAGAAGGTGAGAGCATCGGAGAGTGGATGGAACGTTTAGCTGCGGCGAATATGACGAACTTTCTCGTACTATTTAAGTATATCGAATCCACCGCTAAGATGGCGGGATTTCTCAAAGGACTAAGCATCCTAACAGGAACCCGCCTCGAAGAATTATCTCAAATGAAAAACGAGTTCAAATCTAATTTTTGGGAGAACTCCAATAATGA
>MBAA01000026.1:8019-8732 GCA_001940655.1 Promethearchaeota archaeon CR_4
TTGTCATCAATCCTTCAAAAGTAACTCTTACCTTCTCAAGCATTTGCGCTTTTCTCACAATCTTGGCGTAGTATGGTTCCAATGTCCTTTATGTGAACACAAATCAAAGGCCAAAAATAACTTGAACGTGCACCTAGCCTGCAGTCATAACATGCCAGTTAACTGGTTTTATTGCCCGCATTGTGACTTCAAGTGTTTTTTATCAAGGGACTTAACTCGCCACATCGTATATACCCACAACTTAGGGTGTAAGTTGAGCGTTTGCCCCTACTGTGATTATGGGTCAAATTTTAAGGAGAATTTGCAACGCCACCTCAAGCGTGTTCACGGCATTGGGGCTAAAACGCATTGTTGCCCACATTGCGAATTTAAGGGCAAAGCTCTCAATGATTTGACGATTCACCTTGCCCGGGTTCACGGCATTGGGGTTAAGTGGCATCAATGCCCCCACTGTGATTATAGGGCAAAATTCACAAGCGAACTAACCCGCCACCTTGCCCAGGTTCACGGCATCGGAGTTAAGTGGCACTATTGCACTTGTTGCGATTATAAGGCGAAATCCTCTGTTGGTTTGAAAATGCATCTCGCCCGGAAGCATGAAATTGGGGTTCAATGGCACGTGTGCCCCCGCTGCGATTACGTAGCGAAGCGTAAGAGTGACTTATCCGATCATCTTGCTATCGTTCACGGCATAGGAGTTAAATGGCATTTAT
>MBAA01000002.1:0-892 GCA_001940655.1 Promethearchaeota archaeon CR_4
AGGCGAGTCAGGGCAAATCCTCCAGCAGATTCGTTAGTGACATAATGTAGATTGATGAAATCACGCAACCTCGCTCGCGTAGCCGCAGTTAATTCGTCCAATCGCTCCCCTTCGGCCAATCCCCATACCATCTCACACGCAGAGGATAGGGTGTGATTGACAGGGGCCCGGCGCCCCTCGTTAAAATTACCCACTTCCACGCGAGCGAGTAGAGCAGTTGCGGCAGTGGAGTAATCGATGGCATTGTCGTTGGTGAAAAATTGGTCGAGGGCGAGGAGAAACGCGGTACCAATATGTTCTGCCTTCTCGTTCCCCGCGGCGTAGGAATAGAGATTGGAAGACATATTCTTCATAAGACTTACGAACTGGATGAGGGCTGCCTCATTCACAACCCCTAAGCGGCCGCAAGCGGCGAGGGCGGCAATGGCATAGTATGACGTAACGAGGTTGGGATACGTAAAATCCGTGTCCTGCCCGATCGTAACGGGGAGATTCGTGAACGCCCCGTACTCCCACCAACGGCTTGTGTCTGCTACCTGTCGGGCATCTAAAAAGTTCACGAGGGCGTCCACGTTAATTATTTCCGTGTTCCCGAGGATCTGCATTATATTATAACCAAAAAATCCATCGTGGGTCGTACATACCCCCGGACGGCACGCAAACCCACCTGACTCGTCCTGTAAGGTAAAGATGGAATTCGCGGTTTCCTGCCATACTACAGGTTGGAGGGCACTCAGGAGATCCAAAGTTGCAAGGGCGTAGTAGGTCGCTTCAATTACGGAGTATCCCGACACGCGAGTACCATTCTCGACCGCATTGGTGGCAGAATCTGCAAAAAGATGCGATGAACTATTATAACAAGATAAGATGAACGCCTGCATAGCAGTAATAT
>MBAA01000002.1:1193-1307 GCA_001940655.1 Promethearchaeota archaeon CR_4
TTGCATCGAAAATATTCGAGTTTCAAATGGGTTTTATTGCTAGTTCTTTTGGTAGCGGGAGTAATATTAATTGTTATTTTTTCACGTCAAACTCCAACTGAAAACCCTGATGCA
>MBAA01000002.1:1345-2274 GCA_001940655.1 Promethearchaeota archaeon CR_4
TTCGATATTATTGGAATGACGCGTGGGAAACCACCCCGCCATCGTGGTTGGATGTTGAAAATCCAGACTGGCCCGGATGCTACAAAGTGCGGTATTGGGAAGAAGGATGGCAGAGCATCATCTTCGATTATATAGAAAATTATACCCTGAAAGCGGGATTTGACGGCATCTTTTTGGACATTGTTGATGGGTTTGAATATTATGATGAAGAGGTTGAAAACGCGGCGGAACTAATGGTCGAATTTGTATGCGAGATCGCCGAGTTTAGTCGATCGTGCGCGAATAATACTAATTTTCTCATCATCCCCCAAAATGGGGAAGCTTTGCACGAATATCCAGAATATCTTCAATGCATTTCGGGCCTCGCCAAAGAAGACATCTTCTATAATGATGACACGCGCAACAGCCCATCAGAGGTAAATTATGTATTAAATCACGTCCAAGCGTTCCAACAAGCAGGGAAATTCGTCCTCCTCACCGAATATTGCCGCGAGGCACCTCATATTGCAGATTTTTACGCCCTGGCTTCCCAACACGGATTTATTCCGTATTCAACAACCCGAGACCTCGACAGTATTATCATTAATCCAGGATATGAACCTGATTAAAGATGGTCTTGATCTACAACATTTACCCCTAGATTTATTTCATGCAATATGTGGAAGTGTATTTTATGACTAGCGAGCAACTTTTATTACGCGCGAAGACGTTAATAACTTCGTGCGGCGAGCTAGGGCCTCGTTGATACCCCATGTTAGGTGGACCGCAGCATGCTCTCTAGCGGGCACATGCGACTCTTGAGGCTCTTGGAAACCGTGAACGCATGCTCGTGAATACAATGACCCCTCGCCTGAGCAGGTAGGTTGTAGTGAAGCAACAGCTGTAGGACTGTTGTAATCACTTGCGGTCAAAACCGATTAGGCCCTGGC
>MBAA01000002.1:2314-5853 GCA_001940655.1 Promethearchaeota archaeon CR_4
CGGGGGTAAGGACGCGCGAGTTCCCGTGCACGGCGAAAAAGAGTCGAGGGTTTCGCACCCCCTTCTTTTCTTAAAAATGGTCTACGGTATCAGTATTTGGCAACTTCCCCTCAATTAATTTTTAAATGATCCCGCGCCTACTTCTATGAATTCGCCGGGATACTGAAATCTATAGTTCGCCAACCCGCCATCAAGCGTATACCAACCTTTGGGCGAGATTTGCTTTTGAATTCCGAATTATTTATATAAACCTACGGCACAATACTCAAATGCAAAGCAACGCACCATGTAATTTTACGGAGAGTTTTTTCATTGCCAACAATTAAAGCAAATAATATTGACATCAATTACGAGATTCGTGGTAAAGGATTTCCCCTGGTCCTGATCATGGGATTAGGCGCCAATCTAGACTGGTGGCAGCCAGATTTTCTCGCTGCGGTAGAAAAACGGTTTAAACTCATAATGTTTGATAACCGGGGCGCGGGACGGTCGAATGACCCTGGTGAAGATTACACGGTCAAAACCTTAGCAGATGACGCGGTCGGGTTGATGGATGCGTTGAAGATCCCGAAAGCCCACGTTCTTGGAATATCCCTAGGAGGGATGATCGCCCAAGAATTCGCCATAAATTACCCGCAAAGAGTGCAGAAACTGGTCCTCGCCGCAACGAGTCCCGGGGGTGATAAAACAGAACCTCCTTCACCAGAAGCAATGGAACTTTTATCGGGAGACAGGAGTACAAAAACCGAGGAACAAAATGCGAAAGATCTAATCCCCATCCTGTATACCCCCGATTTCCCCAAGAACCATCCCCGGGAGATCGAACTTTTCATGAAACAAGTCCTCAAGGCTCCCATAAAACCGGATCCGTATCAGCGGCAACTAGGGGCGATAATGTCGTTCGAGTCGGGGGAGCGCTTAAAGCAAGTAAAAACGCCCACGCTAGTCATTCATGGCAAAAAAGACATCCTCATTCCCTACGGAAACGGTAAAAAGATATCCGAGCTGATTCCGAAAGCAAAATTCGTTTTGTTCGACCATAGCGGTCACGCCCTGTTTTCGGAGGAAAAGGCAGTTACTCAAATGGTCATCGATTTTCTCAAATAATTTCTCCTTTAATTCCATTTTCTTCTTTGAACCGTTACCTTTCTGTTAGGTTAAAAATCCCTGCTGGTTTAGAGTAATTAAGTGAATTGCGTGATTTATTTTATTGGTGATTCGCACTTTGGGCACACGAACATCATCAAGTATTGCAATCGCCCGTTTTCCTCTGCCGAAGAAATGAACGAGCGAATTATTGCAAATTGGAAATTTACGATAAAACCAGAGGACATCGTGTATTTTCTGGGAGATTTTTGCTTGAATGGTATCTATGCCCCCATTTTACGTGATTTACCGTTTGAACACATGTTCTTCATTGAGGGCAACCACGACCCTCTCCCCAAACTCAAGGCACTCGCCGACCCCCGCGTAGAATTTCACAAGAACTTGGAGGTCTCGCTCGATGGGCACACTTTCTTCCTCACGCATAACCCTATGGACGCATCCCCCACGCTCCCTACCATCTGCGGGCACGTCCACGAGCAGTGGACATTTTTGAAGAAAGGGCAATATTTTGCCGAATACCACAAGACGATGACTATCAAGAAGAAGGCCCCGCAACCTATCCTGAACGTCAGCGTGGACGTCCACAATTTCACGCCCGTGCCGGTAATTCGGGTGATCGCATATTTCGTGCTACCTTAATTAACCAATATTGTTTCTTAAGAAAATACTGGTGACAAAGTGGGAGCAAACGTTGACAAGACTAAGAAAGTTGTATACATGATTATAAACGCTAAACTTTATTTTCTCGGAGTTTCATATTTTTATTAGAGAAGTGGAATACGATGAAAACACTCAATGAAAAACTACTTCGGGATGTGCTAGCCCTTCCATCAAATCTGCGTACTGTGTTGATTGACAAGTTGATTGCAAGTCTTAACGTACCCCTCCAGAGGGAAGTTGATGAGCTATGGGCAGTAGAAGTTGAAAAACGCGTGGAGGAAATTCGATCAGGGATTGAGAAGTCCATTCCTAGTGACGATGTTTTTCACGAAATTCGCAAGCGGTTGAAGAAATGAATATAACTTTTCACCCACAGGCAGTCGTGGAATTAAATGAGTCCATAGATTACTACGAGAATCAGAGCATAGGTTTAGGATTGGAATTTGCTGAAGAGGTTTATTCGACAATTCAACGCATTATTCAATTTCCAAATGCTTGGATGAAATTTTCTAAAAATTGTAGGAGATGCATTACGCATCGCTTTCCTTTTGGGATTGTCTACTAAGTTTTAAGAGATGAAATCATCATCGTTGCCGTCATGCAGCTGAATCGAGAACCCGGTTATTGGAAAGATCGTCTTCCTCTATGAAATTTAAAATTAGATGCTTTTGTATGGAATACGCAAGACAATCTGCAACCCATCCTGAATGTTAGCGTGGACGTCCACAATTTCACGCCTATTTCTGCTGCAAAAGTGGTCGAATTTTTCGTGCAATATTAATTAAATATCGTAGTTCTGAAATAAAAAGTGGCTAGACTGAGAGTTTTCGCATAATCATTGAGAAGTTAAGGGTAATTTTTTATTTGGGTCTCATATCAATGGCCGTATGAACTCGACAGCATCCTCGGGATACGATGTTTACCGATGTTTGCAACAACACTTGGATAAGATGCCGGTCGGATATCCTGCCACGACTTCAGGCGTGGAAATTCGCGTTCTCAAACACCTCTTCACGCCAGTCGAAGCGGAGGTGGCCACGATCCTGAGTTTCATCCCCGAACCCGCGAAAGTCGTCCTCCAACGCATAAAGAATCCAAAAATGTCCCTAGAAGAATTCATCCAACATTTAGACGCGATGGTGACAAAGGGCTTAATTTATGGGGGAAAAAATCCGAAAACAGGCGAAGTAGCCTACGGGAATGTTCCACTCGTCCTTGGATTTTTCGAATACCAACTAAACCGCCTGAATGACCCCCTTGTGAAGGATATCGTGCAATATTTCGATGAACGATTCTTCAAGGAAGAATGGTTTGAATCCATTCCCCAATTACGGACGATTCCTTCCGAGCAGAGTGTGGTGATCAACGAGTCTGTCGAGTTTCGCAATGAAGTAGCGCCATACGATGACATCGAAAAACTAATAGATAATGCCAAATCTCCCTATGCAGTCACGGAATGTATTTGCCGGCAGGTAGATGGGATGACAAAACGCTCTTGTACCCATTCCCGGGAAGTTTGCTTGCAGTTCGGGTCTGGTGCACGGTCATGGCTCGCAGTCGGCGCCGGTCGTGAAATAACGAAGGACGAAGTCATCACAATTCTCCGGAAAGCGCAGGATGAAGGGTTGGTGTTACAACCAAACAATGCTCAGAAACTCGTAGGTATTTGTTGCTGCTGCAGCGATGCTTGCGGGATTTTAAGCCGCCTCAAGCAGTATCCACGCCCTGCGGATTTAGTATCCTCAAATTTTTACGCCGAGGTAAATCCCGAT
>MBAA01000002.1:5914-10722 GCA_001940655.1 Promethearchaeota archaeon CR_4
ATGTGTCAAAGATCAACTTGGACCGCTGTATCGGGTGTGGCGTGTGCGTGCCCACGTGTCCCGAAAAAGCGATCCACCTCGTGAAAAAAGACAAAAAGTGGGTACCTCCGGCGAATATGCAAGTCCTTTATACGGAAATTATGAAGCACAAAACCAATCTAGCCTTAGAAAACAAAAATTGAGTGGATAATTCCCTAACTTTCTATTTTTCAGCTATATTAATGAAGGAATTACACAATTTCTTGTGGATTCTTGCCAATTGCATAATCACATTCCAATTCGCTTGATCCGAGTGACATTTTTTTCAATGAAAAGAAGTAATCTTTAGATTGATGTTTGCTGTTTTTGTTGCTGGGCCATGCGCGCCTTGTGTTTCATAATTTCCAAGTACAAGTCCTGCATATTGGGCGGGGGCACCCATTCTTTGTTCTTTTTCGCGAGCAGGATGGCATTCTCGGGGCAGGTGGTCGTGCAAAACCCGCACCCGATGCACCGATATTTTATAGATCATACAGGGTGATGGTCGTCAAGAAAAAACCCCGGAACCCATCTGGAACGTGAGCATAGACGTGGATAATTTTCCCGCCGGTGCTGACCGTAAGAGTGGTAGAATATTTTGGGGAATGCGAATTAAGGAGCACATTTGGGGACTTATTCTCACTTGTTAGACTATAAGAAAAAAATATAGGGAGAAAATACTACTAGTGTCATAGTGATAAAGATGACTCAATCTATAAAAATCTCTGACGAGTTAAAAAACAAAATCCAACAATTACAAGCCCAAATATTTCTTCAAAATGGCCATAAAATTTCCTTAAAAGACCTCCTGGAAAAGTTTCTAAAACTTGCTCTTGCGAACCCGACTCTGCTTTCCCAAGTTATGCAGCAAACTCAGGAAAAATCGGTTGAAGATCAATGGCGGAAAAAGTTTGATATCCCTAAGGATTGGGGAATTACAGATAGTTCATCAAATATCGATAGACACATAGCAGGGTATTAAAATGGCAATTTTCATTGATACTGGGATTTGGGTCGCCGCTCGTAATGTACGAGATGAATACCATCATATCGCACAGGAAATTATTGAAAAGACATTACGAGGAACATTTGGACAGATTTATACCTCGGATTATGTCTTTGGAGAAGCAATCATCCTAGCTATTGTGCGTACGAAACTGCACGCGATAGCGCGTGACATTGGTGATTATATTCTCGAATGTCCGAATATAACGTTTCTCTTCACACCTGAATCAATATTCCGAGATTCTTGGCAGGTTCAAGAACAATATCGTGACAAACCACTAAGCTTCACCGATTGTACGATAATATCTTGGTGCCATTCACTGAATATCGACCACTTGGCAAGTTTTGATGTTCATTTTGACGGGATACTACAGAGGATCGAGATGTGAGTACTTGGTTTTTCAAGAAAAAAGTATGATTTAGGTTAGAGCTTGTTTTTGCCGCTGGGCAATGCTCGCCTTGTGCTTCATAATTTCCAAACATTGCTATCGAGTGACAGCACATTCACGGGCCTCGAGGTCTCTAATCCATTTTAACAGACTCTTGGGGAGTGGTTCTAACGGGTTACCAGATATGTCGAGCCAATTTAGTGAGGTCAGGTGTCTTATTGTAACCGGGAGGGATGTCAATTGATTAAACTCTAAACATAGCTCCTCCAAGGAAGTAAGATTTCCAAGCGTCTCCGGGAGAGAAGCCAGCAGGTTTGCATCGACCTTTAATACTTGCAGTGCGTGAAGGTCACCGATGCTTTCAGGAAGGGTTCTGAGTTGATTTTCACCGAGTTCTAGTCGTTGGAGATTGGGGAGCAACCCGAGAGTATCTGGAATTGTGGTTATTTCATTTTCGCCAAGTATAAGATCGTTTAGTGATTGAAGGGACCCAATACTCTCCGGGAGACCGGTTAAATGGTTGTTGAATGCATTTAGCATTTTTATTGATTTCATCCCTCCAATAGATTGGGGGAATGAAGTTAACAAATTATCCCCCATATATAACGTCCTTAAGGAAGAAAGCTTCCCAATGGAGTTTGGGAGAGATGACAACCGGTTAGTAGACAGGTTGAGAAGCTCCAGTGATCTAAGATTTCCAAGCGTCTCAGGGAGGGTTACAAGCTAGTTATTTTTTAAAAGGAGTTGTTTGAGGTTTGCCAACCTTGTAATAGATTCTGGAAGCACTGAAAATTCATTCCAATTCAACCACAGGTTTTGAAACGAAGATAACCGCCCGAGTGAATCTGGCAGGGATTTCAATTTTTGACCTAAGAGATTTAATCGGATGACCGTTCCCTCATGCGCATCAAATCCAATTCCATCATCCCACCTATTTTTTTCCGCTCGAGGGATCGCTTTCCCGAGAAACTCTTCGAGGTCGGTCAAGGCCTCGAATCCTTGAGGAACAAGGGCGTTCCGTAGTAGTCTCGCATTTCTGGCATTGTAATCTATTTTTAATTCTATGTTCTATGGTTCTATGGTAATTTCTTTTATTTGAACTAAAATAAAAAATTAAACAGAAGCTGCTTGTTTTTGTTGCTTTTGCCGCTGGGCTATGCTCGCCTTGTGCTTCATGATTTCCACGTATAACCCCTGTATATTAGGCGGGGGCACCCATTGTGAGTCCTTCTTCGCGAGCTGGATGGCATTCTCGGGGCAGGTGGTCACGCACAACCCGCACCCGATACACCGGTCGAGAGCGACTGAAGAAGTATCGTCAACCGTGATAGCATCCATCGGGCAGCGATCCTTGCATACCGCGCACCCGGTGCATTTTGCCTTGTCTATTACCGAATAATAGTTCGAGTTAAAGAATTCTCCGGGGTGGGGGAGTTTCTTGACGTTTGTGAGTGTTTCGCAACTATCCCCGCAGCAACAACAGAGCGCTACGGGTTTCTGGGCATTCATTGGTTGCAATACGAGGCCGTTTTCCTCTGCTTTCTTGATAATCGCCAGTGCTTCATCTTTGGTAATCTCCCGCCCCAGCCCTTGCTCGAGATAGGATCGAGCAGCCCCGCCAAACTGGAGGCAGGTTTCGAGCGGGTGGTTGCACGGTTTTCCGAGGAGTTTTTTCCCTTGCCGACATACGCATTCTGCAACCGAGAACGGACCGTTCAATCCTTCAACTACCTTGATGATGTCATCATAGGGGGCGATGAAATTGTCGGGTTTCACGCCTTGATTGATCGTCACCTCGAGACTCTTCGTTACCGGGACGGGTCGCATTTGCGGGAGGGTATTCGAAATGATCTCGCCGATAAACGCTTCGCGGGTGTATTGTTCAAAATCTTCGACAAATTCCTTCGTCAATCGCCCCACTTGATATTCAAAGATCCCAATGGCGAGGAATGCTCCTGCATATAATGATTCTCCAGTCGTATAATTCTTCCCCCCATTGATAGTCCCCTTCGCAATCATGGTCTGTAAATGCTTAACCGTTTCTTCTTCGGTGATCCCGAGGTTTTTGACCCGCCGATAAACGATCTTGATTGGTTCAGGAATGAAATTTAACGTTGCGGCTATTTCAGCTTCGATAGGCGTGAAAAAATGTTTGAGAATGCGGATCTCCACCCCAGACTTTGTAGCCGGGTATCCTACGGGGAACGAATCGAGGTGCTGCTGCAAACGTCGGTATACATCGTCAGCTGATTTCGCATGATCAACACTCATAAGTTCAAAAAGACACCAACGCAATTTGAAATTATCGGTGGAGAGGGAATAGTAGGATTACTGGAGGTTTTCTTTTCGGTAACTCGTTCCCAATAATAGCGCGGGTACGGCAACAGATAATAAAACAATGTAAGACACCCCCAAATCGGCTTCCCCACCACCGGCTGTAGGGACTATCGCCAGTACGAGGAAAATTATAGCTGCAAATCCCGTGAATAAGGGCAATTCCCAGCGCGGGGCCTTCCTCACAGCTAGGAGCGTGATGATGAGAAAGAGTACCGAAATTACATAAATCCAAACCCTATCCCCCGGTTCCCCAATATTTGTAGCAGAGATCGCCTCGACCAGCGAAAAGCCCCGAGCATCGCCGAAGGGCATCAGGCGCGCAAGGAACAATGTTCCCATAACAACAGGATATGGAAATATGGCATTAATGGTGTTCGTGATTACGACCTTGCGATTATCCCCCAAACCCCGGTGAAATCGATTGTATGTAAACCAGATCCCAACGACAAGGAGTCCTATCGCCCCGATAAAAATAACAATGCCGGCAAGGGTTTGGAAAAAGAATTCTGTCGCATCGAAACTGAACAGGTGAAACGATCCTAACCCCTCTTCACTACTCCAATGGCCAAAACCATCGATGCAAGTATGGATTAATCCCCCGGCAGCTGTCACCTTGTAAACATCACTATAACGGAGGGAAATTTTCAACGCACGGCCGAGATACAGGTAGGGGATTGCGAGTCCAAAAGCCAGTATCATAAAACCAAATGCATTATGGAAGAAAGAATCAACGGGATCTGGGAATAGGAAGGCAAAGTCCGGACCCACGATGTTTTGTATCGTAAAGAGGATGACATGATAAGCGGTGAATTTTTTCTGGGAGACCTGATACAACAGTAGACCCGCAACGAGACCAATGAAAATGTGAGCGGCAGTCGGCATAGTTCTTAATCGAAGTTCTTTAGCGACTCTTTATATTAATTTTAGCTGTTTGGAGGAACTTTGCCCCGAAATTATACATCAACCTAACTTCATTTTGCCGTCAACGACTGCCCGGAATAATTCCAAGATGTAGGGCAATAGATGGGGATCGACTTGTTCGCGGAGCTGGAGCGGCAC
>MBAA01000002.1:10745-11723 GCA_001940655.1 Promethearchaeota archaeon CR_4
TATCGGCTCGAAATAGGTTAAATCCGAGGCCGGAACCATTGATCAGGTAAGGATCGATGACCAACGCAACTGAACGATTCCATAATTGCTGGTACCGGGCTTGCGTGTCGAAATCCTCTTGACTGACATAGAGGCCATACCCTGGTTGGGAATGATACCACCCACAGATAAATCGATTCTTTTTGGTGACCGCCCGATATGCTTGAAGATATTTAGAATTATCTTTAATTTGGGTATAGATTGCATCCCCGTGACCCATCGGATATGCGTCTTCCACGTAGAGGGCGTTGAGTTTATCGTTGAACTTGCCCGCCAATAGACCAATGACTTCTACCCAGCGATTGCGTGGGATGCGAGCATTCGCATATTTCAATGCGTGTACGGCAATTTTTAGAACGGGAAGGATGGAGACGAAAATAATTTCTTTGGACGGCAGCGGTTCCGCCGGAATTTGGAGGTTACGTGAGGGGGGTTTAGTCGGACTTTTTACCGGCAGGGGCTTGCCTTTCTTCCCTTCCGTTTTCAATTCATTGCGGATTTCCGCCAGAACTTCCTTTCTCAACTCTTCCCGCAATTTTTTCTTCCAAAATTCGGCGTCCTCTGGAGTTAAGTCCATACAACTTTCAAAATCCCCGATTTGCTAAAAAGATTTCCCGGAGATGTAAATCTCCCCATTCCGGATGGGAAAGGATTAGAAAATAATTTTTAATGGTGTTTGATCAGAGATGGGTTTCCGCAAGATTCTCTTCCGGTAATACGCGTTGATGCCGGATATCAATGCAATGGAAGGAACAACACATTTCGCAAAGCTTACGGGACCAAATAGCACGAAGTCGCTACCCGCGTCTACACAGTAGGTCATCAGTGATGCTATTGCCCCACACCTAGATCCCTCGCCATATTTTTTTATGAATTCCCAACCATACACGCAATTAGCGGGAGCAAAACCCGTGGGTAATCCCAACTCGCTCTTGATTA
>MBAA01000002.1:11734-11813 GCA_001940655.1 Promethearchaeota archaeon CR_4
TCCACGTTAATGCAAATGGAAGGTAAATCCAAAACAGCCGTATCTACGAGGACATTTTGAATATTCGCTTTTCGGGCTC
>MBAA01000002.1:11910-15732 GCA_001940655.1 Promethearchaeota archaeon CR_4
TTTAAAGCTCGCAAGAGTTTCATCGGTAGTTTTCTCGTCAATGCTGTTCACGATAGCGCGGTCCAGGAGCCCAACTTCTTTCAACCGTCTCATCGCGGGGACGCGACTGTCATCGTTAAGGCCGTCAACGAGGAAGGGCACGTCTGTTAAATCTGCAATAAATTCGCACTCTTTCGCGAGGGCATCGGGATACGCGCCAACGACGTCAACGATGGCTTGCATACCCATGTCCTTAACAAGCGTCAGGAAGGTGTTGACCTCTTGTTCTACGAGCACTTTGTCGAACACTCCCGTTTTCTCGTCCAACAGGGCTTTGTGTTTGGTGTAAAAGACCGTTCCCACCAATGTAACCGGATTTTCCCCCGGTTGTCCCCCGATAGAACACTTCCCAATTTTTACCACGGTCTGATTCGTGTCGAAATTTAACATGATGAACTACTCTCTGGTAATTATTGTATTTTTCTCGATTTAACAATATCTAGGGGACATTTCACGGAACTCTTTTATGGAACACAATAAAAACATAAAGATTTACTCAGTTATCTCTGCACAACATCGAAAACCCTTGGGTGGGGAGGGTCTGCAATGTCCTTTTGTTCCTTATTTTGACCCAAAACCACTGAAAAAGGCAAATTTTATATTTTTTTCAAGGTAAGTGATCACGAGCGTGCGGAGCTTCACGAAAATCCCCCTACCAGAAAAAACAGAGCGCTTTTATTTTGATTGGAGGTAAGTTTCAAGATATAAAAAAATCCATCGTTATAATCCAAAATTTATTTTGTAATTACAGTTGACTTTTTATGTACACCCAGACGATTGTTTATAAAACGGTTGAATCCAGTTCTATCCTCGCAGATCTTTATTGGGAAGAGTCCGCCAAACCTTTACCGATTCTCATATATCTTCACGGCGGAGCCCTTATGATGGGATCTCGGAAGCTAATCAACCAAGACCAATTATTAAAATACTTAGCTGCGGGATACATGGTGATAGCCCTTGATTTTCGTTTGATTCCCGAAACCAAATTACCAGATATTATCGAAGATGTTAAGGATGCCTTTCAATGGATCCGTAAAAATGCAAGTCAATATGCTCCAGTAAATTTAAATAAAATTGCCGTTATCGGCCATTCTGGCGGGGCATATTTGGCCCTTCTTTCGGGATATCTGATTACCCCCCGTCCATGCGCCATCGTATCATTTTATGGTTATGGGGATGTTTTTTGGAAATGTATCCCCGAAGCCGATAAAAACAAACAATTACTACCTTTTCTCTCTAAAGAAGAAACGATCAAATCTATAGGGACACCCAATATTTCCGAGAATTTTGATTTAGGTACTCGGTTGCCCTTTTACTTACATTGTCGTGCTACGGGGGAATGGCCAATAGCCCTTCTTGGGATTGACCCTAAACTTCATCCTGAAAAATTCGTACGATATTGTCCGATCAAAAATATTGATGCTCAATATCCCCCTACATTTCTTTTACATGGCGATAGGGATACGGTTGTTCCGTATACACAATCCCAACAAATGGCGAATGAATTACAGAAAGCCAAAATTACTAGTCGATTTCAACTGGTTCCAAATGCAGACCACGCGTTTGATATGAATGGTTTAAAGGATAATACCATCGAAAAATATTTTTCAGATGTAATTGAATTTCTCGATCAATACTGTAAATAGAAGTGAAAACAATAGAATTCGGTGAATATTTTTGGTAGCAAAAATCCTAGGAATTGTTGGGTCACCTCGTAAAAAGGGTGCTTCCGCAACGATGATTGACACGGCGCTTGCGAGTGCCAAGGAGACGGGCGCAGAAATTGAACGCCTCGATCTCGTGGATTACAACGTAAAGAACTGCACAGGGTGCGATGCGTGCTTGAAACCGCCCAATGAATGCCCTTTAAGTAAAGATGACGACTACCTAAAAATTGAACAGAAAGTGATTGGTGCAAATGCCATTATCCTCGCGGCACCCTCCTATTTCTCGGGTGTGCCGGTCTTGACTCAAAATTTCATTGATCGGTCTCGTCCAATGAAGATGGCAAAGTACAAACTGCAGGACAAGATTTTTGCTGCGATGGGTGCTTCTGGGTTACGACAAGGCGGTGGGGAGCGAATCGTGGACCAACTGAACGCTTTCGCACTCACCCAAGGTATGGTCGTGGTGGGTGGTTTGGGGCATCCGGTCATCGAGATGAATAGTCCTATCGCCACACTCCAGGGTGAAGACCTGAAGGCCTTCCGCAAACCGGGTGAGGACCAGCTTGCAAATGCGATTGCGAAAGGTTTGGGTAAGCGGGTGGGAAATTTAATTGCAAAACTAATAAAATAGGCGAAATTCCGCTTCTTTCCACTCTCTTTTATTTGATTTTAAAAAAAATCAAAGATTTGTCTCGGTACCGCAATTGTGGCAGAATTTTTCCGATGTTCCAAGTTGCACGCCACAAAAACGACAAAAATTGTCTTTTATCTCTGGTTTCGGAGAGGCAACGGTAACTAGCGATTGTGTCGGCACTGGCGCCTGTTGCGGGAGAAGCGCCGGACGCTTGGGTATGATACGTCTTACCTTACGCCTATAATGCCTCACAACTACCACGACTATTACCATATTTACAATAGCGGCGATAATCCCGAAAGCGATCATCCCTGCAATAAACGGGGAGAATTGGACCGTGGCAGTCAATGTATAGGTGATGGAATCTGCGTAGTAATTACCTACACAAATATAATAGTTACCTGCCGATCGCGCTGTGTAACTTATACTCCCAGAGTAAGACATCCAAATCACCGTTTCGGTGGAGTCATAGAGAAAGAGTATTAATGCATCGGAGGTACCTGTTGACCACCCAATATTCACGCTTATTGTATAATAACTCGGCAAGTATAAATAGAAATAATCATTTATGTCCGAACTGTTCAGTGTTAGAGTATACGTTATCCCCGTGCTGAGCGGCTTTGCATTGGAAAAGATGTCGTTTGGATCGAACGCATCGCTCGTGCTAGGCGCATAACAACCCAATTCACATTGTTTATTTACATTATTCGGAACGATGAGGACACAACAAAAGATGGCCACCATCCCCGCAAGCAAGATCACGCCTCCCCGTTTCATAGTAGATTGTAGCTAATTCGTTGTATTATAAGTTTTGGGTTGCCTTTACGCGGATATAATAGTACATACATTCAATTATGGTACGTTTCGTATTCTGGTCATGGTATTCTTCCTTTTTAAATTACATCCACTCAGGAATGAACCAAAAATTAACAAGCGGTTGACATAAACAGAGGAGCAAGCGGAAAACAATCGCGAGGATGAGGGGGGTAGTGAGGTTATCATTAATGCGGACTTTCGCGAGGACGAGGTCAGTGAAGTTGAATACTAGCACACCAACGATGGCCAAGTATGGGCCAACAAACAAGAGACTTGCAATGAAAGCAATAATGCTTCCCGCGAGCGTTCCCTCTATAGTTTTACCCTTCACAATCTTCCACTTGTGTTTCCCATATTTGCGCCCAATTATGGCGGCCATCAAATCTGCAAGCGCGGAGATGGCGACCATTGCAAAGATGGCCATAACCCCATTGGGCAGCTCATTTTCTGGCGTCCAATAGGTGAGAATCATTCCTCCAAGTAAGAAACATGGTACGAGAGATAAATGAGCCCCAAAACTCCGCGTCTCGGACGCCCGGCGGGTCTTCTGCAGGGTCTGCTTGAATGTAAAATTGACTTTCGGATAACGGAGACGCAGGATTTCACAATTCGCCTGAACTGCAAAAGTCCCCAACAATCCTAAGTGAAAAATGAGAGCTCCTTGGA
>MBAA01000002.1:15760-18152 GCA_001940655.1 Promethearchaeota archaeon CR_4
CACGCCAGCAATTTGCTCCGCAGGCACAATTGCTTGCATCATTGTAAAGGAAAAGTCGTTGACGAGCCAAAAGACCATATGCCCAACACTAAACGCGACTAATGAGAGGAGAGCCATCAAGTGGAGAACCTTCCGCCGTACTTCTCCCTCGTATCCGAAATTGTGTGTGTCGATACCATCTTTCGAGACTTTGTCGAGTCCTCGTTCTAAAGTGAGGTTACTGCCATGTTCAGAACTCTGTTTCATTACTAGTGCTCCAATCAAAGTTATTCCGCCCCACACAGTTATGAAAAACACAGACCAGTAGGAAACGGGGTAGACTGCGTAGAAACCCCACTCCGAAAATGGGAGTACATCGAGGATCCCGATGGTACCTAATACACATAGCAATGCTAAATTGCTATACCGATTCGGATCCTTTTCAATAAAGTTACGACACACAATAGGTACCATAAGATAAATATACACGCACACAACGAATCCCAGCAAAAAGGAGAAAATCCAACTTTCAATGCCGATTGGAGGAAGATTCATAGTGCCATCCCGGATTACGTAGAGGTTTGTAGGAAACTTAATAAATTATTTGAATGAAGCAGACTAATTCAGAGAAAATCATTCAATTCAGTATTACTGGACTGCCAGCTTTTTCAGAGCGAGGGAAAAAACCCTTGCATAAGCAAGATATAATTCTTTTAGCTCCCCTTGTGGTTTGTTAAAGATTTGTCGCGGGAGTTATTATACACGAACATTTTTACGAGTGTTGCCTTTATTCTATTCCAACGTGCAATCACCAAGCAACTCAGCATGTCCTTTCTGTCAACACACACTAGATCCCTTGCAACGTTGTGTGAACATCCGTTGTCCGAGTCACCAATTTGTGGCCGGAAATTTAATTCGCAGCGTTGCTAATTTCCAGCAGACCATAGGGAGAGTCACAAAAGTCTACAAGGAACCAAGTAGTAAAGGTCTGCGAGATGTGATTGAAGTCCAATTTGCGGGATATAATTTTCAGTTAATGTATCCACCTGAACTCCTCCATAAAATTTTTCCAATTGGTGTGCAAGTCCTCTCTGAAACTGTAGGGGTAGCAACAATCGACTCTGAACCCCAGTTAGACAAGGGAATTATCCATTACTGGGCAATCAATGATGCTGGGCAGAGGATAGACCTTGTCGAGAATCTAATTCTTCGCTCAATAAAACCTGTGGAACAGCTTCTCCAAGAACAAATTTTTTCGTCTATTACGGCCTTTCGCTTGCGCACGTGGGCGAGGTATTTGGAATGCACTTATTCTTCCACGGACATCAAATGTATCACTAATTCCCGACTCGAATTGCTCCCCCACCAAGTCTTCGTAGCACATCGCCTTATCTCTAATTTCCGACCACGGTTCATCCTCGCAGATGAAGTCGGTCTAGGAAAGACTATTGAAGCCGGCATCGTCATAAAGGAATTAATCGCCCGGGAATTGGTTCGACGAGTCCTCATCATCGTACCAGCTCAACTTGTGCTGCAGTGGCAATTTGAAATGCAAAGTAAATTCAACGAACGTTTCGACATATTTGATGCATCCCAAGTCCACAAGTACCGCCGGCAAACACCCGGTGAGAACCCCTGGCTAACTTCCAACCGTATCATCTGTTCTCTACAATACGCACGTAAGGAGAGCGTAGCGAGTGAAATTACCGAATTGTTTTGGGATGCAATTATTTTTGACGAGGCCCACCACTTGCGGAGGTATGTTGGTACCACGGGTTACCCACGCCCCACCTTGGGTTACCAACTAGCGGATAAACTCCGGGAAAGGTGCAATGTACTCCTCCTCTTGACCGCCACCCCCATTCAATTGAACCCTTATGAATTATATTCTCTCATTCGGTTGATTGATGTTGCCCACTTCCAAAATTACGAGGCATTTGAGGAGTTCCGCAAACATTTACCATTAATCAATATGCTCATAAAGAATGTCATGGATTTCCAGAATCTGAGCAAGTTCGAAGAAGAAGCAACGCTCCGAGAAATTCAGGAATTTATTTTCGAGAAGAAGGGTAAATCTCCAACCCCTGAGAAATTACGAGACCTTATATTGCATGATCCAAACCAGCGGCGAAAGATCCTTGCTGCACTAAGTAGAGAGCATACTTTGAGCAATGTGATGATTCGGAATAAGAAGCGAAACGTCATTTTAGAGAGTGGTCCCAAGATCCGGCGAAATCCCCACATCATCGAAATCCTGCAGACACGAGAGGAACAGGAAGTTTACGGATCCATCCGGGTTTACCTCGCCAAAACCTACAACAAGGCTATTTCTGAAAAGAACCAAGGTCTTGGGTTCGTGGTGGTGGTGCTCCAGAAACTTCTTTCGAGTAGCAAAGCCGCTCTCATTAGCACC
>MBAA01000002.1:18181-19719 GCA_001940655.1 Promethearchaeota archaeon CR_4
GTTTCAACATCAAGTTGAAGAAATACATGCAGAAAGAAAACGAAAAAAGTCCTTGCCCCCAGAAATCATTGCAGAAACAGAGGAGGAGACTGACGGAATTGACATTGTCGATGAAGATAACGAATTTCTTGCCAAAACTGCCAAATTTGAATTTGACCAGATACCGGTCTTGGAGGATTTTATTCACCAGCTCCAGAAATTACCCGAGGATTCTAAAGTTCGCATGTTGAAAATGTTGGTCACGAAAATTCTCCAAGATCCCACCGAGAAAATCCTGATCTTCACTCAGTTCCGCAAAACCCTCGAATTAATCGAGCAAAGTTTATCCCAAAATTATAAGCTGGTCAGCTTTTATGGGGGTTTATCAGCTGAGGAAAAATCTCTTCGTGTAGAACGATTTCGGGATGAGGGTCAGATTATGGTGTCGACCGAAGTTGGTGGAGAGGGAAGGAATTTCCAGTTTTGCCACATCCTCATCAACTTTGACTTGCCATGGAACCCGATGAAATTAGAGCAACGAATTGGACGGTTAGACCGCTTTGGACAAAAACGGGACGTGGAAATTTATAATTTTTACATCACTGACACGGTCGAAACAAACGTCCTCATCGCATTGGGGGATCGGATTCACCTCTTTGAGGAGACAATTGGCGAACTCGAACCAATCCTGGGGGAGGTAACCAAAAACATTCGAGAAATTATCCTGACAGAGAATGCAGCGAGTTCCTACTCCAAAATCCGCGAATTTAACGACACCATCAATAAAAAATTGGAACAAGTGAAGGATATCGAGCTTAAGATGGCAGATTTTCTCATGGACAAGCGTAGTTTCCAGATGAATAAAGTTGGAGAACTCCTTGCGTGCCATATCGAAGTAACAAATGAAGAAGTCCAGCGATTTTTCGAAGATTTTGCCCAATTTTATTTTAAGAAATCCATCATGACGAGAGAGTCTGATGAATCCGTAATTTTCTCCATACCAGATAATGCGTTAGGAGATTTTCCAAGCTTGCACGGAACGCGTGCCTTTCACGGCACTTTTGATTTAGCGCTTGCCAAACGTCGGGAAGAACTCGAATTTTTCGCGTTGGGTCACCCCCTTCTCACGGATGCATTATTCTTTTGTAAACGCCCCGAGTTCGGAGGTTTAACCACCTCCATTAAGATGCCTCGAAACGTAATAGCATCAGAAAAGAATCCTGCCCCCTCTAATATGGGCATATTATGGAACTTCTACATTGAATTCTCTGGGGTCATAGTTGAAAGGGAATTGCGCCCTGTATTTGTTAACGCAGAGGGCGACGGCAGTCTCCCAGCAGGGGAGCACATTTTCGAGTTAATTCGCCAGCTCTACCCTGCAATTAAGCCCACTTCTGGTGGAGCTTTCGCCCAAGTGAATTTGAAAGAATTAGTTGAACAGACGAGGAACCAAGCGAAGCAACTCGTTGCCTATTACACTTCCACGCGCGTGCCAGAGTTAGAGAAGAAGAATGCAAATGCCTTCCAGCTGGAAAAAAGGAAGTACGAGCGCTTAAAGG
>MBAA01000002.1:19753-25897 GCA_001940655.1 Promethearchaeota archaeon CR_4
GCGAGCACGCCTCGAACGTCAAGCAGCATACTCCCGGCGACCAACGGACAAACAAATTCGGGAAGTTGAAGCTCAATGGGATTCGACAGAAAAAGAGAAAAAAATGGCCGATTTTTCTGCTCGGGAGAAACGCATTGAGCATGCAGAACAGCGGGTGAAGGATCTGGAAGCTCTTTTCGAGAAAAAAGCGTTTGATTATGACGACGAGATCCGGAGACTTAATTCTCACAAGCATTTGCGAATATCATTTGAAATTTACACGGCTTGCTTGCTCGAATTCTCGGATTAGACGCTCTTTTCCCACTGGTCATATTGCGCGAAAATGGCGTCAATTTCAGAGGAAATGGCTTTTATGACCTCTGCCCGTTTATCGTCCAAGGTTTCATTCAACACTTCGTTTATGGATATGTTGTATTCGACCGTGAGATCTGTCAGTTTCTTCATGTCTTCGAATTCAATGCCAGCCTTCCGCAAGACCTCAAAAATCCTACCGAGACCATCGCGCAATTTAGTCGTGTTAGCTTCTGACCGCTTAGCCTTCCTCAGTAATGCACGGAGCCGGTCTTCCTCTTTTTCATACACTTGCGAGTCGATGCGTTCCTGAATTAATTGTTCGACCCGGTCAAATATTTTAATTGCACTTTCGAGATTGTCTAACGCCCTAACGTCATTAGCCTTCCGCTCTAATCGGGCCTCGACTACTTTCAGATATCCCGTTTCATATAAGATCTCGATTTTTCCTAGGTCCGATCGCGGGAACTCGTCTATCTTCATTTGAATTTGGGATGTGTCGAGCCGGAAAACAGACGTTCCTTCGCGGTGCTTGCGTAAGATGGAATTGAGTTCGGTCATAATTTCTTGACTCATCGCTCGCAATTTAGTCGCCTTTTCTTGCACCTCTTCCATATTCCGATTCTCCGCAACGATCGCGACATTCTGGAAGATCTTATCTGCTTCGGCGATCTTGTCAAGAGCCTGCAATAAATTATGGGGAATGAGCACCCTCGCATCGTAGATTTTCTGTAAACCCCCGTCCAGACTTATTTCTAACTCGAAGATGTAATCGATGACCGACATTTGTTGTCGTTCCTGCAGTACCATCGAACGTTCACTCATATCACCAACAACGGATTTTTGCATCTTTGCCCAGATGATCCCTGTAGGAATATATAGAAAAATGGTGAAGATCATCATGTAGTACGTCGCAGCGGTATCTGGAGGATTATCCGAAATGATGTTCATAAATGCCATAATCAACCCGATTAAACTACTCGCGAGAAGAAGCGTGATCCCCTTCCCGATTTGTTCTGCTAAATTAAAAAAGGACGTAGCTGTACCTCTATGTTCAGGGAGGTTTACATCGATGAGAATAGCGGACCGATTAGCAACCGCGCCAGCGCTGAAAAATGAACCAACGATGGCGAAGATCAAGAAGAAGAGGTAAGAAGGATATTGTGCGAAGATGGCTCCAATTGTGGTAAAGATGAAGGATCCAATTTGGTCGGGAGGAATTGGATTAGGATACCCCAGAGATTCTACCCAAGTGGTTTCAATAGGTATCATCGAAAGAAGCATAATGAGGCAGGTCGGAACAGCCAAAAATAGAGAAATACACCCTAAACGAACACGATTTTTCCGATTACGCTTAAATAGTGAATCTCCGAGACGACCGAGAACAGAATTTCCAATGATATAACCAATTCCAACCATTGCAGAGAAGAGAGTGGAAGTTTGAATCTTAATTTCATCAGGTAGAGATGCAAAGAAATATGACCCAAAGACAGTAATCATAAAGGCCGTGATGACCGTACCTGGGATTATGGCAAGAAAACCTGCAATGGCCATACTCCGATTGGTCTTTTTCACGAAAATAACTTTGAGGTCTCGGGCGGAAATAGCAAAATTGTAATCTAAATTCAAGTTCTTCAGTGCCTTCAATTCGCCCTCCCGAGTACCACGTTTAGGGAGTTTGATGAAAAAGAGCATCGCCACTATGCCTATGCTTATAAGCGACATGAGCAGGAAGGGGAACTGCCATCCTAAAAGAGGACCGATAAAGGACGCTAAGCCCTGTCCGACACCAGTAGCGATAGCGTTTAGAATTGCCAGATTCCCAAAGTACCCTGATCGTTCCCCTTCTGGAACCACGTCAGAGAGAATAGAATACCCTGCCGGTAAAATACACCCCATTCCAGCCCCCGTGATTATTCTTGCTAAGAGGAGGAGGTTGAAATTAGGTGCAAAATACGTTAGCAAGGTACCAAACGACCAGCAAAACCCCCCCACCATGAGGACTCGTGCCCGGTCAATTTTATCTACATAATATCCCCACAATAGAGCAAACCCAGCGCTCATAAGCGTAAAAAACGCATCAGGTATCGCAATTAGTGATTCTGGAATTGAAAGTTGTTGCTTAATTATGGTGTATGATGGAAACAGCATGACCGCAACCGCATTATTAACAAACAGGAGAATGAGTACCAAGATGAGCGAAAAAAACTGTTGTTTAGTGAGTTTTTCCACCATGCGCGGTCGTCACCTTCGTATTCCATTGAACAAAGTAGTTTAAATTTTTTTCAGTTATTACGAGGTGGTTATTAATTTCCTAATCTATCACCGGATCAGGAGTAATCATATAATACTACACCAGAGGACACTCTTGCATAAAAAGAATCTACTTCCAAGAATCAACCAGCATCACGTATAGAACATCCACCAAATGCTCGGACGGTTTTTACTAGGTTAGATGATAAAGGTTGTAAAATTTAGGGGGTAATATTTGCGAATTTTAATACTTCTTCTAGGGAGGTATCAGACATCGGGCCCCACGTTGTAACCTTCAACGCGCCAACCGCGTTTGCAAAACGCAGTCGTTTCTGGATTGGCCATCCTAACAACGTTGCCACGACGAATGCTCCACCGAAAGAGTCTCCTGCTCCAGTAGGGTCAACTTGTTTCACTTTAAAACCAGGTATGGCAATCTCATTAATTTCAGTTCCCTCCTTGCTGAAGACGGTACTTCCGTCCTTACCCCGCTTCCAAACCACCATTGAGGCATGTTTTTTGAGGAGTGTTAAACAAGCATCTCTCGGGTTATTCACACGCACCAGCATTTCGGCCTCCTCCCCTGAAGGTAAGAGGATGTTGGCTTCATCTAAGATGGGTTGGCAGATTTCGATGATTTTGTCGATGGCCAGCATTTCGGGGCGAAGGTTTGGATCGAACGAGATAACAACTTTAGGATTTGCTTTCTGGGCAATCTTGAGCGCTTTATAACAGGCTTCACGCGATAATTCGGAAATGGAGAGCGCCGACCCCATAATGTGGAAGGCCTTGACGTCCTTGAAGTAGTCGGGTTTCACGTCATTCGGGGAGGTCATCCCCGAGGCACCTGTAGCAAATATGAATTTCCGCGTTCCATCTTGGTTGTATTGGACAAATCCTACTCCAGTATGGATACCGTGTTTAGTCACAATCTGGGACACGTCCACGCCATCATTCTTAAGTTTGGTTACGATCATGTGTCCAAAGTCATCGTTACCGATTGCTCCGATATAACCGCAGCTAAGTCCCGTACCTTGCGCCATCCGAGCTGCTGAATCGATGAAGATTGCAGGGGCACCCGAGGGATAGGGGCCCTTGTAAATACCCGGTACGCTGTGCGGCACGCCCACTTCGGCACGCATAATTTCAACGAGAAGTTCACCCAAGCAGATGATGTTCGGACCCATAAATCAAATAGGATTTATGTGTAGAATAAATGTTTTGAAACATTTTTATTTGGAGAAACAATTAGTAAATCTGTGGGATTCCGTAAAATCTTTCTAAAAACGTTTCGCAAGGCAATTCCCTTCATCACCCGCTACTGGAATCACTACGAGATTCGCGGTTTGGAACATATCGCGTCACCCGGGTCGAAAGTGCTCGCTATCAATCACGGTGGGGGATGGGACTACGATAACTTTCTCATCATGTCTGCGTTGGATCACGTGAAAACGGACAATCATGCTCGTAAACGAATGCATTTATTCGTATGGGATCGCAGGTGTGACTCTACCTCGGGTCTCGAGAGGGCGTGGTCTGACCTGTACCGGCAATTTAGTGCCATTCCCATCCACATTGAAACGAAGGACAAACCACCCATCCCGTATGAGATAGTGGACAATGTTGTCAAACGGGGTGAATTGATGGTCGTGTCCGGAAGGCCACAGTGCCGCATGGTACGAGGGGTATCGTCTCTGGAAATTCTACCCGGGCATCATCAAGATTCACCTCCGTTACCTGATCCCCATCATTCCCACAGCCCACATCGGGCCCACGCAAGTCCTAACCATCCTCAATAACGAGGATGACCCTCAGAAAGTCCCTCCCTGGATCCACGAGAAGATTTTCCCCTTCCCCTTGCCCTTCCCTAGCAAGATTATCTTGCACTTGGGCGCTCCTATAAGGTTCGGAGAATACTATGGGAAAAATGTAGACAAACCAACTCTCCACAAATTGGCTGCCCATGTCCGGATCAAAGTGGCAGAATTAATAACCCTGTATAGGGAAGCTGTGACACGAGATCATCCCTTCGGCAAAAAGATTAAAGATATTTACCAGCACAGGAACCCATAATGCACGTGACTGGCGTCATCCATGCATTTCATTGCAGAACTTCTATTTTATCATTTCCTGTACCCTTTAGACTCAACCTACTTCTTTATATCCATCTATCGCGTACTGTGTGTCGTTTTCTTGGTTTTCGAGTCTATTCCTCGGTGGAGACCCAAAACAGGTTGTATGGGTCATTGTGAAACCACCTCTCCCTATAATTATCTTTATGCGGCAAAATTTTTAATCCTCAAGGGACATTTGTTATGTGATGAAACACCTGTGGATTTTGAACCGAGAATCCGGAATTTGTCTCTTCGAACAGCAGTTTACCGTGAAGGGGGACAATAATACTTCTGACGAATTCAACTCCGACTTATTCACAGGTTTTGTATCAGCCATTTTTTCCTTTGCTCGGGTGGTTAGTGGTTCGACTATTGAAAGAATGGTTCTCGCGGACGGGATTCTCTACTACCGTGTCTCGGATTTATTAGTGGTAGTGGTGCTTGCGGACAAGAAAGAAATTCCTGCCAAGATCAAACGATTGCTTACGGAAATTGAGCAAAGATTCCTGAATGATTACAAAATGGCTCTCGAAACCAACATTGGAGATGACGTCGCAATCTTCAAACCGTTTGGGGAAACCATCCAACAAATCTTGCAATTACCCGTCATCCTTACTCCTTCAGATCGCACGGAGGACTTGAGCGACACGTTGCTACGTTTGATGCACAAGCAGATTTCCATCGAGGACGCCTACCAGAACATCCTCGGGATGTATGAAGGAGCTGAAGGGCAAGAGAATACTCAACTAGCGAATACAATGGGTGCCATCGGGTCTCTCTTGAAACACGTGACCGTGGAACAGCGATTAAAAGAGCTTGTCTCGAAATTAGAAGATGAGATGGCTCACTGGGGGACGAAAGCGAAACTCTTTGTGTTTGGGTTGGACAAGGCGGGTAAAACTGCCATTCTCAATCGCTTGCGCGGGCAATCTTTTGAACCCACGCGACCAACATTATCCGTTGATGTAGAACAATTTGAGAAGGAACACTTGGTGTTCCAATCTTACGACTTGGCAGGCCAAGCATCATTACGAAATTCGTGGCTCCAATATTTGCCCAACTCTAATGGTCTCATCTTTGTTATAGATTATAGTGATCCTGGCCGTTTCAAGGAAGCGTTTACCGAATTTACCCGCGTGTTAGGCAATACCGAAGCACGTATTCTCCCCATCCTCATTTACGCGAATAAGAAAGACATCTACAAGCGCTTTGAAATCGCGAAATTCGCGACAATCTTCGATCTCCGGAAACTCCTCAAGAATCCTTGGAAGGTGATGCCGTGCTCTGCGAAAACCGGGGAAGGCCTCGAAGAGGGTCTCAAGTGGCTCGTGGACAACATCCTCGCTTTTGCCCAGCAAAAGTAACAAACTCACACAATTTATTTTCACCTCTATCGATAACCATTATTGCGATGATTTTTTTAATTAGTCGGATTTTTGCCGGATTTTATTCCACCGAAAATGTGATGGGAAATCGGGAGGAAAAC
>MBAA01000050.1:0-147 GCA_001940655.1 Promethearchaeota archaeon CR_4
AATTAACGACATCTTCCTTAATATACCCTAATACCCAATCCAAAATAATTGCTTAAGAGGAATTCTGATGGCAGAACCGGAAGTACTCGAAGGAGAAAAAATCATCCTGATGGGGTTAGATAACTCAGGCAAGACGTCCATCCTCCT
>MBAA01000050.1:164-2146 GCA_001940655.1 Promethearchaeota archaeon CR_4
GAAATTTGATGAATTATTTTTCCCTGAAACCAACACCAGGTATGCAAGTATCCGAAGTCACTGGTTTGGGACACCAGTATTTCGTATGGGACTTTGGTGGTCAGGAATCTTATCGCCAGCATTATTTCGACGATTTACCCAAATATCTCGAACACACGAATCGCCTGATTTTTGTCATTGACATCCAAGATCGCACGCGAGTGGAGCAAGCGCTGGAATACCTTACTCGCATCCTCGATGTTTTGCAAGGTGGAACATCTAGGATTAAACTTTCTTTATATTTGCATAAATATGACCCGGATCTCGAAATAGACGAGTCTTTCGAACAATATGCAGACGGGATTATCTTGAAACTCAAGGAAATGATCCCGAGGACACTACAATACCAGATTTACAAGTCCACGATTTACACGCTCTTCCGGAAAACCATCGTCCGATGATGATCCTTCGATCCCTTTGGATGTCTTCATTCACGCCAGGTTAGAACAAAGACTCCATCCGAGTCTTAACTGATTCGAGGAAAAAGCGGTCATAATGCTTGTCCAATACTTTGAATCGATTCAGATCTCCGTCCCAATTAGCTTCCAATTCTTTAGGGGAAAAGTAAAGCAAGAAAATCTGTTTCATTTCCGCGAGCTCTTTTCGGATTGCGGAATCCCTGGTTTTTGTTCCCGTGCGTACGATGAACATAATTTGCCCTAACCGGGAGATAATGTACTTCTCGTTTTGCAAAACAAGGCTATCGATACTCTTGGATGCAATTTCTTCCGAGAGCGAATTGAGGGCGGTGAGGAGTGCAGAAAATAGAGTCTTGTCAATCTCTTTTTTGCGGGATTTCGAGTAATAACACAAACCCGATTCCGCGATGATGTAAAATTCGTCCACCACGGGCATGCGATTGCTCAACTTTGCACGTTTTCGTGAATGAACTGCGTGTGAGAATTTATTAAGGTATCGGAAACGAAAGTTAAACAAAAACCTCATACGAGTTCAGGCAACAATGGCAGGTCCTCTAAATATAACCCAGGAAGCAGTCGCGTTTCTCCTCGCCACCGCGATCATATTTTTTATAGGAGCACTGATGTATGCGCAATACAAGAGGGGACGGTTGCGGCACATTTTATTTATGTCCATGGGGATCCTGAGTATTGCAGCTTTTTGCTTGTGTAACGGGTTGGCTGTTCTGCTCCTCTCGCCGCCATTGCTGCAGGCACGCAATTACATGATCATTCCCCTCGCCTTATTTATTGTAATCATACTTGATTCTATGACCCGAGATACAACCGATCCAGTCAAGCTCGCTATCAATGTGGGATTTTTTGTGGCACTCGTGATCTATAACAGCGACGTGGCGACTGTGGGGAATTGGACCTACCCGAACGGTGACGCAAGTCTCGCGAACGTTGGATTTGAAATTCAATTCGTCAAATTTGCCCTGTTGTCCTGGATTACCGCGTGTGCTCTTTTTGCCTTCCGCCAGATCTATATCCACGCCCCCAAGACTTTCCGAAAATATATTTTACTCAGTATTTTTGGATTGATCTGCATCGGTCCGCTGGGGATAATTTTCGCGCTAACTGTAGACATAATACTCCCAAGCAGCGTGTCCCTCGTCCTTTTAGTGGGATCTATTGCATTTTCGCTCGGCATCTCTTTAAAGTCTAATCTTGCGTTCGTAATTCCCTTCCGGGCCCTCAGATTGACGGTGATCACCACGGACGGTGGCGTGCCCCTGTTTACTCACACGTGGGACGGGGACACGCGCATGAATGATCCCATCCTATTTTCTGGGATGATCCAAGGGATCTCCGGAATCTTGGCAGAATCCGTGGCTGGGGGTGAAGTGGAGGAGATCAAGCTTTCCAATGCAGTCCTGATCCTCCAACGGGCCAAGAACGCGAAGATCGCGTGCGTCCTCGTGAGTACGAAAAGCTTAAAGATCCTGCGGGGAGCGTTAGACCTCTTCTTGCAACGATTTCTCG
>MBAA01000050.1:2158-3113 GCA_001940655.1 Promethearchaeota archaeon CR_4
ACGAGCTCCAAGATCCAAGTAATACCTCCCAATTTGACAAAGCAAGCACGATTGTAAGTCAAACATTCCCGTTCATTCCCCCCTATAAGTGAACTAGGGGTGCTTTTGCCTTCAAAAATTGTTGTTACTCAGGCGGGAGTTCCTTTAGAGGTATTAATGCACGTATTACTGACATCTCGGGGTGCTTGGTGGGAACTCTGTCAATCTATTTCTCTCGAACCCTCTTTCTTTCGAGAATGACCTATGTCAGTGCCCTTTAAGGACTAATATTTAATGAGGGAAAACTTCTTATCCAAAATTCTGTTTCTGAGCATTATGGTGGAATATTTTAGCTTTATTAGCGAAATCGTGATCGCCATCACGGGATTTACTATAGCTGTCTTCACCTTACGGAAGGATGCAAAGAATGTCGCCCACCGTCTCCTCGCGGCAGCAACAATTCTCGTCGGCGTGTATGGCGCCTCGATCGTCATCTATGACATCACGCCAGATTTTACCAGGGATACCACAGTGATCGCGAATATGATTCGGTTTTTCAGTCGCTTTGGCATTACTTCGCTCTTTTTTGGTGTTCTCTTACTCTTCTTCACGTTCCAGGTCATAGTCCACACGAAAGCCTGGTTAGGGCACAAGATATACACGTGGCCACTCCTCCTCGGCGTTGCTATTTACGGGGTTGTTTTATTTGCGTGGGACAAGGCAATCGACATCATTCAATACACACCCTTTGTCGATTCGCGGATTAACCCGATTATGATAGGTATGCTAGGCGTGTGCGTCTTGTTCCTCGTGTTGGCAACCATAATTAACCTCTACCAATTTGGCATCAAACCAACAGAGGGTGAGATACGACGGAAAATGGTCATCACGCTCTACGGGTTTTTCATTAGTCTTATTGCCCTCTTCATCAACATTGGGAGTAATTTATCGCCGGATGAGGTTGTCGGGGCAATCT
>MBAA01000050.1:3142-4364 GCA_001940655.1 Promethearchaeota archaeon CR_4
GTGGGCATGATCTTTATTGCATATGGCTTTATCGGCCCAACTCGGAAGTAATGTTCCCCCACCCACCCGGTAGTCTTTTAGGTTAGAGCAGCGAGTCGAGACCTATGGGCAAAAAAGAAGGGAAAGTGGTCCTCGACATGGAGGTTTACTGGGCCACGATTGCGGCGACCGTGCGGTTCGCGTCCGCCCGCATCCCCGAACCGGATTGGCGGGAGTTTTACGGGTTGCTCCTCGGCAAGATTGACAAGAATAAGGTGGATGTACGCGTCACCCAAGCCATCCCTATGACACATACGAAAAATATAGGCCATATCTTGAAGGTGCAATTCGAGGAAGAGGATTACGTGGCAGCAACCATAATTGAAAGCGAAGCGAATGAGCGGGACGAGTTTCTCGTGGGTTGGGTGCATTCACATCCCGGTATCAAGGTCATGTTCTCTCAAGACGACATCAAGACGCAACTCTACTGGCAACAAGCCAACCCGATGGCAGTGGGTATCGTGTTCAACCAGAAGCGGTTGCTAAACCAGTCGGAAATGCCCACGAAAAAGGGAGACCCGCTCATCCCGCTCGAGAACGACCCTGGATTCGAGATATTTCGCCTTGATGATCCAGAGAAGGGCATTCAAGCCTCCTACCATAAGGTAGCTTACGAATTCAACAACCCCAAGTCCTTGCCAGAGATCGTCCAGCAGGGCAAGATATTCGTGGAGGAGGCGACCCAGTTCTTCCCGCGGGACAATCCAGACCAGCGTGTGGCAGAGGACGTGCAGAAGAGTGTTGAAGCGGTCCTGTCAGCGGTGGTTGGCCTCGAGGAATATTGCAAGACGCTCGTGCGGCAGGGGCAGACCATAAGGATTAAGGAAGTAGTTGCCACGCAGCGGGCGGAGATCGACGAGATCATCCGCACCCGGAACGAACGCATAGAAAAATTGCGGCGTCTCTTCAATTATCTCGAGTACAAGGAGCGAGGAACGGTCATCCCGAGCGTGCAACGAGCGTTCAAACTATGGGAAGACACGATCGTGACGGTCAAACCCCGCATTGACGCGCTTTTAAAATCCCAATGAATTTCCCACCTTTTTAATAGTAAACGGCACCTTTATTTGCGTCTTTGGGCTTCCCGTCCGTGACGCGTATGCAAATGCCTGCCCTTTTCATTGGCCACGGATCACCGATGAATGGCATCGAGGATAACGTTTTTGCTCGAAATTGGCAAGAT
>MBAA01000050.1:4384-7616 GCA_001940655.1 Promethearchaeota archaeon CR_4
CCCCAAGGCAATTCTCTGCATATCGGCCCACTGGGAGACCTCCGGCACACAAGTGACCACCATGCCGCACCCCCGGACCATTCACGATTTCGGGGGATTTCCCGAGGAACTGTATCGCCTCCAATATCCCGCCCCCGGATCAGTCGACCTAGCCCACACGGTGCAGTCTCTCTTAGACGACATTCCCGTGAGTTTAGACACCCGGTGGGGCTTGGACCACGGCGCGTGGATCGTCCTCCGGCGGATGTATCCTTTGGCAGATGTCCCCGTGTGTCAGTTGAGTCTCGACTATGAGAAGAACCCCAAAGCCCATTATGACCTCGCCCAAAAACTAGTCTCTCTCCGACAAAAGGGCATTCTCATCCTTGGCAGTGGGAATATCGTTCACAATCTCGGTTTAGTGAGTTTCTCCGCGAATGGATTTCCTTGGGCAAAGACTTTCGATGAAAAAACTGCCGAGCTAATTACAAAAGGGGATCATACTCAATTGGTCGAATATCCCGCTATCAAGTTCGCAGATTTTGCGGTTCCAACGAATGAGCACTACTTGCCGCTCTTGTACATACTCGGGGTCCAGCAGAAAACTGACAATGTTATCTTTTCTGCGGAGTCTATCATAATGGGATCTGTGGGTATGCGATGCGTGTTGCTTAACCCGTGAGAAGCCGATCTCATCCCTGAAGGTTGATCAATCAATAGTTCTAATTTGTTTTATTTTTCTTCTGAGGAGTGAGAATCTAATTTTTGCGGGAACCATAGGCACTAACGGGAAATTTCCAATAGGAGAAAAAAAGGAGTGTTCTCAGTGAATGTGTTGATTATCGTGCAATCCCATACAACCATTGTAATAAACTAATTACCAAGCTGGTCAAGAACACGATATCGACAATATTGATGGTTAGACTCAAACCAATTGCGATTACACCGATAATGCCAATTGCCAAAATCGCGATCTGGACGATCATCTTAAACTTGGCGATATTTTCGGTCAAAGTTGCATTTTTTGCCTCCCGAGCTGTCTTGTTTGAATTCTCGAGTGCAAAATACACGGGAATTATGGCGGTGGCGGCCCCCACAATAATTCCTTTTATCGTATCATCCCACCCGGGGAATAACGGGGAGAATACGGCTAAGAACGTAATTACGATGGCCACAATCCCTCGAATAATTTCTTTTTGGTTATCTTCCATGCAAATGCCTTCCTTTAGGTTTTTAGAAAATCTATCCCCCTTGGGGATAAATTAAACTGACATCTGCTGTTTCTTTTTATAAAGTTTTCGTGCGTCTCCAGATTTATCTCGGAATTTCTGTCGGAACCTCTGCAACTGCAATCCTTTCTTCGTGCGGAGTGTGCTTTTTGAATTTTTTAGTTTCCATTCGTATAAATAACTAAATAATAAGAATTGGGATGTATTTCTTGAAATGAAAATTCACTTCCTTGAACAAGCGTTGCCACGAATGAATATACGGAGTATCACGTATAAGGAAGTAGAAGGGGCAAGAAAAAATCCTGACAATCTTACGAAAATGAGCTTGGTCTAGTCGTTCACTAAATTGTCGTTGATCCTATTTCAGGACAACGAATTCTTCTCTGTGTCTTTTACCAAAGAACAAAAGACGAAATTAGTATAATTTCCAATTATAAAACATCCCAAATCGACAAATATTAGCAGAGAAAATGAATGAAAAGTAATTACGACCCGAAAGCAGACGCGCTTTACATTCAATTGACGCAACGTCCTGTGAACCAAAGCAATGAAATCAGCAAGGGTATAATCATTGATTATGATGAGAAGAATGAACCGGTCGGCATTGAAGTTTTAAAGGTTTTTCGCTTATTCGGCGGAAAAAGCGATGACCGCGCAGAGTTGGGATTAAAAGAATCTACAAAAGCATAATTCCCGAGCATATAAATAGCCCTATCACTGGTTTTTTTACAAATCACCTGTTATCGAGACAAAGAACAGTAACACTTTTCGGCACCAAGTAACGGTATGCAGTTTAAAACTACATCCTCTGGGTAAAAGGGCAGAAAAAATTTTCTTAATCCATTAATAGGCAAATTACCAAATGAATCCATTCCTCTTGATACTTTTTTACTTTTATTATTTTTACACGCCTTCTCCGTTTAGGAAGACTTTTTAACATCCAGAGATCCAACGTCTGCTGTGATGTAATGGTGCAATACAAGCTTTCGTGCTATGAGATAGGGGGTACTGAGCCCCTCGATCAAATTGATCCACGCCAGATTGACGACGCGGATGCGATACTACTGGTGTTCTCGCTCGACAGTCCGGACGCGATCCGACAACTCCGGTTCTATCAAGTGCGACTGGCGCAGATCGCGCCAGATGTCCCGCTGTTTCTCGTGGGGACGAAGACCGCCACGAGGGAACAGGAAGAGGAGCAACGTCTCGCAAATGAGGTCGAGAATATCGCGGTTAACTGGGGCGTCCGCAGGTTCTGGATAACGTCCGCGACTGCTGGCCTCAACGTACAAGAATTCTTGGGGAGTATCACCTCGCTCCCGCGCTCGGCTGGTAAAACTGCCTTAAAAATAGTCTTCGTTGGGCCAGCGGGGGGCGGGAAGACCGCCTTGATTACGAAGCTCGCGAATGCCGAATTGACCGGCGTGTACACGCCAACCTCGCGCTCCCGGATTACCACCGTGAAACTCGAGAGTGCAGCAACAACTTCGGATGGATTGGAAGGTTTGAGGAGAGCACCGACTATTGCAGAACCACTTCTGCAGGCACCGGCTGGGATCGAAAAACCACCCGCACCTAAATCCGAAGAAACCGCTTCGTACGAACCTATACTCGAGATGCCCGAACACGGAGAGAAAGAAGCATCAGAAGAGGATAAGGCTCTGTCGGAACTTCTCTCAAGAGGAAGCGTGCAACCCAAGGGTGCAGCGGGAGGTGCAGAACCAGCACCCCAAAAAGACCAAGAGAAGAACCTACCCCCTCCAATGGGTTTCGCGCCCCCTACGCCCCCATCCCCTCCAAGTAGACCAGGCGGTCCACCCTCGCCTGCCCCGCCTAGTGAAGAGATGGAAAGAAATTTCGACCAAGATGACGCCCGCCAGGGAGAAAAGATGAAACGTAAGAAACTCGCAAAGGAGGAAAAAAGAACAAGAGACATAGTTGCAGAAGAGGAGGCGGGGGATATTGTGCCCGAAATCGATGAGACCACTGGAGAGCTAAGCAGCAAATTCCTGTCAGAACCCACT
>MBAA01000050.1:7622-8717 GCA_001940655.1 Promethearchaeota archaeon CR_4
GTTACGGTTGAGAAAGTCCTCGAAAGAAAAAACACGGTCTTCTATCGCAAGCAAATGAATCCCCTCACCCGCAACAAGCTCTCCGTGGTGCTGTCCACGTTCAAAATCTACGAGCAACTCAAATTGCAAACGGTCGTCCCGGCTGATCGCGTGAGTGGGGAGCAAACCCTGAAAATCAAGGAGCTCTCTCCCTTCATCCGGGTGCAACCCATCTTCCCGGGGTGCATTTGCGTGCCAGCGGAGATGCCCCTCGACGCGCGGAAGGACTCCGATACCGCGGACTTCCACGTCACCCCGTTGTCTACCGGCACCATCATGGACGCTTGTGTCCGCATCTATTACGAGGGCAAGCTCGTGGACACGATTCCAACGCCCACGAAGGTGGTCAACCAGACGTCGGCGAAAATCAGCGTGCTGGCGGCAGTCTTCTTCCCCATCTTCGGGCCCCTCTTCAACGAACGCATTGGACCCTTCCTCGCGGACGTGATTCCCTTCTGGGAACAAATAGGGGGGATCGAGAATTTCTTCTTGATCCTCGCCGGGGCCTTGGGGATCATCAGTACCATCCTGTACTACCTCCACCGCCCGAAGCAAGCGATTCCCATCGAGGCGAACTTCCCCGAACTCCAAAAGTTCCTCGAGGAAGACGTCAAGCAGCCAGCCCTCGCGGATATCCTGAAGGAGAAGGGAGAACTGGAAAAAACCAATAACCCCTAAAAATTTTTAACTTTTTTATAGCTTTTTTTAGATAACCTCTATTTTGTGCAATTGGTTCACCTTCGGGTAATATCCGCGGTGATCTTTAAATATTAATTCTTTTTAAGCATATTACGAGAGATTACCTCATAGTTTAATCGAGATCAACTAGGAATTGGAAAATATTAGCATAGGTAATCGGAGGTAACCAGCAGGAGGATCAAGCTACTTGGTCATTTCACGTTTTACACTTTCGATATCTTCCATCAAGCTCTTCACGTTCGGGGAGTCCCCAAATCCGGCTTTGATCAAAATGTGTAATGCCTGTTCTAAAGATCGCAACGCAGCCTGCTAGTTACCCCGCGCATGTTGAGCGTGGTCGGGATGACGCTGTCCTCA
>MBAA01000050.1:8742-8935 GCA_001940655.1 Promethearchaeota archaeon CR_4
GAATCTCCCTGAGAACAAGCCACTCCTCTCACGAAGTATACTCTTCGGGTCTTCGCATCTTTTGTCAAGGAATAAAAGATGACGTAAGTATAATTTCAACCTGTAAAGTGCCTCAAATCACAAAATATTGGCCAGGAAACTGAATGAAGATTCCTTGAGACCCAAAAACAGATACATCCTACATTCAACTAAC
>MBAA01000011.1:0-178 GCA_001940655.1 Promethearchaeota archaeon CR_4
TACAAGTTGGGCAACGTCCCGCAAAATTTGTTTTCGCTGCCCCGATGAGGCCGTCGCAATCCGCCGAAACAATTTCCTGTCGTCTGATTTAGACCGAAATAGTCTGTGAATCCTGTTAAGATAAATTTGCTCCCTTGCCATTGAGCAACTCAAAAGAAAACTACGTTTTCAGTATTAT
>MBAA01000011.1:259-2860 GCA_001940655.1 Promethearchaeota archaeon CR_4
CGCCGAGGTTTTGAAAGATACGCTCGCCCCGACTTTCTCCGCGGTTTTTATGACTGTAGCGTCATCAACAGCAGACTCTAGGTCGCACTTGTTCGCGAGGAAAATGGTGGGTAAGCGGTTTGGGATGGTCTTCCGCAAATCCGTGTGCCAGAGCGCGAGATTGTCGAAAGAATCGGGACGGGTGAGGTCTGCCACGAAGAGAATCCCGTTCGCGCCCGAATGGTACGCGGGTACCAACGACTTAAACATTCTCTGCCCCGCGATGTCCCACAAGGAGAGCGCAATATTTGCTTTTTCATTACGGAGCTCTAAGGTCACCTCTTTCACATACAAGTTCACGCCGATGCTCGGAATATAGTCCTCGGAAAATTTCTTTTCCACGAAAGTGCGTACGAGCGAAGTCTTGCCGACTGCAAAGTCTCCCAAAATCACGATCTTGAACTTTGCATCCCTAAGGCCTTCCAAGGACATGTCTTCGCCTATCGATTGTATTTAATAGTTCTTACTCTTGTGTATGCAGAAACCAGATTTTAAACCCACGTATTCGGAGCTAGTTTGAGTTTCCATAACTTTTGAATACTTGGAGAATTATTTCATAATGTGACCATATGCAAGCGCAATTCGATGCGCGCACGCTCGGCGCTCTGACCACCGCGGCAAAAAACCCAGTCACGGAAAAGATCGCCCTTGGCACCACTTCGGGCATCGTGTTCCAGTTTGATGTGGAAAGTGAAGGTGTGGATACTCGTCAACTAACAGAATTAAAGGGAAATCCGGTCAATACGATCTCTTGGTCCCCAAACGGGATCTTTCTCGCGAGTGTTCACCGGCAGGGATATGTAGGCGTGTGGCATGCTGCGTCCGGGAAGGGGGTTCTCGTAGGACAGGCAGATAAAATCAATTGTCATGCACTCGCGTGGAGTCGTGGGGGGGCATTTATGGTCGTGCCGTGCGTGGGGAGGCAAGAATTGGTCGTATATCCGGCGTCAGAATTCACCTTAGGGAAATATCTCGAAAGTGGGCAGGTGCTCCAGCTGAATAAAGTAGAGTCCATCTTCAAGTGGAAGGGGGGGAAAACTAACCTTGTGATGGGCAATTTCTCCCCTGATGACCTGCATTTTGCATTCACTGGCGGAGATACAACGATTACATTTGCTAATACCGCAAACTGGGAAATTGATTATAAGATAAAGGTGCCCGTGCGCCCAACTCTGATTCATTGGGTCGCGAATGACCGTTTGCTCGTTTCGGGGCCTCTGGAAAAAGGCGCGAAGGTGGGAGAAGATGAATTACTGCTACTCGAGATACCTAGCGGCAATATCGTGACATCTCAGACGTGTCCAACCATTCTCCTTGTCCGCATCTCTGAACCAGAAGGTCATATTTTCCTCCTGCAAGAGGTAGGAAACAAACCCCGCCTCGGATTTCGCGTGCTAGACCCTTACACACTTCGAACCGTAGGGGACGTTACCCCCGACATTCCTGACATCTGCGACATCGTGTTTCTTCCTTCGCTAAACAAACTCTGCGTGGTAACTCGGACTGGCCTTATCATCGGTGACTGGAATGAAACGGAAGGGTCTCACTACGAACAGTTATTCACCATACTCAGTCCCGGTCAACTCGCTTCTCCAAGAGTGAATACGGGGTTCTCGGCAGCGGCCGGTTTCCCTTCGGACTCGATGGCAGGTGTGAAAGAACCGCTCTTTGGTTTCAAGGACATAGATATCAAGTGGTTCGTGGCGATTAGCGCTAATGGGAACCGTCGGGTAGTCATTCCTGGAATGGATCCGGAAATCGCAAAGAAATGGGCTACAAAGTTTAAGAAAGACCGATTTGTGATAGCCCGGACAAGTCTGAGCGATCTAGGGTTCACGGGGGAAATTTTACAACTCTCTGCCGTCCTCAAGGCTGTGGAGGGGGCATTTGAAATAAAAGAGGCAGTTACTTTACTCACAGGGGAACGTGGGCGATTGACAGATGAGGACGCGCAAAAGTTCCTATACATGTTGTTCAAACAAGGAATCCTTGTAATCGCTTGAATCCCTTGCTAATTAAGTTCTACGCGTTTGCCTCCTTTAAGAATTCTGTGCTAACAAATGCAATCCAATCTCTTCTAAACGGTCTCGGGTGACAGGAGGATTTTGTGCTCCACGAGTGGTGCACGTTAGAGCACCGAGGGCATCCGCCAGTTCTCCGGTATTCTGGAGAGACCACTGATTGCGCATGCCAAAGATGATTCCCGCGTTAAAGGCATCTCCCGCTCCCGTTGTGTCTACAGCGGCCACTCGATTTGGTTGGACGCGTAACGGGGGTTGATCTCGGGTAAAAAGAGTCGCGCCGCGTTCACCTTGTTTCAATGCTACAAGTTGTATTGTAGGATTTCGCCACAACGCTTCCAAGTCTCCAAGATGTGCCACCTCTTGCTCGTTTCCCGTCACCACTTCCACAGTGAGGCGGAGGCCCAAGCTTTCCCATTCTTCTCGCCGCTCAAAGCTGGCGAGGTCAAGGGAACCGATGTGGATGCTTTCTTGGAGAATTACATCAAATACAGGCGCGGGAGCTTTCACGTGGATCCAAATATCTCTTGGGAGCGAGGCG
>MBAA01000011.1:2888-4030 GCA_001940655.1 Promethearchaeota archaeon CR_4
CCTCGACCTGCCGGAATCCTCGACCAATCAACCGCTCTCCTCCCCTCTCGAAGGTTATAGAACTTTGTTGGGATTCTCCGGGAAAATCGGCGAGATATTTTGTTACCACGCCGCGTGTCTTCAGGTTCTCCCGAATAGTTTGCCCACTTGCATCCGAACCCACAGCGGCGAGGAGGGCAGGACAAATCACTGAAGAATTCTTGGTAATGTCTAGTTGCACAAGGTCGGCGAGGCGCACTGCAGTATTGGCCGCGCTCCCGCCGAAGAAAATCTCGCTCGAATTCAGATAGGTGTCCAGATTCGCGTTGCCGATACACAATACCCCCGTTACTATATTATCCATCCACTGTCAACTCGGGATGCCCGATAGATAAGAAATTTCCGGTGTTAATATTTACTTCTTGATGCCAATTCTACTTAAGGCTAGACGCATTAACCCTTCTTATGATAATAACGCTTGGATCAGAGCGTGGAACACCACTTTGGACAGCCCCTGTCTCAGGAGTAACCATTGAGCTTGTTGCGGGGAACACATCACAGGTGGCAGGAATCTTGGGGGATCTGTTTTTCGCCCAGTGGCCGTCCAAGCAGAAGGAAATTCGCACCCCACTCGCGTTCATGCTCATTAATCTGGGGAAATCCCCCGTGAAATTCTCGTTGTCTACTCAGATGTCCCAAAACCAAATTTTATGGGATCCCTACGTTTTCGAGCATAATATACCCGCCGAGATCAACCCCAACGTGTTCAAGCAAACCACTTCGCCTATTTCGATACCTGAAGGTTACGTGGACACCCTCTCCAAGTGGTATAGCGTGAAATATACCTACCAAGACTACAATCTCATCTTTCTCCGCCCCCAAATCTGCATATCCTTCCAAAATCACGCCCAACGGGGTGAACACTGGGAGATTATGGCGGGTTCGCCGATTGTCGTGGCGGGTTCTCTCGTAGTTTATAATGCGAAAGTGGGCGAACACTTTGACCTTCCTCTGGGTCATATGCACGGGCTCATCAACCCAAGCAAAACCGAATGGACAGCAATCAAAGAAACATGGTCTGGGCATTTTGACGAGAAAGATATCATTCGCATCTTCAATCCCAATCATTATGTTAGCCCGAAAACCAAGTAAGAATTATGGGG
>MBAA01000011.1:4096-8045 GCA_001940655.1 Promethearchaeota archaeon CR_4
TGACCTTCGTGGCTAACGCGTCCAACTCGACGTTGATGTCGCCGAGGAACGAGATCGTGGTCACGATACGCTTCCACTTACCAAATTTCAATGCCACCAAGACCCGTTGTTCTTTCTGGCTGATCTTCTCGCAGACGCACAGGTCTTTCGGTAGGCTACACGTTGGGCAAATATCTTGAGTAACTATAGTATTCATCACCATGCCTTACTTTTTCATTGTTTTTGTAGAGTCGTTGCTAAAACAACCCTCGGTTAGAAAGTGGTCTCCCACAATTAAAAAACCATTTGGCTTTTTCAGCCTGCAGTTAGGTATTTTTTTGGTTAATCAACTAGGGAATTAATAAAACAACCCCCTTGTTCTTGGAAGGGAGCAAAGAGTCCTCAATTCGCAAAAATACTCTTGATTGTAAAATTTAATGGGTGAATACAAACCTGGGGACTTCACGTCCTGACTAATTTAAATGCAAATGCCCCCAATGTGATGATGAGAAATGATGACGATCCCGGCTCCATCCTCAGCTGACGAATTAATCTACAGCCAACGACTCCTGCTCGGGCAAATCAAGAGAAGTCACCGTCTATTTGTCATCCGTTTTTGGGTAGTTCTAATTACGAGTATTCTCGCGTTTGGACTTATTGCACTCTTATTCTATTTAGAAGACGAGAGCTCGATACCTACTTTTTTTATGCTGGAAGCATTACCAATAATAATCCTGATCCGATCCTTCAAAGAAAATTGGGTGTTTCTCAAGTGGAGCGGTCCTTACTTGAGAGATATTGAAGAATCCGGTAAGACCTCGACATTTCTGACCGGTCTCACGGCATATATCAATCGTCTCTACCAAGCAGCATTTCTCGACTCCTCTATAGGGAGAAAAAAACCAAATTTCACCCCTGGACAATTTCTCGAGGAAATTTCAAAGCGATATAAGCTCAAACTTATCTTAATTGGGGTATTGAGCATGTTGGTCTTGTGCGGTGCATTTTTTTTCTTCAAATATTCCGATTCTATCGATATTGATCGGATTTTTATGCTAGGTTCTCCGCTCTTGATGATTGTTGCCGTTGCGGTCGTGATGGTCATTTTCCAAGCGATTTGGATGAGGAGTCTCAAACAATGGGCCAGAATTTTCCAAGACTTAGATGAGTGGGGAAAAGAACTTGAGCGTGGTTTTTTAAAATCCCAAATCGAGGAAAAACGAGGAGGGTAGCGTGATGACTCCCTCGAAGTCTAGCGAACTCACGTCAGGATCGTCCCGCCGGAACCAGTTCGAGATCTGGGCAGAAGTATTGGAAGTATGCGTCCGCACTGGGCGAACCCAGAGCTGGTTACTCCGCCAATTGCGATTAAAAACGAGTGCCATTAAGGAAGCCCTCGAATTTCTCTTGGGGGCAGGCCTAATCGCAGCAACAATTAATGCAGATGTTGACACGCGACAATACCAGACGACACCAAAAGGGGAAGAAGCCCTTACGACTTATTATAAACTTATCACGAAATATTTCGTCAAGGATTGAATCAGGTATCACACGTTTTTATTTTCTGTGCATGCGAGGACTATGTCAAATTAACTTTCCCGTAATATGCATTGAAAAAATACCGAATCCAATTATTGCAGTTTGTTCCCCATTTTTAAGTAAATGCTTCTAAATTGAATTTCCAAACCGAGGGAACCTTTAATTAAATGATGAGGACTTGAGGTCCCTAGACTGTCAAGGGATGGTGCTCGTTGCAAGATAAGAACCTGAAGTCCTTAGAAACTTAAATTTACTCGAGTCCCTCAATTCTTAAGGTGTATTTGCATCCTCACCAAAAACCAACGGAGCTTGTAAAGATGATAACCCTCGAAGCAGAAAATTTAGTGAAGACCTTTAATGACAAAAGTCATAAGCGTGAAGTCCCCGCCGTGGATGATATTAGTTTTAGTATCAATGCGGGAGAAATTTTTGGGTTTCTCGGGCCGAACGGCGCCGGAAAAACCACGACTATTCGCCTCCTGGCTGGGTTATATCGCCCGACCAGTGGACGTGCAAAACTCTATGGACAGGACGTAGCAATCGTTGGGGATCGAATTCGCAAGGATATCGGTTTCTTGACGGAGAATCACGGCAATTACGAGAACCTGACCGTGTACGAGAACCTGAAATTCTTCGGTGGGTTTTATGGCCTGTCCAATCTCGAAAACCGCATCAAACAGTTGTTGGAAGAATTCGGACTTTCCGAGCGACAATATACACGTGTGGGAAAGCTCAGCAAAGGTTTGAAGCAGCGTCTCGCCCTTGCGCGGGTTCTCCTGCACGATCCGAAAATCTTGTTTTTAGACGAACCTACTGCCGGCCTCGACCCGCAAGCCGCCGTGGAAGTCCGAGTCCTCATCACACGCCTACGATTAGGGGAGCGGACAATCTTCGTCAACTCCCACAATCTCGAGGAAGTCCAGAAGATTTGTGACCGGGTGGCGATCATTAACGCGGGGAAGATTGTGCAAATCGGGACCGCTGCCCAGCTGGACAACGATTTGTTTGGCGCTCAAGAACTGTCCATTCAAGTGAAGGAGACACTCCCTGCAAACCTCGTAGCAGAGTTACAACGGTTAACATACGTGAAAAGCTTACAGGCTAATCACACGCGATTAACAATGCACCTTGTGGACATCGATGTCAATGCCCCCGATGTTATCGAATGTTTGACTAAAGGCGGGGCGAAGATTTTGGAAGTCCAGCGGGCCCGCCACTCGTTGGAGGAGATTTACCTAGCATTGATTGCCGACACACGCAATACGGCGGGGAGGGGAGAATAATGAAACCAATGTATCGCATGGAAAACCCATCCAAGCGAGGCGTGGTTAAAGGAATTTTCAAGTTTAACAATGCGTGGAAGATTTTTGTGAAGGACTGGAAGGAAATGCGGCATAACCGCCAACTCTTCTGGTCGGTACTTCTATTTCCCCTCATTATCGCTATCGGCCTTCCACTTATGATGATGGGCACATTCATTGCGGATGGCATCCCTGCAACCGAGATCTACGAGATCTTCAAAGTGGAGATTGGGAGCATGATGAAACTCCAGTTTATGCTCATTCCCGTTATAGTGTGCGCGATGATCGCTGGTGATTCCCTCGCAGGGGAAAAGGAACGCAAGACTGCTGAAACTCTTATCGTGCTCCCTGTGACCGCGAAAGAACTCTTCATTGGAAAAGTTCTCGCAGCATTAATTCCCGCATTACTTTATGCAGTGATTGGATTTGCTATTATGGGCATCCTGAGCAATCTTCTCGTATTGGAACCAATCCTCGCGGGTAACCCTCCGATCATTTTCGCAGACCTTTCATTTTGGGTCATCGCCTTCCTCCTCTCTCCCATCTTCGTCTTGGTTATGGTTCAAGTAGTAGTGGCGATCTCAGCTCGCCTGTCCACTGCGAAATCCGCCCAACAGGTTTCGATGATCTTTGCCATCCCCATCTTCGGAGTTATGTTTATATCGTTCACAGGTCCGGGAATCATCAGTGATGTGGGGATTCTCCTAGGTTTGAGTGCGATTCTTTTGGGTATAGCATTGGTTTTGGCGAATTTTGGGAGCAGAGCGATCAACAAGGAACGCTTCATTGCAACTCTTTAACAAGCTCTATATATATTACCTTTTTTTCCTCCACTTTTCAGTCCAATCTTAAGTAATACCAAATCTAACAAACCTCCAATTGATTGGATAATTGTATCATAATTATTATAAATCGAGAGGGTAATTATCCAATCATTAATTATGGGACTCCTCAAATATGGAATGAGGGCGTTCCATCGCAACAAGGGACGAACAATAGGCATCACAATTGGTGTTATTATTGCGATCACGCTCATCTCTGGGATAAACATCGGCACAGATAGCCTGATGTCTTATTACGTCCAAAAAAGTCTAGATGATGTCCTTGTGGACATACGCGTGACTTCAGCT
>MBAA01000011.1:8060-10052 GCA_001940655.1 Promethearchaeota archaeon CR_4
CAGATTATAGGTATCCTTCAGGACGTGCAGGAAGAATATGATGTAATCAAGAAAATATTCCCTTTTACGCATATTAACACTAATAATGGCCTCGTTTTAAATGCAAGCGGATTAATTGACTGGTCTGGTATCAGCGCATCTGGATTTCATAAATCCTATTGAGGATGTTGTGCCACGTCCCTGCGGGCACGATGACCGCATCGCCATCCTTCGTTACTTTCTCTTCCTTCAGTTTTTCGAACACGAATATCGCTTCGCCTTCTCAATGCGGAAGAATTGATCCAACGTGTCGTGGATCTCATTCCCGATCTCTTCGCCGCCTTTCAAGCTCATGACAACGAGCTGTGCTTGCTTCCCGGTGAACAAGATCTTGCGGAAGAAGTTGTTGTTTAGCGTTTCAGTTTCGATGGAACCAGCATAAAACTTAGTCGTTTTTGCCGCGGCTACTTTAGAAGGCCCTGCGGCTTTCTTTTCTATTTTCTTGGCAGGTGTCGCGGTTTTTTTTGCTGTTGCCTTTTTTGGTGACATTTTTATTTTCCTCTTCTGATGTACCCGTGCCTCGCTTGTCGCTCGCATCCTCCAAGATTCTCGCCAGTCACGCGTACTATATTTTCATTAACTGACTGCAGTGAATGATATAAAGATATGTTTAGCACTTTATTTGCCTGTGGTGAATCCTGTAACGTGATCAGGGGACTTGAAAAGGTAAGAGGTTCGATTGCGGGAAGCTAACGGGAAATCAGGTACGTTCGTATCGTGAAAATTCCGAAACTTTATATACGCGCTCGGAGGAAATTGGCTTCCCACGTGCAAATTCTAAAAATTTTTATTAAAGCTCGTATAGCACATCCTTACTTTCAGCATTTTGTCGTCTGGAAGCTCGAAAATCCATCCCACACCTTCGTGCGGGCCCGTTTGGACCCGGCGTCAGATGGGCCGGATTTGCCCTCAGGGGCACCCTACTCCGGGACTCACCCGGGGTTGATGAAACGCAACGGAACAACCACCACTATTGGATAGTGAAAATAATGTCCACCGATGACCGCCGCTTCTATTATCGTGGGAAAACGCTTGACGAGCTCAAGGCCATGAATATGGATGCTTTCACCAAGTTGCTTCCAGCGCGCCAGCGCAGGAGCTTGGGGCGCCATATTCTCTATCGACAGAAGAAACTCCTCGAGAAACTGAAAAAGGCCCGGCGGGCCTTGAAACACGGCAAGGAAATCACCGTCCGCACCCACAACCGCGATATGGTAATCTTCCCCGAGATGGTAGGCCTTACAATCGGCGTGCATAACGGTAAGGAATACCTCCCCGTTAAGATTCAACCCGAGATGATCGGGCATTACTTGGGAGAGTACTCCATTACGAACAAAGCAGTCCGGCATGGGAATCCCGGGGTCGGTGCGACTAAGTCTTCAATGTATGTCCCACTTAAATAAAAAATTTCAACATTGCGTGAAAGCTTATGCCATCATTCGGTTACAGCGTTTGGGGTCTGGACAAAGACCGTACTGCCATCGGTAGCGGGCGTGACATGCGAATCTCTCACAAGGCAGCCCGCGAGGTTTGCCGCACGATCAGCGGGATGAAATTGGACCGCGCGAAAGAATACCTCGAACAGGTCGCCCTCCTCAAAGTGCCTGTCCCTTACCGACGCCACAATAAGAAGGTAGCCCACCACCACGGCATGGGTGGTTTATTCAAGTGGCACTCGGGCCGTTTTCCCGAAAAAGCCGCGCGTGAAATTTTACAAATCTTACAAAACGTGGAAAGTAATGCGGAGTATAAGGGTCTCGACACTGAGCGGTGCCGGATCATTCATGCTGCCTCTCAAAAGGCTCGAATAATTAAACGGTATATCGAAAGAGCCCACGGGAAGTCAACCCCGTATTATAATATCTTAACCCACGTGGAATTAGTACTTATGGAAGAATAACCTATTGAAATGAAAGGAGAACGATGTCTTGCCATTAAAGAAAGCATTTGTTG
>MBAA01000011.1:10091-10344 GCA_001940655.1 Promethearchaeota archaeon CR_4
CGTCTAAGCTCGAAAGTGCTGGATATGCTGGAGTGAAGCTCCAAAAGACTCCCCTTGGTACTCGGATCATCGTGCAAGCTGCTCGCCCGGGACTCGTGATCGGGAAGAAAGGAAAGACCGTCAAGGACTTGACGATGTTCTTGGAAGAAAAGTTTGACCTCGAAAACCCGAATATCGAAGTAGAAGAGATCAAGGAACCGGAACTGATCGGCCAGATTATGGCGGAACGACTCGCCACGGGATTAGACAAAGG
>MBAA01000011.1:10356-15864 GCA_001940655.1 Promethearchaeota archaeon CR_4
ACGAGCAGCGTATAGTATCATGCGCCGTGTCATGCGGCGTGGAGCGCGGGGTATTGAAATCATCATTGGTGGGAAACTCACCTCCCAACGAGCACGGGTGCAAAAGTTCCGAGAAGGCGTGGTCTCCAAGTGCGGCACGCCCTGGGACGATATCGTATCCTATGGTGTTGCGCATACTGTTACGAAAACCGGCATAATGGGCATCCGAGTTCTCGTGATGCCTGGCAATGTTCGTTTACCTGATAATGTTATCATATACAACAAATCTCTTGAAGAAGCAGCTGCTACAGGAACGAAACCTGAGGGAGAATCCCTATTCAAACCCCAAGAAGCTAGCGGTGAGACTCGTAAGATAGAAACAAAACGTGAAGATCGACCATCCATAGAGAAAAAGGAACCGATAGCTGATCTCAAAGAATCTAAAACCGCCGAAGAGGTTGAAGAACCAGTAAATGAAGAAAAGATTGAAAAAATCGAGTAATTAGCGTGTATCTATATGGCAAAATTCAATATAAAAGAGCTCCGGAAGCTCACCCCGCTCGAGAGACAAAAGAAGCTCGAAGATCTTAGGATAGATCTACAAAACGCCCGCGCGGTCAATGCATCCGGGGGATCCCCGCCCAACCCGATGCTTATCCGAGAAACACGGCACGCCATCGCTCGCATTCTCACGATTCAACGTGAAGAGCGGTGAATATGCCGATTACCCCGAACAATCTCATATATCATGAAGTTATCGGATTGCCCGTGTGGGTATATCCGAGTAAAGGACTAAAAAATATCGGCAACTCCGTGGTGGGGGGTGTCGTGATCGATGAAACCCGCCAAACCCTTGTCGTTGAAACAGGCGACAAACAAAAGAAACGAATAATTAAAAATACTCACACGTTCCGGTTTACCTTGAACCAAGACGGAAAACCCGTGGTGGTCGAGGTGGAAGGGAACTTGTTGTGGGGTACATCCGAGAAACGATTGAAAAAAATGCGTAAGATCAAGTGAAACTTATGGTAGATAATGTCGGTGTTCCGAACCTCCAACCTCCGAAAAAAGAATGCAATGACCCTTATTGCCCATTCCATGGGACGAGGAAGATCCGCGTTCGCGGCCGCCTGTTCAAGGGGGAAGTCGTTTCCACGAAAATGCGCAAGACTATCGTTGTGGCTATGAATTATTTTTTCAAGGATAAGAAATACGATCGGTTAGGTCGCGCGCGGTCGAAAATCGCAGCCCATTTACCTGAATGCATCGAGGTCAAAGAAGGAGATTACGTGCGAATTATGGAAACCCGCCCAATTTCTAAAACTGTCGCGTTTGTTGTCCTCGACAAGATCACGAAGGAGGAGATCAAGTAATGGGAAAACGGCGTAAAACAGGGAAAAAAACCCTTATCTTCCGCCCTTACATTACTCGAGGCATCGGTATAGGTGCTAAAGTTAAGATTGCTGATAATTCTGGCGCGAAAGAAGGAAAGTTGATTGGTGTTATGCATCTAAGCACGCGTCTCAACCGGTTTCCCGCCGCAACGGTTGGAGATATTGTCACTCTCAGTATTCGGAAGGGTACTCCGGAAATGCGCCGCCAGAAATTAAGGGGTATCATCGTGCGCCAAAAACAATTCATTCACCGACCGGATGGTACCCGCATCCAATTTGAAGATAATGCCGCGGTCATCGTGACCCCAGATGGGGAACCGAAAGGATCCGAGATCCGTGGCCCGATTGCCAAGGAAGCAACAGACCTTCACCCGCGTCTTGCGGGCGTGGCCAGTATCATCATTTAGAGGAATAATTATGCGAGTTCAATCGAAAAAACCAGGGAAACAGCGAAAAGCACTCTATAACGTGAAGAATAACCTGCGATCAGCAGCCCTTAACTGTGCCTTAGATGAATCCCTACGGCAGCAAGTCGGTATTCGCAGGTTACCCTTACGTAAAGATGACCGGGTTCGTGTGACCAGTGGCGAATTCAAGGATATAGAAGGAAAGGTGCTCAAGCTTAACAAGAACAAACGGACAATAACAGTCGAAGAGTGCGTGAACGAAAAGAAAGACGGCAGTTCAATTTACCTCCCTATAGCGATTAGTCGCGTTCGCATTGTGAAGTTAGCTGAGAAGAAACCAGATCCATGGCGTCAAAAAATTATGGATCGCCGAGCGAAAATCTGGAAAGAAGTAACGGAAGTCACGGGGCCGAAGAAGGCCAAACAAATCGAAAAAGAGACTGGAGTTGAATAAATTATGGGTGGTAAAGGCAACACGCGGTACTTGAAGCGACTGGCAGCTCCTAAATTAATACACATTCAGCGAAAGATCGGGAAATTTTTCACCAAAGCACGCGCGGGTCCGCACAATAAAGAAGAATCATTACCTCTCCTCCATATTGTCCGTGACATCTTGAATCTCGGTGCAAACGCTCGGGAAGCCCGAAAAATCATTAAACAAGGCGACGTCATTGTAGACGGCGTCCCTCGCACGGATCACAAGTTCCCCGTAGGAATAATGGACGTCATAAAGATTCCAAAAATGGACAAACATTATCGAATCCTCCCTGTAGAGGGTAAGGGATTTTATCCCGTTGAGATTCCGAAGAAAGAAGCTGATTTCAAACTCGTCCGTATCGAGAATAAATCAACAGTCAAAGGCGGGCACATTCAGCTGAACCTGCATGATGGACGAAACCTCCTCCTTAAGGTAAAGGATCCTCGGAACCCCGAAGAAGGGAAGGCATACAAGACGATGGATGTGTTGAAAATAAGCGTTCCGGGACAGGAAATTAAAGGCCACGTGCCTCTCAAGGAAGGGAGTTACGGCATTATCATCAGTGGGCATAACTTTGGGCAAATGGGGACTATTACGAACATCAATAAACGGTTTGGTATTAACGCGAGTATTATTGGCTTGAAAAACAAGAAAAACGAGCAACTTGAAACCGAATACGAATACATGTTTATCGGTGGCAAGGGATCCTCGGAAATTACATTACCGGAGGAAACGGTATAACGAGCGTGATATGAGATGGCAAGCAAAGCTGATACTGAAGACACCTTCCAGACACGAGTCAAAGGACGAGACGTGAAGGAGATCCTTGCCGATTGGGATTCAAACCCGATGCGACGACCGAGACTCACGAAAGTTATAATCAACTTGGCAACAGGTGCCTCTGGTGAGGTTTTGAAAAAAGCTGCTACGGTCGTGGAAACGTTGAGTGGGCAGAAACCGTCCTATGGACGTGCCCATCGGTCTACTAAAGAATTTAACATTCGCAAGTACGAAAATATTTCAGCCATCGTCACCCTTCGCAGGAAAAAGGCCGCGAATTTTATTCAGCGCGTGTTAGTTACAACCGACAATCGTCTATTATACAAGAGTTTCGACAATTATGGCAACATCTCCCTTGGCGTGAAAGAGCACATTCAATTACCAAATGAGAATATGCTAGGGAACGTCAAATACGATCCAGACATTGGCATTTTTGGTTTTCACGTGAACATTAAACTCGAGCGTCCAGGTTTCCGAGTTATGACTCGACGCAAGTTCCGCCAGAGCTTGGGGAAAAACCAATATGTCACGAAAGCAGAGGCTCAACTCTTCATGGAACGCGAGTTTAAAGTAGAACTCGTGGATAAAATGGAACAGAGGTTCTATTAAATGGTCAAGAAGAAATTTGGAAAAGGAAGCCGGGTATGCCGGCGATGTGGTACCCACGGGGCCCTCATACGCCAGTACGACCTCTTAGTTTGCCGGCGATGTTTCCGGGAAGTCGCGCAAAAAATTGGATTCAAGAAATGTGGATAGGAGGCTAAAAGAAAGTGACGCTACTCGATCCTCTAGCCAATGCAATGAGCATCATCAAAAATGCAGAGGTAAGCAGTAAATCAACCGTTATCATCCACCCGGCATCCAAGCTAATTGCGGCCTGCCTCCGAATTTTCCAGCAGAGTGGTTATGTTGGGGAATTTGAGTTCATCGATGATGGGCGAAGCGGGAAATTCCGCGTTCAATTGCTCGGTCGCATTAACAAATGCGGTGTGATTAAACCCCGACACCCCGTGGGGTTACGAGATTACGAAAGGATGGAAAAAAGATTCCTCCCTGCGGTGAACTTCGGTCTGTTCATCGTGTCAACCTCTAAAGGTATCATGACTCACCACCAAGCAAAGGAGCAAGGCGTAGGCGGTCGCCTACTAGCCTATGTATTTTAAAATAGAACCGAAAGGCGAATAAAAATGGTCAAAGTTGCACACGCGGAAGAAGTCCTCGAGATCCCGGATAGCGTTAAGTTAAAACTGGAAGGCAAACAGGTGATAGTAGAGGGCAAGCGCGGCAAAATCACGAAAGATCTCGGTCATGCCAGAGTCGTTAATATTAACAGGAAAGACAAGCAACTCGTCTTCAGCGTGGAATTTCCGCGCAAGCGAGAGAGAGCGCTCTTGCGAGCCCTCATTGCACACGTTGAAAATATGATCATCGGCGTGACGAAGGGATTCACTTATAAGATGAAGCTAGTATATGCCCACTTTCCATTCACGGTCGAGGTTAAAGGAGATCAGATAATCGTGGCGAACTTCCTCGGCGAGCGCGGTATGCGGGTTGCTAAAAAAGTAGGTGATGTGAAAGTGCAAGTCACGAAAGATGACCTCATACTCAGTGGGAATAACAAAGACGATGTCTCTCAAACATGTTCGAACCTCCACCTTTTATTGAAAATCAGGAAAAAAGACCCTCGGATCTTCCAAGATGGTCTCTATATGTTTGAAAAACTCATCGGCGACGAAGTTGTTTGGAAGATCACATAAGGGGTTGTTAACAAATGGCAAGTGAAAAGACACCAAATCCTGAAAGAGCAGCCACTAAACGCTCGGAAGCAGTTAGCAAGGTAAAGAGGATCACACCGAAGAAGGTTCCTAAAGATACTAAAAAATCTGCTGCCTCGAAAGAAAGCGCTGAAGGGATAACAAGCACGAAAGTTGAGCTCACGCCTAATACCAAGCGATTATTGCGAGTTCGGAAGATAAAACAGCAACAGCGGCCGCGTTTCAGGAAACCCGAATCTTGGCGGTGGGGACGAATTCCCTCCCATTGGCGGTTTCCTCATGGTATTGACAATAAAACTATTCGGAAATGGAAATGCGGAGTCAAAACTCCGATAATCGGTTACCGTGGCCCACGTCTTGTTCGAGGTATGCACCCGTGTGGTCTCCACGAGATGGTTGTCAACAATCTTAATGACATCGAACAACTAGATCCTAAGATCCACTGCATTAAAATCGGCAGGCGAGTTGGCGCGCGTAAGCGAATGCCTATAATTGAAAAACTAAGGAAAATGCAATTCAAGATTCTCAACATTGGTATGAGTGAGAAAGAATTTCAAGAATTTGAAATGATGCTCCAGGAAAAGTCTGGAAATGAGGGGATCGTTGAAAAATGAACGTATCTGCTCAGAGACGTATTGCGGCTCTCATCCTCAAGTGTGGGATCAACCGGGTTTGGGTTAACTCAACGCACTTGG
>MBAA01000157.1:0-4282 GCA_001940655.1 Promethearchaeota archaeon CR_4
ATCATGATGAACGCCTTGCCCACCTTCAGTGCAAAATCTTCGAGTTTCTGCCATTGGTGGTCTTTGAGGCGATTAAAGGGAAACGACTCGCCCTTGCATTGCTTCAGCTCGAAGCACCACAACCCCTCCTTTTTGTGCAACAGGATGCGGTCGGGCAGCTGGGTGCGCGTGAAACTCGCCGCCTGGGCCTTTTGCACGAGCCATCCCGTGTTTGGCTGGTTGATCACGAACATCTCTGGCAGGTATTGCTTTTGCCCTCGGTCGAAAGCTTCTTCGAGCTCGTTCACGATATATGTTAGGGCTTTTGTTGAATATTAAAAATGTGCATCAATTAAGGTGCCATTAAAACGTCAACAGGGAGATTCTTTCGACCAGCACCTTGTTGATCCATTGTGTAGTCCCCCTCATAAAATCCAATTCGCATCAAACGCAGATTCGTCAAAAAGGTGATTCTTGCCATAAAAACCATATAAAAATTTAATAGTGATTCTTTAGAATTCGATTAACAAAAAACCAACCCTGCATCAAATTGTGTGTGGTTGGAAAAAAGTGCCAACGGGGTGAGTTTCAGGGCACGGGGAAACCCCATAGCCGTTTGAACACCCGACCGCTGGATCTTCAGTCCCGCGTTCTCCCGGGTTGAACCTGAAACATAATAGTAAATCAAAAAACTGGAAAGTAAAACAAAAAATGGGAGAAAAAGTTAGTGCCATTGGGGTGAGTTTCACGGTACGGGGAAATCCCGTCGCCCTTTGAACACCCGACAACTGGATCTTCAGTCCAGCGTTCTCCCGAGCTGAACTACAATGGCTTTTTTGAATACGATTTAGACTTAATAGGAAAGTAAAAACCCGCTCCTTAAAAACATTTTCACCATTCAGAGGGATTGGAACGCAGGCGAGAGTATCAGGTTAAGTACTCGAGATATTCTGCACTAGTTTTATACTGGTGTTCGATAAGACTAACATAAATCTATAATATAAAATTTGAATTGATTAGTTAATTAATCGATTGAATAGAAAGAGCAAGGAATTTACATTATTAATTAAATAGGGGTATTATTATGGTTGGAACTCTAAATCTTGATTTGGTGTCTATTTGGAACAAAAAGTGCATATTATGTCAAATATTTTTATTATATGGATGGTTGTGACACCATTCTTCCATCTTTAAATAAGTAAGCGACATATAGAGAGATGGGATGCGAGAATACAAACGAAACGCGAAAGATCATCCAAATTCAGGAAACAGCATTGGTATTCCCTTGCGCGAGACCCGGTTCTGCATACAGCGGGGGTAAAAATCGGGGCGCGGGTCACATCCCGGCCAAATCAACCCCCCAAATTACGAATCGTATTCCGTGCGGATGGTAAGGAAGCAGAAGTATCGTGTATGCACGTAGCAGTCTACAATAGGCCCATAAAATCTCTACCTCCAAACACACAATTAGACCGACCGACTGAACGACGGCCAACAATCCTTCCCCAGAAGAGCACTTTTTCGCTCTGAAATCTTACGTGGCGGGCATCGCGGAAGTCGGCCTCCAAGCGATGTTCGCGATGGCGCGGGAGGCCGTAGGCCAAACTGTCGGATTCAACGACCTCATGCAGCAGCAAATCCTCCAGGCCCTCTTTGAAATCGTGCCATTGGTGGCATTCGACCTGTTCCTATGGTTATTGGATGATATAGACGATGTGGCGGAGCGGTTAGATTTCCTACAAGCCTTAAGGGAAGATCTGATTGAAGCGATCTGGAAAAATAACCGCGTGCCACCTGGGGTTCTAGCACGCCTCGCGAAGGATGCGGATGGTAAGTTGAAGGAAATGGTCGCATGGCATCAAAACACGCCGTCAGAGGTGCTCGCGCGTTTCGCCGAGGATGAAGACTTTGGCATTCAGGAGGCGGTGGCGCACAACCACCACACTCCACCAGAAATTCTCTCACACCTCGCGCTGAGCGAAAGCACCAGCGTGCGCGAAGGGGTAGTATGGAACCCGAATACCCCTCCAGAAATCCTCACGCATCTTGCAGTGGATATAGATACAAACGTTCGGGAGGCGGTGGCACGAAATCCCCGCACGTCGCCCGAAGTCCTCGCATGCCTAGCGGGGGACGAAAATCATTCCGTGCGATCCGGCGTGGCACTGAATGATGTAACCCCTCAAGAGATCCTCACGCGTCTCGCTATGGATGAGCAGTATACAGTACGATCCGCCGTGGCCCGCAATCAGCACACGCCCCCAGAGCTCCTGACGTGTCTTGCGGAGAATCCAGAAACGAGCGTGTGAGCAGAGGTAGCTGGAAATCCCGAAATCCCCTTAATAACTATGGCACATCTTGCGGTGGATAAAGAACATTACGTTAGGGCAAGAGTGGCAGAGAAATGCCACGCATCACCAGAAATACTCACACAACTCGCACAAGACTCGGAAAAGATCGTGCGAATAGAAGTTGCCAAGAACCTAAATTCCCCCCCGAAATCCTCTGATCGCTCCTATCTAATCATCTTCTTTTGTCCCGACCGCATTGGAAAGCATCCAGCTTTTGCCGTGTCTAAAAACGTCCGTAAATATGGGATTACAACCGACTATGTAATGGAGAGTTAACAAAGTAGGAGACCGGAAGAACTACGATTGTCTTAGAGTTAGATAAATCTTGGTAATGTGGCAATGATTCACCAGATTAAGTATATATGATATCATGTACGAGTGGCAAAAATCCCCTTAGCTCTAAGGACTGACGCTCGACCACATGTTGTGCAAGGTGTCGAGGATCTCGAGGAAGTATCTTCGTTCTTCAGCGTCCCGAGCGTTGTCCGCGAAATATTTCTGGAAGCGAGATAGACCCTCGGCCGAGTCGAGTTTGAAATGCCCCCCTATGATGTGTTCGAACTGGGCAAACGGAACGAGAAACCCGTTCACGAGCCATTCGGACAAGGAGGGCGTCCCCTCCTCCAATCCTTTCGCGTAGATCAATTCCATACTAATGATCCGGTCGTCGCTCAAAAAAAGGTCATCGGACAACGTGATTTTAAATTCCCGGGCGAAATAATCCTTGACGTAACCCTTTCGGAGGCTCAAAAGGTAAGTGCCCCAGATGGCGTCAGACATGGGAATTTCCCGAAATAACTCGGTTTCTAACACATTAAGGGCAATTTGGGAACCAGTATAGCGCGAGCGGGTATCCGAGAAATTTTCAGATGCTTCCTCGGGAGTCTTTCGCAGGAAAATTTTCTTGATTAACACGAATAAAAAGCGAACCAAGAGATCTATTGTAGAATTAAAAGTAAGTCGGTCGCCCAGAGCCTGTAACTGCCGATTTTCTTCCATAATTAAACGGTGAAATTGTTCATTGAATTCTTTGGCGTAAGATTCAAGGAAGGATTCATTGATGGAAAATATGGATTGGCGAAAGATCAACTCGATGAAGCGGGGTGCGGCAGGATTCTGGACGATGGAATATAAGAGTAAAATTAAATGGATGAAACGGGCGGGCGTGTCAACGGTTAAGACGCCCGAATTTATGGTATCCGAAATCACTTGGTCAAAAAGGTCGGGGAAATAGATAATCTCACTTGATTTGCGAAGGGGCGTCAACCCTCGTTGGAAATAATACTGGCAAATTAAGAGCAACAATTCAAGTTGCCGTTTGGGTTCCGGTCCATTTTTCGATTGAAAGGTCGTGAGGATGGTGGAAACCCGTTTTAAGTAATCAAAAAGTCGGATGATCGCAGCATTCTTTTGAGAACTGAAATTGAATTTCTGAAGGAAATTTTGCTCCAATACCTTGGAAAAAGAATAATTGGAATCATCAACTCGAATACCCACAAAAGTGAAAAAATCGAGGAGGGGGGTAACGAATTGAAGCATAGCACATCGCCGATAGAAATGATAGATGACACCCACCAGAACCTTTTCCGCCTGAGCGTATTCTTGCCGGGCGATCTGAAATAGATTGGTAGCATAAGTCGCCATTTCTTTCTTTCGTGAGAGTGGAATGATAGGAAAATTATGACTGAAGCGATACAATTCTGCTTGAAAATACGCGGTGAGGATTTTCATTTGACTTTTTCGAACAGAGATTAGAAAATGGAGGAATTGGTTCGGGGCTATACCACGCATAATGCCACATGCCTGAGTGACCACCACGTTGGCATCGATGAGTCCGTGGGAGATAATGCTAAATGCCATTGTCAGAACATCGAACATGTGGGCGATGAACTTTTCTTCCTTATCCATAGTCGGATGTTTAGCCTGGAATCGATGAACGGCCTGGATTTCAT
>MBAA01000157.1:4304-5137 GCA_001940655.1 Promethearchaeota archaeon CR_4
TTCAAATAAGATCTCGTCGTTTGTGACGAAGTTTTTAGCGATACAACTGAGATGCGTGGCATCGTATGGAAACAAACGGGAAGCAAAATATGAATAGAGTTCCGGGAATTTACGTAAGAAAAAGCTGTAATATCTCTCTGTGTGGGGAATTTTTTTGCCCTTTCGTTTAAATTGGTGCCATGAAAAAACCAACTTTCGCCGAAACTCAGGGAATGTAACGCGTTTTCGTTGTACCTCTGGCAATATGAAGTCTCGAAAAATTACCCGTTGGTTGTTAAATTCTCCTCGCGTCTCTTCTGCAAAACGATCTAAGTGGGATTCCAGACGCGAGGACATTAGATATTGTCTTTTTTTCAATCTTAAAAACTTTTCATTATGAACTTGCTCGATGAGATTATTATGTATTAAATAAGGCCATTTTCATAATATAAACGTTTGAGAATTTCCTTTTTTTCAAGAGATCCACCTAAAAATGCTTCTTATATACATTATGAGAAAATGTGTCTGATCATACTATGAAATGCCTAAGATGCAACGTTCAAATTAAAAGAATTGATCCTTTCTTAGTTCATAATCTCAGGGATGCAAAAAATAAAATGTCGCATTCCCTCGTCCTTAAAATATCCAGATATTATTAAAACGGGAAAGCACCCCATCCTTATTAAAAAGGACTTGTATTAGAACTCCATGGATGCGAGTAATTTGCACGAGAAACTCTTCACTGCACTCGTGGATGACATGAAGCGATCGGTTTCTCAGGTAAGGACAGATGTCGAACAGCGCCTCCGAGAGGCATTGGCAGAAAGCTCGCACCCCCTCGCCCGAATCAACCT
>MBAA01000157.1:5201-5390 GCA_001940655.1 Promethearchaeota archaeon CR_4
GGAGTGCCCACCTTCTTTTTAGAAGTCGGATCCCGATTTCCCTTTTCCCTTGATTATTCAAACATCCTTGAAAAAGTGGTGCGCATAGTTACTGCATCCGCCCCCCTACGTCCCAATGCGGTTGTGCCGTTCACAAATACGAATTCGGGGAACAATACCGGACATGGGTGGCCAATCATTTACGCCAAA
>MBAA01000157.1:5430-8480 GCA_001940655.1 Promethearchaeota archaeon CR_4
TGAAGGGCGGGGGGTCTGAAAATTGCTCGGGATTATTTATGTTTTCACCCACGATTACGATTCCAGAAATTTGCGAGAAAATTGCGGATTGGGTCGTTGCCACCAAGGGAAAACCCTGTCCGCCCGTTATCCTTGGAATTGGAATCGGGGGGGATGCATCGACCTGTCTCAAGTTAGCAAAGGAATCTTTATTCCAACCCCTCACCCAGGAACCTGACCTACCAGCTCTTGCCCAAATTAAACAAGATGTCGTGCACCGGGTGAATCAGTCTGGTTCAGGGCCTATGGGATTAGGCGGAACCCCCACGTGCCTTGGCGCGACCATCGCGTGGGCGATGCGTCATCCCGCGTCCTTCCCAATCGGCCTTGTGGTTCAATGTCACGCCCACCGCGGCGGGGAAGTGGTCGTGCATGAAACTGGGGAGGTAGAAGTTCTTGAATGAATTCCACATCAAATTACCTTTTCCGATAGAGAATTTGAACCAATTCTCGGCAGGGGACGTGTTGTACTTAACCGGTACTATCATCACCGCCCGGGATCAAGCACACACACGCATTTTGGAGGTGCAACAGGGGAAACGCGAAGCCCCCTTTCCTCCGACCCTCGTGCGAGGAGGAGCTATCTTTCATTGTGGGCCATTGGTAAAATCAACTCCGAACAATTCGTCGATTGTTGTATCTGCAGGCCCTACTACGAGTGACCGGATGGACGCTCAAACAGAACGAGTAGTCCAATTTCTGCAACCGAGTTTCATTATTGGCAAGGGTGGATTGTCAACATACCGCCCTCGACCCGGATTGCCTCTGTATCTCGCGTTTCCAGGGGGATGTGGGGCGCTAGCGGCAGAACATATAAAGACAGTAAAAATCGTGTATTGGCAAGATTTAGGTATGCCCGAAGGAGTTTGGGTTCTCGAAGTTGAGGAGTTCGGCCCTCTCATAGTGGCGTTGGATGCTCGCGGGAAATCGTTGTATGCATAGGCGGGCAATATTAAATGTGGGAAGAAAAAAAGAATTAGAAAAAGTCTTTGAAGAAGTAAATTTTGATGGATTTCGGGTCGATCTTGCCCGATGTATTAATACCAATGATCAGTTCGACCTGTTTCTCTATTGCCAACCCCAAGATGCGTTGCGTGATGATGCCATCGAAGATGATCATTTTCACGGGGGCTGTGGCGTTTTTTAACGTATCCATGAGCGCACTCGTGCCCGTCACGAACACTTCCTTTGACTCGCCGTCAAATCCCACGGCCTCGTTAGTTCCCACCATCCCTTTCATGCGGGTAAATACTTCTGGAGGAAGTGCAATTGGAGGTTGCGGTGGTTGCGCGGGAGATGTTTCCACAGGCGTAGTACGTTCTCCTGCTTTTCTTTCTCCGTGATTTGGGGGGGTGACTTTCGCTTTTTTGTTATGCGGTTTCTTGGGTTCTTTTTCCTTCTTTTCCTTTTTCTTCTTCCCCCCAATGTTCAGTTTCGCCTTAATTTCTGCCGCGGGGATCTTACTTTGGAGGGCTTTCATGAATTGCTTTTGCGTGAGTTGTTCCACTTCCATCCCTGCGGGCGCTCGTGCGATCGCGTCCACGTCAGTCAATTGGAGAAGCTCGTTGAGAATCATATCCCCCCCCCGGTCCCCGTCTAAAAAGACCGTGGCTGACTTCTCCTTGCAGAGGTCAATGATGGTCTTGGGAATTTTCGTACCTTGAACGGCGATGCAATTTTTCACTCCGTACCTGAGGCACGCAAGGACATCTGCTCGCCCTTCCACGATCACAATCTCTTTCGATTCGTCAATGGCGGGTCCGGCTGGCAATTGCTCTTTCCCGTAGGACCGGATTTCTTCCACCCGTAAGGTGTCCTTGATGCCCTCTGTAATTTCGACTGCATCGGGGGAGACGTCAGACTCCCACTTCTTCAAAAGCTCGGTTGCTCGTCCGACAATTTGCTTTCGCTTGTCTTCGCGAGCATCACTGATGCTCTCAATCTTCATTTCCGCGTTGCATGGTCCAACACGGTCAACCGATTCGATAGTGGCGGCGAGAATAGCTGTTTCGACGCGATCTAGGTTCGACGGGATTATAATCTTGCCAGATGACTGGCCACCTGAGCTCTCGAACTCGACTTGAATTCGACCAATCCTTCCAGTCCTCTGCAATTCCCGCAGGTCTAAATCGTCGCCCAATAAGCCTTCGGTTTAGGCGACCGAACGAGATGTTCGCGTCATTGCCCGAAAAGCGCGCCAACCACGTCCGGTTTTTCAACTACGCCATGAATCTTGAACGTAATAATGATCGTATATTTTGCAGAATCATAAACTGCCATATGATGTTCACTTTTTCTCGGTTTTTTCGTCTCTAACCTCTCCTTGAGGAGGGGTTTTCATCTCATTCATCGTGATTTTTCCTAGTTTCGTAAATCCCACGATTCGCGGTGCGTTCCACGACGTGAGAATGGGTGAATCTTATTGATGATATTTGATGAGCGTAATGATAATGCCAATTCCTGCAATTGCAGCACGTTTTTCACGTGTTCCTCCCGTAATTTCACAGTCTGGGAGTATGGTTTTTCTGGTTAAGCCATAAATGGCACTAATTAAGTGATCCTTCCACATCTAAAAAATTTTTCCCACCGCTCATTTTAGTATCCAATGTAGTCTTCAGGCACTCTCGGGGTATTACCCCCGTTTATGGATGCACGGACGTCCAAGAACACCCATGAGTACTTATTGGGATAATAAGGTGTTGGATCACCAAGCAAAACCAACGAGCAAAGATAACGGATATCACGAATATACGGAGAAAAAAGATGGGGTGACGTATAAAGTCTCCGTTTCCAAAGAAGGGAACAAATTCAACGTACTGGTCTCGTGCTGGTAAAGGAAAATAGAGCATAGCATTTTTATTGCATTACGTTACGATCACTCTTATTTTCATTTTACCCGAATAAATGAATTTTTTTAAGTGACTGTGCGTTTCTCACAAGAACACACCAGTAATTCTCGTGCGAACACACCTGTTATCGTGATTCGGAATGCTTGAAAAGCTCATCGTCTT
>MBAA01000060.1:0-264 GCA_001940655.1 Promethearchaeota archaeon CR_4
AGTGTCGACAACAACAATGCAATGATGTAACACGCGTGGAAGTGGGCCAACCCCCCCAGCATCCCGAGCAACGCGCCGTAGTGCTCATACCGCAGGCGGTCGCCGGCCAACTGGAGGCAATCCCGGAGCGCGGTGGCATACAAGACGGTGAAACTTGGTTCGCCCCCATGGTCGTCTTGTATGATGCACTGGTACTCGAGGAAGGGCAGCTCCGGGTCTTCTGGGTGCTCCTCCCGCAACCTCGCTAGGAACCGGCAGGCCGCC
>MBAA01000060.1:480-2593 GCA_001940655.1 Promethearchaeota archaeon CR_4
CCAGCGAGTAATCAAAGTCTCAATCTGCTCCCGGAGGGATTGCCACCCAGAAGTCACCTACGACCACCACCAGACATCGCCTTTCTCGAGGCCGAGGACGTTTGCGATGCGCTCCACGATGATGCGGGTGATCATCTTCTGCGAGGCGTTCGGATCGGGCACCTCTTCCGCAATTTTCGGGTGTCGGCGCGCGACGTTCACCCCGGAGGTCACGTGGGCGTCCACGATGATACGCGGTGGATTTGCGTTAGCAGTTGTCGGCGGGGGAAGAAACCAGATCCAGTCCGAGGACGCCCGGCGATCCACAGGCCCCGAGTTCCCGTCTTCGTCTACGCCCTCTTGGGAGGTACCGCTGGCCGTGACTGCCGCGATCCGCCCCTTGCACGAGAGGGGCACCTCCGCCCGTTCCAACCACTTAGTCACTTGGTTGACGGCGCCAGCGAAGTCCTTGACCATGCTCGCGATGATCTTGCCCAACCCCCCTTGCTTGCCCCACGGGCTGAACCGCAACCGTTCGTAGGCGAGCATCTTGGGTTGAAATCGCAGGATCACGTAGCAGAGCACGCGCACCCAGTAATTGATCGCCGCACCCCGCAAGGTCTCTGCCCGGGCATCCGCGCACCGCATCTCGGTACGCAACCGCTGGCGCTGGCGGTCTTGAACCGGCGTGAGCTTGCCCTTGTTACCCTCGTCAATCTTCTGGCGCTTGGCCGTACATCCCCGAACCACCCGTCCTAGGGGGACGCGGGCGCTCGCCCAGTAGTAGGCCGGCGCAGCAAAGTAATCGCTGAAAGTCCACGCGTGCTGAGCAGACCGGATTATGAAGGGCGTGTCGTTGGCCGGGATCTGGTACGATGGATTTTTCTCGGGCAGGAATTTCCCGTGAAACGCGGACGAGAATTGGCGAGGGGTTTTCTTGGATATGAAATAGTGGCCGTCCCAGAACTCGAATTGAACGTCTCTCCGGTCATTCACGCGATCGTTCTTGTAATCGAAGGTATCCACGAGGACGGCGTATTCCACTTTCGAGGGAGGTTTTTCCTTCTCGAGCGAGATGGGTTTCTTGTCCTTGTTGATGGCCCCGAACGCGAACGTGCGCCGGCAATTCAACCGGTTGTTGTCCACCCCGATCACGTGCACATTTTTCTTGGAATTCGTAATTAGTTTTTTCAGTTTCTTGACAAGGGCGGGCACGGGAGAGACCGTGTCTTGGGGCCCCCGGATCGCCACGTTGGCGATGACGTGCTTGTGGGGCAGTTGGGGCGGGAGTAACAGGATGGACGTGACCTTCGCCCCGCCATTCTTCTTGCGAAGCTTCGCCAAGAGCGGTTTGGGGAGTCGCAATTTGCAGGGAAACCTTTCCATCGTGAGGAATGATTGGAAGATTCGGTCCTCCGCTAGGACTTTCCATGCATAGAGGCGATCTTTATGGAAGTCCTTCCTTTCCTTGACCTTCTTCTCGAGGCGGGGCAGGTCTGCTGCCCACGCGTCCAACTGGGCATAGGCGTCCGTGATCAACGGGCGAACTTCCACGATAAAGTCATTGAGCACCTTGCGCAACGCCTCGCACACGTCTTGCGGGTTCGGGATTTCCTTCTTGAAATCCTCGAATGTTCCGTGCGAATCCGGGACCTCTTCCTTGAAATCTTCAACCGTGATGCCGAGCTGAAGACTGTCGATCGCCTCTTGTTCATCATAAAGGAATTTCTGGCACGCGGTCTCCTCGCCTTGGAGGACTATTACCTCCTTCACCCGCGCGAGAATTTTCTGTTCGAGTTCCACCTGTTGGTGCGTGATCTCAATGTATTCCTTTAATAGGTCTTTGGGCAATGTCCCGGAGTCCATCCCATGCATAGTCGCAAATACTACGAGGTTTTCATACTCAGTATCCACGCTCGCTTCGGAGTGGTCGAAAATCCCATCGAGGAAGGTGTCGAGGGCCGCGAAATTTACCTCCTTCTTCTTTAATGCGGATCGTTTCTCCTGCTTTTGCTGCAACAAAGTGTTCATCTCGTCCCAGATGGTGCGAATGCCCTTCGCCTCGTTTTCATTTTCCAACTTGGATTGAGGCGGGTCCAATTTCTCGAGATGCTGCTTAATCTGGGCAGCGTCA
>MBAA01000060.1:2618-2898 GCA_001940655.1 Promethearchaeota archaeon CR_4
GCTTGATCTTCAGGCGATTCTTCTCGATCAAGAAATCCGTGATGACCTTCCTGCGAGAGAGGAGTGGGACGAGGGTGGCAAGCTGGGCCTTGAGCTTGTAATCGATCACCCGGGCCCCTTCCCGCCCTTTCTTCTGGTTCTCGAGAACCGTAACCTGATTTTGCAATTTTGTTATCTTGTCCGGTAGGGAATCCATGAGGGTTTTTATCGCTTTTTTGCGCCCCTCGTGGTCTCGGATGTTACGCAGGAAAAGGATCTCCGAGGGGAAATTGAACAGGTT
>MBAA01000060.1:2966-3177 GCA_001940655.1 Promethearchaeota archaeon CR_4
GCGCGAACTGGATTACGTTGCTCGGATTCTCCTCGGCGGAGACCTTCCGGGTCCATTTCAAAAGGTCACCAATTTCCCCAATCGATCCTCTCCCTGAGGACAAGGACAAGGGGACGACTTTCTTCTCGACCTTGTGATTTTCGCGCAACTTGTCGCTTCCTTCGAGGAGCTGCTTGAGGGGAATGCTCCCCAACGGTGACACCCTAGGTGC
>MBAA01000060.1:3185-5862 GCA_001940655.1 Promethearchaeota archaeon CR_4
CTTTAACTCCTTCTTCTAACGCCCCCTCGGCCTCCGCCCACTGGTATGACACACGCTTGCAACGGTACTCCCACCACGTCTCTGCTTCGGTTACGAATTTGGTCAGGAGGGTGTCTAAGTCGCGTTTTTCGGGGGCAGACACCCGGAGGGCGGTTAACACCTGTATCGCGGTCGTCACGATGTCCCGCAAGTCCCGGTATCCCCGCGAGAAGAACTTGGGATTGACTCGCGCCTCCGCGGCCAATGCCGGACCCACGAGGGCGTGGTCCGCCACTGCTGGCAGGTTCAGGAGGGCGTGTCCTAAATCGGCAAGTCGCCCAGTGAATGTGCTTCGCGGGAGGATGGCTGGGGCGAGGGCGAGGAATGACAACCCCCACGCGGGTAACCACGCCGCGTCGAGGGCCTTGCGGAGGATTGTCTTGACGTCCTTGAACGAACCGTCCTCTTGCTCCACTTTGTCCACGCGACTGTTCGCCACGACATACTCGTGAGCGTAGATCGCCCGGACGCATTTGGAGATGAGATCTCTGTATTTTTTCGCCACGGTTCCCTTGGCATCATTCCCATTCCCTGACAATGCTGCGAGGCGATCCTCGTACTCCTTGACCAAGGCCTTGAACACCGCCGAGACGAGCGCTGCCGGGGTCACGCGCAAGGTGGTTTCTTCATCCCCCGATTTTTTCTTGCCGCTCGAATTGCTCGCTGCTCCCTGTTTGTCTTTATCCTTGTTGCTTTTTTCCTTGTCTTTTTCGACACCAAGGAAATAGTTAAGGTAAGATGGGTATAGGTTGACTAGTCGTTGTGCTGTCTTCTGTATCTTCTCGTCTTGGGCGAGGATGGTTCTAAATTCCCTGATCTTGATCGCGGTCGGCCGAGACACGATCCCGGCAACTTCATCGATCGGCAGGACGTCCTCCTCTGCACCGCTCGAAGGTACGAGGATAGCGACAGGAATGTAATACAGTAACGTGAAATCCCTCGTGTCTTGGGAGACTCGCAAGCGAACCGAGAGTCCCTCGGCAGTTTCGGTGCCAGCGGTGGTGACAAGCGCTTGCTTCATCAGCTTCACGAACCCCTTCCAGCGAGGATAAAATTTCCGGCGGTTCAAGTATTTTCCGAGGGCAGCGGCGTATGAATCGACTTTATCGCGATCACCAATATTCGGCCAGTCTGCCGCGATGGAATGGTCGTGCAGGTTGCGGTACGCGCGGGACCGGTCAGACACCGCACCCCGCCGAGCTTTGGATCCCTTCAGGCCTTTTTTGGCCGCTTCTCGTGCCTCTTCCGGCAGGGCCGCGGTGAGCGCCCACGCCGCGAAAACGAGGGGATCGTCTGCGAGGGCATTCCGGATGGCCTCGTCCACTTTCGCGTTTTCTTCCCACGACTTTGCTTGCTGCTTGGTTACTCTCTCCCCGATATTAGTAGGGGTTGTATATAAAAGAGACAATATTTTTCCCAATCTTTGTATCAGTTTCCCAATCGCTTCTCCAATCGAAAAATTAAAAGACAAAAATGGGAAAATTGATACATTGATAGATATTTGTTGAAATTAGTTCAAGGAAAAGAATAGAGAATTGGAAGAAGATACTGATATTATGCAACAATTTAATTTACCAGATGAAATTGCTGAAAAAGGTAATGAGATGCTTAATGCGTACTATATTTCTTATTGTTTTGAAAATTTCCTAAGATTATTCATTGAGCAAGTTTCATCCACTGAATATGGGAACGAATATTGGTCAAAATTGAAAATTAATACTGAAATTCAACAAAAAATTAATGCTAGGAAGAACCAAGAAAACGTAAATCTTTGGATTTCGATTAGGGGGAATTCAAATCTATTCTATCTTGACTTTGATGAATTGAGAAGATTAATTGAATCAAATTGGGATGATTTATTTCAACCATTCTTTCCGGATAGAGAGTGGATTAGTGTCAGATTAAAGGATATTTATAAAATCCGTAATTTAATCGCACATAACAGTTACATCACTAAAAAAGATCAAAGTTCCTTAAGCATATTTGTTAGAAATATCTATGATCAACTAAAAATTAATTTTGATTTATCGCAGAAAAAACCAGATTTTGTGATAAATAGTCGATCCTCTGAAAATTGGGATGCTATGGCACTTGCTGCCCTAGGAAATACATATTATTATCAAAAAAAGTATGATCTAGCAGAATCCTGCTTTAAAAAAGCAATTGAATTAGATAATGCGATGGTAGTCGCATATGCAGCTCTCGGCAATCTTTATTACATCTTACACCGATATACCGATGCGGAAGAAAATTTCAATATTGCATTACGATTGGAACCTGAAAATAACCTTGTTTTAACCGCTCTTGGTAATCTATACTTCTCCCAAAAGCGATTTGCAGAAGCTGAAAAAATGTTGAAAAAAGCAACTGGATTTACCAGATAAATAAATTAGTGTATAGAGATGAAACGAAGATGAAAAATGAGCTTAATAATCAAATGCATCATTATATCTCTCGTTTAATCAATGAATTAAAACTAGATCAACTTGATGCAAATAGCATTTCCTCAACTATTTCAGACGAGGTGAGAAATCTACCGGAAGACCTAAAGAATACTCTACACTCATCACCTATCTCAATGGAAGACCGTCTTCAGGAATTGGTGGCGTTTCAAGGTTGGATGGATTATGCAGATGGA
>MBAA01000060.1:5885-10464 GCA_001940655.1 Promethearchaeota archaeon CR_4
TTTGGTCAAAAAAAGGATCTGACCTTGCAGAACCACTCGTGAGATTTGAAGTGAAACAAGATGAACTTGATTATTGGCAAGCATTGTCTCGGTGTGTTGCTTACTCAGTGTATTCAGTTCTAAATAAATGAATAAAAAAGATAAAAAGGTAAGAAATACCAAACTCAAAAAATGAGGGTTTTACTAATCTCTTTTAATTCTTCTAAACGCTTTTTCGCTCGTGCTTTTTTTGTTGGATCATCGGCCGCTAAATATTGTTTCCTCGCTTTCTCTAATGCCTCTGCCATTTTATCCCAATCCCATTCAATCTCACTCATTTATTTATGTCACCTCCGCCAATTGTTCTCTGACATAGTCTTCCTTGCCGGATTGAACAATCCATTCCGGTAATGTCCCTGTGGTTTTTAGCGCACCATACCACAATCCAAGCGTCTTATAAGAAGGTGGTTTTACCAATTTTGGAAATTTGGTCTTCATCGCTTCCGCTAATGGGCGTGTCCCCCATATTCCCTTACTGTATTCTTTTACCCACCAAATGAAAGCCTTTATTTTTTCATCTTTAATTTGGGCGTGGGCCTTCTTTTGGTTGATTATTTCCACTACCCGCGCAGCATTCACTTTCTCCTCGCTTTGGAGCAATTCAGACTTCAATTTCAATTGCCTTTTCAATTCCCGGACCACCTCAAACAATTCTTTTTGAGTCTCTGAAGCACTTGCGAGTATTTCTGCCATACTTTCTTTATTTTTTCTGATAGTGGCCTCAAAGACCATTGCATTAGGGTCATCTGGATTATTCGCAAGTAATTCGGTATATTTCCTGTTCATCTCTGCTAAATTATCCAATTCCTCAGCAATTTTTTCCATTGCCTGGGTAGCACGAGGGGCGGACTTGTCCACATAATGGACAATCGACATCGTATTCTCTTTTTCTTTTTCCAGATACCAAGTGTTAAGGTCATCCCAATTTTGGTGAATATATTTCTGGGATTGCTCTAAATCGGGTTGCCCATCGTTTGTCAGGTGTCCCATCATATAGGACAACCTCACTGCGTCGCGAGACCGTGCCCACATCATAGTTGCAAATGTTGCACGGATTGAATGCGAGGTGAGATTTCGCCGGGCCTGTTCTTTCTCAGCCAAGGCATTAACGTCCTTTTCGGTAAAAGCAACTCCAGAGTCCTCTAATGCTTTGCGTGCACTGGTTTTCTGACCAATCATTACGCAATCCTGCAAGCGTTTTTGTAGGCCAGTATTCATAAACCACTCGTAATTTACCTTATCAAAGGACTTCCCCTTAATCCAATCAATGGTCTCATAAGTAACACCATTCTCTATGCCTTTTGGGGTAAACCCGATATAAGGATTGCCGCTTGAGGATACAAAGAGAAAACCGTGGTCATTTAGTCCCGTCTTAGAGCGAAGAGTCTTCAAGGTTTGTAAATCTCTCCATAACTCAACCGAGATCGGGACAATTAGGTCGTGTTTCTTTGTTTTTTCAAATCGGATTTTAATTGCCCGTTTTAGTATCCCTTTTTCCTCAATTAGGTCCTCCCACTGAGAGGTTGCAATTTCCTGTGCCCGAAATCCCATATCTAAGGCATATTCCCAGAGCACCCAATCCTCAAACACGTAACCGTGTTCATTTACGGTACTTAATTCACGCTCTTGACCCTCTTCTAACATAGGCGGCATTAGGGCAATATTTATGGCCTGAATTTCTGCCGTTGTAAGGGCATCGTGCGATTTTTGTTTGTCCCCAGATCGCTTGGTCAATAATTCCTTCTGTCGCCGCGTTGCCACAATCGCCGGTGAAATCCCTATTGCATCGTGGGCCTCTTGGGACGCATAAGAGACCACGCGGAACATAAGGCGCTCTTCCATAGTTTTTCCAAAGAAGGGACCAAAATTTTTGTCCTTTACAATTTTTTGTCGGGACTCCTCTAGATTGACGGGTTGACCTTTCGAGGAAGAGGCTACGGTCGCACCGGAAAACACCTCCTGAACACACTTTACGACGTACCATAGTTTTTTTCGAAACCCTATTGCGTCCATCGGTTTATTGCGAAAATTCAATTTCCCGTTTGCACCAACCACGGGGTAAGGAAATCCCGAAAGGCAATATTCCTCGAATTTCATAAATACCTTTGTCATCCGAGCAATTTCGCCCTCGCTCGCCCCTTCCTGGAGATCAAAAGGCAAGTTAAAGATTAGACAAAATCCCGCGAATGACCACCCTCCTAGCGCATCTCGCGAATGGACCATTTTTGGGTGTATGTTTGGTGTCCCGGTCGCTTCAAACATCACCTTATAGCGTAAGAATCGCTCGTTTGTAGGCCATTGGGATGTGTTAGTATCGGCGTCCTCCGGGGATAGTTGCAATTCTGGCACATTCTTATTCCAAATGCGAACAAATTCCAGAATTTTATCCTTATTAGGAGAAAATCCCTTGCCACTTTTCCCCATTTGTATCCTTTTCGCTTCCTCGGCCGCTTCTAACGGCAATTCTGGCACAATAGGGGTGTCTGCTACTAACCCCAAGTCTAAGGCAGCAACCTCTTCCTCTTTTGCTTCTTTTTCTATTGGTTTGGTTGCTTTACGAGCGGGCATTCGCCCTCAGTCTTCCTTATTATTTGTACGGCATCCCGCCCTGCGATAACGTTCATTGCGTATCGCTCTAAATTGTTGTGCAAAAACGTCGGTGTTAATCTCCTGCAAATTTGCTTTGCAAGAGTCCTTTTGAGGTTAAACCTCGCTTTTTTCATATCCATCTGCTGAATCGCCTTTTGGATTTGCCAAATCACGTTCGATCTTACCTAAAATACCTGCTAAAAAAGTGTTAATGTCCTGAATTACTTGTTCGAGTAGGGGTAACAGCTGGGCTTGCGTCGCTTGTTGCACAAACTTTATAATTAAGCACCTTCCGATGTTTCCAAAATCCTCTATTTCCTGCGGCATCGCTTGTCCTGAAAACGCCTTTATCGCTTTCGAGATAAGGGTTTCAAACTCCTCTTGTAATTCAACGAACGATTGCGTTACAAAGGAATCTGCGTTCTGCATTATTTCTTTGAATTGAGGTTGAGCGTCGGGTTGAATAACTTGTTGCACGAGGGTTATCAGAAATGCTTTTCCAATTTCCCCAAAAGCAAGTATTTCCCGCGAAGACGCTTTCCCGGAAAAGATTCTCTTGACGAAATCCTTGATTTCCTCCATTTGTATTGCGTCAGTTATGGTTTCCCGGAAAAAGATTTCATAATGCCCTCCGGCCTTCCCATATTTAGCACGGAGGTGATCTTCTACCTGGCTTAGTAACGACCAGGGTATCTTCCCAATTATGGGCACAAATTTGTCGTCACGTCTGTTTTCATTTTTCACTTCATCTTTTAGCATAGTTTTATTTCACTTCCACTTCTGCTACCTTCTTTGCGATGTATTGGAATCCAAAGTGCATTGGATTCAGTTTGGGGTCATTGGCAATTTGTCGGTAAGATTTCCCAATTTGGTGTGCTTTAACCCACTCAGAAATTTGATTTCCTTTCGATTTCAATGGTGTCGCCTTGGGAGGCGACAGTGAAGCGACAGGCGACACCCTCCCTTCCTCCCTTGCAATAGGGACCAAAGGGGCCTGAGGAGAGGGGGTCGCCTTGGGAAGCGACAGCGAGGCGACAGGCGACAGGCGGGACTTGTCCAGAAGAATCCGGACCTTCATTATAAACAACTCCGCTTTAGCGTCGCGGCCGGGTTTTCCCAATTTTCGCACGCCGCAGAGATAAAGCGTCTCATCTAATTCCTTGCGGAGAGCGTCTAACTCTATTTCAAAATTCAAAGATTGCACGAAAACCCTACTCGGGTTAGGCGGGCACCTCGCTCTTTAAATTGAGGTGTCCTAACTTTTTTACCGCATACGCGGCACGCGCTTCCATCAATTGATGGATTCGCTCCAATAATGAAGTTGCTCGCTCCCAAAGGGGTTTTGGGATTGAAAATCTGAACATAATCCCTCCTTTGCAAGATTGTTTATTGGCGATTTCCATCATCTTTTTCTGGATGGAAAGAAGGGTCATCAATCCCTGAGTTGTCGAAATTTTCAATTTACCGTTTGGGAGAGGTGGCATTGCTTTTTCATCCAAAATCTTCTCAACTTTGACACATAATTCCTCGATAATTTCCGTGAGGATTTGATTAATACGCCCCGGTCGCTTGTGTTTAACGGACATAACATTCAAAATCTTCCAGAACCATACTGGAAAGCAGATCTTTAACGGAATATCCTGCATTTGCTTTCCTATTTGATTTCCCATTTAGTTAATCTACCTCTTATTTCAATAGGTGGTTGTTACAAGTAATGGGAAAGGTGACATTTAATGGTTTTTGCTAATGCTATTAATGAGGTGACAATTCTGGTACTATTATTAGAAACAGTAGGTGTAACGGCCGCTCTCCGCGACAATATCGTCTATGGCGAGTTACCGTTACAAAATTAGGGATCAACTGTTACCTTCTGGCGATGTTACCGTCATCATTATCCAACAATTGATGAAAATTCAGGATTGAACAAAATAAAAGAAAGGACAAATTATAT
>MBAA01000060.1:10592-12523 GCA_001940655.1 Promethearchaeota archaeon CR_4
ATTCCTTTTTCTCCATCAACGTTTAACGTGCTTTGTCGCTTGTTTCCATCGTTAACATTTTTGATTTCCTCTTTCTGCGCCTCATCTGTCAATGCTTGGAGATTTTCGAGCAGTATCATATCTGAGCGTGTAAGATGATGGATGGTGCCCGAGATACTTTTCCAGGCGATTTCGCAGGTAAGATTATAATCGCACGGTTCAGCAACCGAGTATTTTATCCCGTCTTTTTCGATGAATGTCCGAGAGTCTGGATCAATAGCTGCGTGCATTTTAGTTATGATTTCGATGAGTTTAAGAAATTTCTTTGCGTGCCGTGCAATTGGGGTTGCTTTTGCCACAAATAATTTGCTGAGTTCTTCAAGGTAGGGAACGAAAACATCACCTTCGAAACCAATCAAAAGTGGAATGATACATTGTTGCCATGCCCTCGCTCTCAACTCGAACATATTCTTATTCGCAATTTTCTTGAATTTGTCCAAAAATTCAGATTCTTTCACCACTCGGTTATTCTGCGTTGTACCGGAGTCGCATTCGACTAACCACATTCGAGACTCATTTTGTTCGTTAATCTGTCCTCCTGCATTCATCGTTAGGAAAGAAATCTCGGGAATGACAAATTCTATAAGTCCATTCTCATCTCCTTCCTCTCCTTCCCTGGCGCAACAGAGAAATTTCGCCCCCTTATCGTCAGAAGAAATTAATCTGACAATTAGTGCGGCTACAGTATCATCCTTTGAGATTCCGTCTGCCTCTTTAAGCCATAACAATTTAAGCGCGTTTGCAGATTTACTACTGAGTTTGCGCTTCAAACCATTACCCGTGGTCGCTCCAAGCGAATCATAATCAATCTTTCGCATAAATTCTAAGCAGGCGCTCGCCAAATGACTCTTTCCTGTCCCGGAGGGTCCTTGCAGAAACAATTGGAAATTATCTTTAAAATATGTGCCACAGATGAGAATCGTAACCAACAATTTTTGACGAGTATCCCCAACGTGAGCGAGGTCGAGGGTTTCCCGCAAATATCGTAGGGGTTTCTCAAAAGCAACGTCACCAAGATTATCGAGAATTTCCTGTTCAGAAAGCGGGTTTTGCTCAGGGGTTGCGTTTTTCGCGTCTACTTCCTTAGTCTTTGCCTGTTCCTGCTTTACTTGCAATTCCTTCCGTAATAAATCATTTCGCCAATTCTTAAGGGCAGATTTACCCCAACGGGGTTTTTTCCCATCTTCCGTGCGTGGCCCTTTAGCAATTATGTAATTTAACATATCCTCAACGGCGGGAGTAGGTGCGTGAAGGGATAAATTAAGAACGTCTTCTATGTCCTCAACCGTGCTATTTTTATTGATATTTGCATAGAACGTTGCTCCGTGCTGACGTTCCATTGCTTCATTGCCAAAAGGATCACTACGGCGATTTTGGGAGCAATAATCCCTTATTTTCGCTTTTGCTACGATTTTTGCCTGGTCATCGGTCAATTCACGCCCCTCGTCAAGTTCAAAATTGGCAAGGGTATATTCAATTTGAAAATCGCCGTAATTCTGGAAAGGTCCGTGCATATCCTTATTTAATATTGACCAAATCCGACCTTTCCAGTATGCCGCACGAGAGTCTATATATTCAATTCGTTTTTTTGAATCTTTTTTCCATTCCTGGATTGTGGGTTTATTCTCTTGGGTCGTGACATTTGATTTTTCACGTCCATTTCCCCAGATTTCAACAAGCTTTTCCTCATCACACCAATGATGGCAATTGGAGAGGATTATTGACCGCAAACCTTCTAAAGAAAATATGTTGTGATTTACGATCCCTGCATAATCCCTAATCGCTTGCTCTTGAGCAGAAGGGTCTTTATTAGTATGCAATTTATCCAAAAAAAGAATCTTTGCGTCTTCTGTCTCTTTTTCCGTCCCGCTTGCCTTAAATGCCACGAAAAC
>MBAA01000060.1:12560-13698 GCA_001940655.1 Promethearchaeota archaeon CR_4
AGGTGTTCGTTTTGTGTTATTGCCACTTCCACGGCGCGACGCTCGGGTATTAAACCCGGCGTCCCTCATCATTTCATCGAGGCGTTTTTGAACAATTTTCGACAATGAAAGGCCTAATTGCTCAATAAGGGAGGCCTGTTCATCCGTTATTGAGATGTTTTTTCTAACCATTCTCATCACGAGTATTTTTTCTGTCGGTTAAATAATGCATAGGGATGGCAAGTTCTATTACCAAACTTTACACACTTTACACAACATTCTCTTAATCGAGTCAAATAATTTAAAGATTTACGTTTGAGCGCCCACCAATTGGTCTTTCCGACAGAAATGAAAAGGCATTCCCTCTCACTCAGAAAAAGTAACGCTTATAATTCCACAGAGATGGAGATTGTGCCTAAATTATGGGTTAAATTTGTGTCGGAGGTCAATATGATGACGGATCGATCCCAGGTGACTTCAAGTACCTCTCATAGGGGAAAAGCGATGTCCACTGTTTGTTTTCCTAGTATTGGCCCTCAGATTTCCGATAGGAATTGCGCAAACAATGGATACTTGCGAAATGTCCACTGTTGGGAATAGCCTATTTGCTTCCTCCGGGTGCAATCTAAGCAACCCATTAGGAGAAAAGGGGATATCCACTGTTATTTTGAGACAGTGGATAAAGAGTGGACATTCGAAGAATATCCACTGTTTTTCAGAGAATTCTTCCTATATCATTATAATTTTTAGTACCAGCGAAAGAGCGTTCATAGGAGGGGTGGATGGTGGTAGTGAGATTTCTCTTGCTCCCGCTTCTGTTTCTCTATGATTTGAGTAAAAAAGGTGGCCAAGTACCTTTCTCATTAAGATTCTTCCAGTTACAAAAGAAGAATGAAAAAATGTAGCGATTGTAAAATTCGCAAATAAGGTAAAAGAGAGGAAAGGGTCCGTGCAGCGGGGGCAGGCCGCGCACGAGATGACCCTGGCAAGCGGGACTTGCCAAGTGTTCTATGGTGTTCTGTTTATTTAAAGAAATAAGTACTGTATATACTATAAGAACAAAAATTCTTCATAGCAATTTTCCTCAATTCAGAATGATTTTGACCGTTCTTCCTGAGATGGGACTTGTCCGTTTCAATATTTCAGATTTTTACAAAGT
>MBAA01000060.1:13723-18964 GCA_001940655.1 Promethearchaeota archaeon CR_4
AGTCCCTTATATAGAGATCTAAGGAGAAGCAAATTTGAATGATTCTGATGACCTACAGGTATTTTTTATTTAGGATAGTTTTGTTGTCACTGTCGGTTCCTGACTTGCTGAGAATTTTGGATTTTATCACTTGGGAAATCGATTGTCCGCATTTTTTTGTTGTCTATGGCGAGGAGGATGATTTTTCTTTGTAACATCGAGTCCTGAGGGCCCTATGCGATTGGTTGCGAGTTGGAAGCAACTTTTTTGGTCAATGGAATCTCAATAAAGAGGGGTATAACTGACGTGTAACAGTTACCCTATGACTTTGTAACAGCAACTCAACACACGAGGGATATTCGCTTGCGGGGCGTGTAACCTCACCTTCTCTCGGTAACAGAAATACTTTTGGAGGATTGGGAAGAAGATAAAAAATCAAAGAAAGATGTGACAATCGTTTCAATGAACATTCATAAATGTATCTGCAATCAAGAGAATTCCCAAACCCTCAGTGGGCGGTGAATCTAGGCAGGGGCAGGCAGTCATCGCTTCATTTATAGAGGAAACAAATGTCGAGATTGTAATCAAATTCTCTTTGTGAAGAGAGAAGACGACCAAATCACAGAGCATACCAACGAGGTGCTGGCGAGGGTTGCTCCCAAAAATCACGAAAATTCCTCTAATTATTTCGCTACTCACGCCGTGTCGGTTTAGTACGCTCTTGAGAAACTGAATAGCAACATAGTTTTAAAGCAATAACCGCGTGTTCTAAGCAAGATGACGCAAGATTACCTGTCTTTATAACCACCTCTCAAAAGGTCGGTACATCTCTGGGGCCGCCAATTTGGTTGCGGCCGCTTTATATAAATGTTTGAGGAAAATAATGTAACACTAACAGGGAAATTCTATGCGAATTCCGCAGGGTTGCTATTGCAAACTTCGCTCCCACCTTATATCGTTAAGAAGGGCAAGAGAACATAAGAGAATTTATTCAATTGGAAGATATCAAAGAAAATCCTTGCCCAGATTACCCAGGATGTGAAATTCCCGCGAGTGCTGGTGATTCTCTCACGACAAGCAATTTCTCATCTCACACTACAACGTGTTGGCGCGAGATTTTCTTCCTTGACGAAAAGTATGCCAACGAGGTACTGGCAAGGGTCGCTCCCAGGAATGTCAAAAATACCTCTAATTATTTCGTTACTGTCGCCGTTTCGAAGTAGCACGCTCTTGATATATCGGATTGTAATTGAAAAATACCACAATATTGCCAAGTTCAAATCATCTTAATGAAAGACTACTGTTTGCCACGATATATCTCAAATTATACATTATTCAATTGGGGCCGCCAATTTGGTTGATGTCCCTTATATATAAGTTTGAGGAGGAAGGATATAACAGGCCTGAATGCTCTATAGGCGAATGGGAGGAAGCAGGTTAAGGTCCAAGATGGCGGCCGCCAAAAGTCCCGAAATGTCCCACATTGGACACTTTGCGAGTCCAATTATCGGAAAAAATGAAAAACGCAATCTCAAAAGATTATTCTTTATTTTCCTTTTTGGTTAAGAATATCCCTACTTTCCCATCAACGGGTTTAATTTCACCAATTAAAATGTCCTGATCTTTCCATCCGAGCATCTTTGCTGCTTTCATAGGAATTTGAATATAACTTTGACCTGTTTTATATTGAGAATATCTTATTTCCATAATAAAAAATATCCGATAGTCTTTTTAATGATTGAGATATATTATAGATATCTGATAATCATCGGATGATACTTAGGTGAAAAACATATATGGTAATCCCAAACAAAAATAAAAAAGAAAATAAGAACGGAATTTGGTTAAAGTTGGAATATCTCGACAAACTGAATGAGATGGCCAAAGATAGATTCCTAAACACGACACCCGAGGAAGTCCTGAAGAATGCACTCCTGTCCTTCAATAAAACTTTGGAAGCATTCTCCAACGACTTGGATAAGATCGCCCCTATTCGAAATAAGAAGTCTCGCTGCTTTAAACCCGAATTTTGCATTGCCTACCCGTTCGATGGTCCCAGATGTAGGGAAGCAATTGTGCGATTCGCGAGAGAAGGGAAGAAACTGTATTGCACGTGCGCGAAGAATCATTCTTTTGAGATTAACTTCGAATTACGGAAAATAACGTTCATTGAGAGCATATCCACAGAAGGAAATTTGGAGGAATAGGATTAATGGTCTGCGTTCAAACCGTGCAAATCTCTTCCATTTTTGAGATTCCTCTCGAAATTGCAACGATTTTAGATCGCTTATGCGCGTTCCTACATATATCGCGCAATGCTTTTGTAGCCCAGGCACTTGTTACCCAATTAGATTCGCTCTTAGACTATTTCCTCGATGGCAAGAGATTACCTTGGATGAAGGAAGATCTGAAGGTTATACGGCAAAGATATGATGAATTAATCGAGGCTTTTGAAAAAATCTGAAATATTCGTTAAAATTATTAGATTGCTAATTCCTGCATTCATTGGAGGTTGAATTGAACGTCTATTCAAAACGCACAAATTTTATTAAACTGAGAAATAGTACAGCATTCTGATGAAATATGTTCATAATCCTATTTAATGGGGAAATGTTAAGTATTTTTTCAAGATCTTCGACAAACGAGGATTTTCTTGACTCATCTCAACATAGGGTTGAGTTATTAGAAAACCCTCTGAATATCTTACCCGATTTTGAAAGCTTCAAACGGTTGATGGAAAGTTCCTTTAGAAATGATTCCTCGGAAATTGTTAACAAAACACTCTCCGAAAAGAAAAGAGAAGTAAAAATTGAGCAAAATTCTTGGATTTGGTTACAAAAGAGAAACCTGCAATACCCCTTCGGATTTTTATCTTTAAATCAACACCATCCTCTCACTTTTTTGCATATCGAGTGGACATTCTACGATATCAAAATCTCGAACAACGATGTCAAAATTTTTATTGAAGAAGATAAACACTGGAAAAAGATTCTTAAGAAAATTGGGTTAAGCAAAGCACCGAAAAAGTGAATGCTTCCCTCCAATCCTTGTTTGTGGATTCCAATCGATGATTCGACAGAAAAACAACTCGCTTTATTTGCCTATACCACAGACGGAAGAAAATCGGAGGTTATTCTAAAAAACTAGGGTTTTACTAATTTGCCGCAATTCCTGTAGGCGCTTTTTCGCTTGTATTTTTATCGCAGGGTTATCGGTTTCTAAATACTGCATACGCGCCTTCTCCATTTCGTTGGCAATCTTGCTCCAATCCCATCCCCCTTGACTCGCCTGAATGTCTTTCATCACAGATTCCTGATTCATCCCTGGTCGTCGAAATTTCAACATTAGGTTAATGATGTCTATTTCGTGCTGTTTTTTCATTAACTCATCTTGCAGGCGGGAAATAGAAACGAGTTTCGAGGCGGTTTTTTCTACCGGCCATTCTTCAATTGGATTATTGTCAAGATTTATGGTAACGGGGTCAATTATTGCTCCCAAACCCTCAATTTTCTCAATCTTATTATTACGGAGAAAGAGAAACTTAAGAAGGGGTAATTTTTCCAAACCTTCAATCTTGGATATGTGGTTATTTGATAAATCAAGTTCCTGAAGAGTATTTAATCTGTCGAGACCTTCTATCACTTCAATTTGGTTATTACTAAGCGAAAGAGTCTTAAGATTTTCCAGGTGTTCGAGGCCTTCTATGAAAGAAATAAGGTTGTCAGAAAGGTCTAACCATTCCAAGTGGACTAGTCCATCTAAACCCTCAATCTTTTCTATATGATTATGGGCAAGACTCAATCCTTTTAAGTGTTCTATTTCACCTAATCCGTGAATCTGACCAATATTGGCGATGGTCTTGCCTTCAATGCGAATAGTATCGTCTTGACGGAGTAGAAACCTCCTCTGACCGACCTTTACTAAAGGGCGCAATTGCATTTTTACTCTTCTCCTTAAATTGACTATTTATGGGATCAGCCTATTTTTATAAATTTTGGATTTGGGAAAAATGGTCCCATTTTTGTCATAGAAAATTCCCAACCCATTACACGTTAACTCAAACAGTTTCCCAAACTTCCCAAAAAAAGGATAATCTCCCCCCGGCCTTTTTTAATATGTTCATGATGTCCTCGCCGCGGGCGTCCTCAAACGCTTGTGGAACCGACACATTTTTCTTCTTCGCAACGTGTGCAGCCGCCACCCGCATGCAGTTGAGGTGGTACGCGGAGACGCGCCAGTTCGCGGCCCGCCACCCAAGGTAATAAATCTCCCGGTTCTGGTGTGCTGCCGCTAAGGTTTGCAAGTGGTTCTTCACGGATTTGCCATCCTTGAGCTTGAATGAGAAGTCCGGCATCACGCGGCACTTGGATCCTGACGTGAAACCGGCCGAGTGGGCCAAAGAATGCTCATCGATGTCCTCTTGAACTGCGACAACCTGCGCGAGGGTCATAGGTTGTTGGTCAGGGAACGGGTCACAGTCTGGGACGGCCGGGGGGAGGTAAAACAGGTGCGACCGGTACAGGTGACCGAGCAACCCCCGCATGTTACAACACCGGCGCATCGCCTGTTGGATGTCCGGGTTGGCGAACAGTGCCGCGATAAATCTCGTGCAGGCGTACCGCTCCTCATCTTCCCTCTCTTTCTTCATTTCCCCTTGTGTCTGTCTCTCCCCCGTTCTCGCGCGTTCGGCCGCGGCCTTTGCCCGCTGGGCCGCCAGTTCCTCGCCCTTGGCCAGTTCTTTGGCAATGTACCCCGCTTCCGAGAACAGTTTGTCCAAGAGGGTTGGGTACCGGTCGCTCGAGTGCTGGCACGCCTCAACGAGCTCCAACATACCCTCGAACTTTATCACGGGTTTATCTTTCGCGGTGCTAGACGCGGGTGCTACCTGGTTTTCGCCGCTCGTCTCTTCCTGATCCTGTTTCTCCTGCTCTTCCTCTTCAATTCGCTTTTTCTGAAAGTAATTAAGGACGGTCGTGAGATGGTTGGCATCCGCGGGACCCTCCACGCTCGCTAGCGTGTCGTTGATGCCCTTTTTGACGTTTCCCAACCGGTCGGGAACCCCCGCCAGCAAGATCGCCCGGACGTTTGTTGTTACATCCTTCAAATTAGCGGTCACGGCACCTGCCTTGGACATCGTCGGGAGGCCGAGTAGGAAGGAGAGCTCGAGGTAGAACAGGTACAGGTCGAGCACGTTCTTCTCAAGGCCGGCGGGGAGGGTTCCCACCTCGGCGTTCTTGCCAAGACCCGCGTACTCGCGGAACT
>MBAA01000060.1:19059-19164 GCA_001940655.1 Promethearchaeota archaeon CR_4
ACGCGCGTCCCGAGGCGGTCGAGACTCTCCTCGATCGCGGGATCCACCTCTTCCCTAAAATTAATTGCGACTTTGGCCGTTTGGACATACCGGTTGTGCCGGAGG
>MBAA01000060.1:19257-21529 GCA_001940655.1 Promethearchaeota archaeon CR_4
AATAGGCAAAGGTGAAATAGCGGTAGGGGGGTTCGTCCTTGTCGGGTTTGGGGGCCATCATGTCTTCGAATGCAGGAAATGGCCCGTTTGGTTTGTGATGCACCCTGTGATGTTCGCGGAACTCCTCGCGGACTTTGCCGAGAACCCTTGTGTTGATCCGGGTCATTTGCTCCCACTTGGAGTCCTGTTTCTCGAAATACTTCCCCTTCTGTTCCTCGGTCAAGTGACTTACGATCACCGCGAGGTCCGCGTAGAGTGCTCCCTCCATCCCGAAACCGAGGAACTCGATGTTCTCGGCGAGCTCGTCGTCAACCGGGATCTCCTGCAATTGCCGGCGAACATCCTCAGAGAAGGTCACGTGGGGATGCACGTCCGATATGAACACTTGCTTCGCTTCGCCTTGCCCCGCTTCGCCAGCGGAGGGGATCAACGCCCGTGCCAAGAGGGGTCCCAAACCTATCGAGGAGTCTAGCAATGTATCGAGGCCCTGCAAGTCTGCAACGCCCCCATCTTGGGCAAACACCCGCGCGAGGAACAGCGACCCCGGCAAGACGTTGGTGAATTCCCGCACGACCGAGTCGTGCAAGATGTCCCCCAAAGTTAAATCATCAGCAAGGGTACCTGCGTTTACCGGTTGGGGCGGGAGCACAGTATAGAGCAAAAAATCGCTCGCGTTTTTTCCGGTTCCCGCCAGCTCCTTCCCAATGTTGATCAGGGTCTCATCGTAGAGCATATGGTCAAAGGACAAGGCCCGAAGCACCTCTTCCGAGGCAGTATCTTCTGCCATGGGTTTCCCGCGCTTCCCATTTTTAGCGGCGGGGGAAAAAGATGACCGGAACCGGATTGTCTTTTTGAGCTCTGCAACCCGATCTTTGATGGATGTCCCGGGTTTCGCCCACGAGAAATTCGTGCCTCTAAAGGAGGGCAATTTCCGCGCATCGGTCACAGTGTACTAGTCCTCCTCCTCCTCTTCATCACAATAATCCTCCTCTTCTTCTTCTTCTTCTTCCTCTTCTTCCTCCTCCTCGCCCGCAGCCTCTTGGACTCGAGCGACGTATGCTGCAACGGAAGGGTATTGTTTCTCGAGCGTCCGGGCCATCTTATCCTCGACGAGGGGGTGGACGGCAGCAGTCTTAGCGGCGCGATTGACCATTATGCTGCGGTAGGCCTCGACCTCTTCGTCCGAGGTAAAGACGGACACCCACGCGCCAGACGCGTTGAGTTCCCAGATGTCGGCGATGTTCAGGAAGATGTTGGGGTCAGAATAGGCAACCACGAAATGGGCGTTATTCAGAGGGTCTGCGAGCGACAAGTCCACATCGAGGCGAAGCTCGTTCCGGAAATGGAGCAGCATTTCCGCGAGGTCTTGGGCGGAGTTGAACGCGGGCGAGCACCATTCCCGGGCGAGATCCTTGACGAGACTCGGCCCTTCCTCGACGATGTTCGACCCAACCTTATACGTAAAGATGCGCGTGTTTTGTCCGGCCGGCATGAACAGGGCCGCAAATCCCGCGAGGCCCACGTCATGGTAAGGCCCCCAACCTCCCCCCCGGAGCTTCACGACAATGACTTCCCTGGCGACAGGGGCGTCCAAGAGCGCGTAATAGTGCCGGTACTCGAGGAGGGTCACGGGCCCCTCGAACCGGACCTCGCAGAATTTCAGGAAGGCGACCATGGGGTCGAACTCCTCCTTCGGGAGAACGGGGGCGATGGGACGGATGCCTGCGAGGTTCTGCGGTAATGGGGTGTGGGGGAAATACCCGCCCGGAGATGTCAACAGGAACGGGAAATCGAACGTATCCCACGTGAGGGTGGGTTCCAAGGGAGCGCCGGTGGTAGGAAATTCGAGGTTGAGATAATAGTACTCGCCCACCTTGTTGGTGCGGCGGATGTAGGGCGTGTCTCGCCACAAGCGGATGATCTCCCGCACCTCCGCGTCCCGGACGTGGATCGGGGCCCATTCGAACATGCCCCCTTGGCTAGTGTATTGCCAAAGCTCGCTGACATACCGGGCGATGAGAGGACTCTCGGCCGGGTCTTTGACCTCCGCCAACATGTCCACCAATTCCAAGATGCGAGTCTTGGGGATCACGAGGCACGGGCCCAGCTCCGAGATCCTCGCCTCGGTTGCCCGTCCCCGCTCCAAAGTGTCGCGGCAGGATTGCCAGATGGAAAACAGTGGTTCCCAGTCTATGGAGAGGGCCTTCACGGTATTAGCAGTGAGGTCGCCCAATGGCACCCGGTCTTGCGCGAGCAGTAAGAGGAGCGACAT
>MBAA01000111.1:0-1037 GCA_001940655.1 Promethearchaeota archaeon CR_4
CATATTGGAATATTTGTTCCGGGTCACCCTCTACTGCCAGGCACGGTCGGGGGCGGCCTACATCGCCCACGAGAACCTCGAATTGCACTCCTCCAGCGAGGGGGGGCCGTCTGCGATTGTCCAAGCGATGCTCAAGGATTTCAAACCCGTGAAAGATTACCTGCTGCGGCAATACAAGGCCCTCGAGCGGTTCGGCGGGGACATGCCCAAGACGGACGGCGTGGGGGCGTGGTACACCTCCCAGAAATGCAACTACTGTGCCCGTCTCGGCGTGCAGGGAATATTGGACGACAGCGCCAGCGCGGACTACGCCATCTGCTCCTCCTGCGGGCGCATTTACGACCGGCACGGCAGCTCCACGGGCAACATTGCCGACCGATTCATCACAGCCCATTACGGGAACGAGGACGAACCGGAGGAGGGGGGAGGCGAATGATCCGAGAACCACATCTTGGTTTGGTTTGATTTCCTAAGCAGATGATTTTCTTGCGTGATCGCGGAACTGGCATAGTGGACAATAGGTTCCCCGTGGTTCCGCGTCATTTCTTGCTCCGGCAGGTTTATATAACGGGAGGTACTATCTATCATCACTGGCTATCAAGCCTGTTCCGCCAGCTCCGCTGGCGAGGCCCCCCTGGGGTTCTGCTCGTGTCTCTTACCACGGCATTTGATCATATTTATAGTAAGGGTTGTTCAAGCAAGTCAATTGAAAAAATTAATTAAAGAAATATCTAAAATCTCTGTGGAATTGGATAGCGAATGTTATTGTAATATCTCGCGTAAATTCGCAAGGACAATAATACTTGGTAAAAAGTTCGACAGGGAGTAAATATCAAGGGCAAGTTTCATTCTTACAAAAAAAAGACGAAAAAAATTACCATAAAATTATGCTTTATGGCAGGTTCGTTCTACAAGGGTTGGATCGATGATCTCCCGGGTTTTCCAGTGGACTGATTTGAGCGCAGCCATAATCTCGTTCTTCATATTTACAGGGACATCAGATTCCACCCGGATAAATTTAGCAAGCTCCGTGGGAT
>MBAA01000111.1:1054-2189 GCA_001940655.1 Promethearchaeota archaeon CR_4
TATTTCTTGCTCAAGTCGATCCAGTGCGACAGCTTAATGTTGCGCCCCTTGATCGAGTCTGCCGGGCGAAAACATAATTTCGCGAGCAGGACAATGCATTCTTCCATACTCTCGGCAATGGCAAGCAGATGTTCCGGGCAATTCTCGATCTCGTGAGGATAACTCCCATCCCGAGCATTATAGACTTTCCATGCTTCAGGATCGTCTTCGCGACCAAGGTAAATCCTGCGGTATTCCGCAGAATGGGGTCCTACCACGACAGGGACGCCTGATCCATTGACGTGAGATGCGATAGAGGCAGCTTTCTGCGACATCGCGCCCCACGCGAGGCCGGCCGCACCAACCCGGTGAAGTGCATAGTCCGCGATCTCTTCAAAGTTCCCCCGAAGCGGTCGTCGTGCGAAAATATTCGCGACTTTATACACGGCCCCGGTGATGTGGGGATTGGAGACGCAACTACCGCAATTGACTAAGCAACCCCGATCGAACGCCCCTCCGTAGAGCTCGTATAAGGAGTGACCTTCGGCGTCTGCCTTGTAGGTCGCAATATCCATTGCACCACACCCCGTAGTTACGACAATATACCCTCTTTGGAGAAATTCTTGTGCGATGAGGGCCACTTCGTCAAACCGCTTGTGATAGTTGGCACATCCAACAATCGCGATGATACCCGGAATCTCACCCAAAACAATAGGAGCACCCACGTTCCGGATTTCGACATCGGTGATCGGTCCGCGCCCAGAGCGCATCATAAACTTTTCGTCTGCGATGTACTGCTGGGCAGCATAAGTCAGAAGCATGTGTGGTTTAACGCCTCGCATACACTCTTCCTCGCAACGCCCGCATCCGACACACTCATGGATGACTTTACTCGCTTTCTCAAACTTGTGTTCTTCACGGGCTTCTAGGATGCAATCCACTAGCGGAAGGTCGTTTGGACACGCCCGGACGCAGTTATAACACGCGACACACTGGTGCGTCATTGCGATTATTTCCCCTTCTGATGGGATGGATGTCTTTTGTTTGCGGATCGGGTGGAGTTTCATCGCCGTATTAACAGCGACCATACCGGCTTTTATAGGATCTAAAACAAGTGCGCCTTCCACCTTTTGTTCCACGAGATCCCTTACGATAT
>MBAA01000111.1:2216-2838 GCA_001940655.1 Promethearchaeota archaeon CR_4
GAAGACCCATCATACACTTTTCATTTGTAGCTATAAAGGCAGCTCCAATTTTTCGCGCTTCTGGTAAACTGAGGAGATTAATACATTGCTCATCCACCATGACAACATCTGGTACACCGGATCGTATATACCGCAGTTGCTTAGAAATTGTACCGACGACCTTCGCACCTTCGAAATAACGAGTCAAATCGTGCGCTGTGCAGCAAATTGCGCCCACTTCAACCTTGTCTTCAAGACCTTTCTCGCGGAGATAATCAACGAGCTCAATCCCCGGAGCAACATTGTGTCCGATCATTAAGATACAGGGTTTTTTCTTGTCTAACGTTCCCATCCCTGTGGCTACAAGCGGGGCATCTGGATCTCCCTTCGGCATCCCATAAGCAATAATTTGGGCCAGATCTGCACACTCCATCCCCACACCATCGCACAATCCCGCTACAAAGGATTTTGATTCATAGTCCAAGTAACTACCTTCTTGACCCGTATGAGCGGCTGAAAGGGTGTGGGTAATTTCTTCACATACCCACTCGTACGCTTCTAATATGTCATCGAGTGTTTTTGGTTTAATGCCTGTTATACAACGGGTCACAGGGGCCTCCACTGCAATATCGCTTCCAAAATC
>MBAA01000111.1:2854-6412 GCA_001940655.1 Promethearchaeota archaeon CR_4
CGCGTCATAAGGCGCATAAACCAGGAACGCAGGTCGGGAATATGGGGTTTTGGAGTGGGACCCATCGGTTCCCATTCTTCTTCCTCGCCGACTTGGATCTTGCCAAATGATATCTGAACCCCTTGCCACTTGCCCATAGCTCCTTGGTAAGAGTCAATTTTTAGGGTTCCTTTTTGCTTTCCTACCATAACTCATCATTTTTCTCTTTGTCTGAATAGATATTCATAAGGCAATTATTAATAACTTTCTACTCTTATATCGTAACAAATACTTGCGTTTTATTCATATTCCTCTCCTATACTTTCAATTGAAAGAGATTATTCAAAGAATTTTTTCATTAACGTTAATTTTTTTGAAGAGACCTATATTCAAATATATGAATGTCCATTCACTAATTTGAGTTGTTTGTAAAATTTCAGCTGTCTTAAGTGAAAGTCTGAAGAGGTTTTCAGATTGAGCATTATAACATACAAGCAGATTGGAATCATCCACACCCCCTTTAAAAATGTAGACGGGATGCCTATCCAACCGGCCGCAGCAAGTGGAACTGAAGGGAAGATAGAGGTCTTTGGAGAATATTGTCTAGGACTCCAAGATCTCGAGGGATTTTCCCACATCATAATATTATATCATTTGCACCAAGTAGGGAGTTCGCGGTTGAAGGTGATCCCCTTTTTAGATACTCAAGAGCGGGGCGTTTTCGCAACACGTGCGCCCGTTCGTCCGAATCCCATCGGTTTGTCTATTGTTGAGTTGATTTCCCGAGAAAATAACATACTTACTGTTAAAAATATAGACATCTTGGATGGAACCCCCCTGATCGACATCAAGCCTTACATCGAACAATTTGATCACCCCTTGCAAACTAAAGCAGGTTGGTATGAGAAAACCCAAGGAGAATTGAAAACCACCACTGCCGATGCTCGATTTAAAAGCAATTTACCACGAACTTAACATATTTGGGGTGCTCAGAAATAGCACACTATTTATATCATCAATTAGGAATTGAGGAATTACGCGGACGCCTTATTAAATACACTAGGGCGACCTTTCAGTTGCTACCATTTCTTCAACACCCACGGATTTTAGATATTGGTTGCGGAACTGGGAGTTCTACATTAGCCCTGGCGAACCTAAGTCTGGGAGAATTAGTGGGTATCGACATAGACCAACAAGCAATAAACTTGCTTCAAGAAAAGGTCAAACAACAGGATTTAGCAGCCCGTGTCCAAGTCATTCACAACTCATTAGAAAAACTTTCTTTTCCGCCCGAAAGTTTCGACATCATTTGGGAAGAAGGGGTTATTCATTTATTAGATCTACGACAGGTTTTAGCGATCATACAACGATTACTAAAAACCCGTGGATTTTTTGTCATCCATGAAACAAAAGCCTGGTTAGAACAGCATCGCGACCAATTTGTCAATACTGGGTTTTATTTTTGGGGCCATCTATTACTTCCTGAAAAAGTGTGGTGGACGGAATATTATGCGGTTCTTGAAAAAAGGATAGATAATTTGCTCCGCACTCAAGATACATCCATCGATCATTTGATGATGCAAAAATATGTTGATGAGATAGAGTTAGTCAAACAGGAACCATACAAATTTGATTGTGGATTCTACATCTTACGGAGGCGATGATACGGAGACTGTGAAAAAATTCCTCTCTCCTGTCCTAAAGATAATTCCAGCGTGTCACAAGTGCAGGGCTTGTGTTCACGCGTGTCGAGAGTATGCCATTGTCTTTGGACTCTCGGATCTCGAAGTGGATCGAAAAAAATGTGCAACGCGTTATTTCAAAAACGGTGAATGTATAGATTGTGCAGCAGCATGCCACTTGGGGGCAATCGCTCTTGAGTGGTTCGAGTTCAAGAACGGGAAAATTATACCTTGCGATTGATAGGAGATTGAGAATCAAAAATGAGTGATAGTGAAATCCACACCTACGAAACGTATTATCAATTTAGAAAGCCTCTCATTCGTTTGATGATTAATTTTCTTTACCTACCAAAAAATACTGTTGGACTTGATGCGGCTTGCGGGATTGGTCACATAACCCGTTTACTTGCGGATGCCGTGGCCCCAAATGGGAAAGTAAGGGGTCTTGACATTAATGAAAACTTCATCCACTATGCATTTCAATGTAATAGGACTGAAATGCAAGCTAAAATGGACTTCAAGCAAGGAACTATTCTTAAATTACCTTTTGAATCCAATTCTTTCGATTGGTTGTGGAGTATGGATTCACCACATTCGATCTTGAATGTTCCTGATTACTATGCTTTTTTCACCTACACGGCATTTATTGGAACGGTTGCGAAATAGTTAGATTATTTCACGGAATAGCGTGGATACTTTAGAGATGGTGATGTTTTCACGATAGCAAATAAAATTTGCGATCAATGTGGACTCTGCAACAAGCAATGCCCAATCGTGCAAGTGATTCCATCGCGGAAAATATATGAAGTGTTTTTCTCTGAAGATTTTGATCCTTGGCGCTGTTGCTCGTGCTCCCTATGTGAGATCGCCTGCCCTGAACATTTCAGTCCCCGCAATGAAATATTTGCCAAGCGCCATGATATAGTGCATAAAGGGGGTCCAGTACCTAAGCAGATCCAATCGTATTTAGGTACGCTTGAGCAAATGGGGTTTATCTTCCCAATGGATGACTGGACGAATGAAATGAGGGAAGATCTAAACCTCCCCAATATAGATTTTAACCGAATTGCGAGAAAGTTTCAGAAATTCGTCGTGCAATTAAAACTCGGATTAGAAAGTCCAAAAAACAAAGAAACTTGTAGTTACTCGAAAGGCGACGAAGGTAACGAGAAAAATGTGGGGAGAAGTTCTTGAAAACAACCCTCTTTCGGGGATGTCTCATAACAGCCCGCTTCCCCGACTATGAAGTTTCCGCCACTCGTGTGCTAGAGAGATTGCACATCGCTTACGAGTTCGTGCCGGAATTCACCTGTTGCGGGTCCCAGATCGTCGAGTCGACCGATCCGGACTATTTACTCCATATCAATGCCCGAAACTTGGCGATTGCCCAAGCATTTGGGGTAGATACCATCATAACGCTTTGTGGTAGTTGCACGTGCGAATTATTACGGGCAAGGGAGGCGTTACGAGAACCGGAGACGCGTGCAAGGGTAAACGCCATCCTCGTGAAAGAAGGTTTGAAATATCACGAAAAAGAACCGTTCCGAGTGATTCACATAATCAATTTCCTCCACTTGCCCGATATTTTTCACCAGCTCGTCCAAGCAATCCAAGTGCAAATCCCGGTTCGGGTAGCGTTACAATTACCATGCATGGCGTTCAGACCCACCAGGCTCTATGTTAATTCGGAGGTTTCGGAGAAAAACTATCGGGAAATTCTCCAACTCGTGGGGGTGCATATCAAGGATTATATTTACGAAAACGCGTGTTGCGGGGGTACTATGCTCGCTTTCGAGGAAAAGGTCGGGAAAGACCTAAGTTTGCTTCGCTACAAGGTATTAGATCGATTGGATGTTGATTTTATCGTGACAGCGTGTCCAAATTGCCATATTGTGTA